>NZ_JBEZKA010000064.1:0-16557 GCF_040651435.1 Streptomyces sp. NPDC048479
GGTTGGGGGTTGGGGGTTGGGGGTTGGGGGTTGGGGGTTGGGGGTTGGGGGTTGGGGGTTGGGGGTTGGGGGTTGGGGGTTTAGTTGAGGATCCGTCATGCGGGGTTCCTGGGGTGGAGATTGGGGGAATCTCCGATTCCCTTAAAGACTAACAGAAATGACGGGTATTCCGTGGAGAAAAGTAAATCACGGAATACCCGGAAAGGGAAAGGGCCCCTCCGGGACCCAACCCCCAACGGGGTGACGGACGTTGAGCGAAACCCTTGGGGGTGTGCCTGCCTCCGGCAGGACCGACACCCAACCAAGACCAGGACCAGGCCCGGCCCAGACCCCCACGGACCGCCCACACGGTCCACCACACCCCCCAACCAACGCGCGGAGGCCCCGCCGACGCGCAACACCACACACCCGCCCCAATCCCCAACGCCGCCGCACCACCCAGCCCACACCCACCCCCATCTCACATTCAGGCAGGAAGAGCGGCAGCAGAGGGGATGTCAGCAACCAGACCACAACCGAACGACCGCCTGACCAGGGACAACCAGAAGCCGGCCACCCGGCAAGGTCAGGAGAAGGGGCAAGAGATAGTGCAGGAGTTGGCGCAAGGGGTGGTGCAACAGATCAAGACTGCTGTATTATGGAACATGTCGGAGGGGTGGCCCCCTAACGGCACCGCCGAACGTTCGTCAACAGAAAGGCGTAGACGTGGAAATCGTCATCACCGCTGGCAAGGTGACCACCAGCACGGACGAGATCACGACCCCTCAGGCCCAAAAGGCCCGCCGGATCGCCAACTTCCTCCCGCGTCCGGAACTGCTCAGGGATGCCATCATCGAGCACAACCAGGACGACAACACCACATCAATTCGGTTCGAGACCACGGCCGGTCCCATCCGAATTCTTCTGCCGGTCGCTGAGGGATTCGAGTTCCACATCATCCACGACAGCGACACCGGGCCCCGCATTCTCGGATCCTTCCGAGGCGCATCCCTTCCGGTACGTGCCGTCGCATTCCGCATCAGTGAATTTCTGCGGACGCGCGGACTGAAGTAGGAGGCAATTCCGGGGGGTCTGGTCACCGGGCCCCCCGGACAACCCCAGCACCTACACCAACCGGAGGGAAAGTCACTGTGAGCATGACGAGCATTGAGCCCGCCCACCGCGCCATTCCGGCGAGCGAGGGCGAGCGAGAGCAGATGGAGGCCGCTTTCCGGGCAGCCCTGGCACAGCTCCCGGAGAACACCGGTTTCCCGTACGACGTGCGCGAGTTGGCCCGGCCCCTGTTCGAGGCGGGATGGATCTCTGGCGTACGGACCGGGCACACCGGGCCCGCACTGGCCGACGTGCCATTGCCGCCCCACACGTTCGGTACGGCACTGTCCAACCTGTCCGCCGCCTTGAACGCGGACAGCGGCCCCAGTATCGGGCAGTTGGTCAGCTACCACGGGTCGCAGGAGTGCTGCCACGGGCGCTACTGGGTGACGCGCATTGATCGCGAACTGGACCGCCGAGGACGAGAGTCCGCGCTCTACCGCCTCAGCGAGTACAGGAACGGCGCGTTCGTCACCGCACTGACCGGAGTCCACACCGGGAGCGTCACGGCACTGCCGCAGCACTGGCAGCGGTAGGCCCATACGGAGGGGTAGTGATCACGAGTCAGAAGATCGTCAAGCAGCTGAAGACCCACCCGCGCGCCCATGTGGTCGAGCAGGAGGGGGCCGACCGGACCGGTGCCATGTGCTACCGCGCACAGGTCAAATACCTCGCGGTCGGTGACACGCTCGCTGGCTTTGGCAAGGTTCAGGAGTGGTCGGAGACTGACGCGGTCGACGGGTGGCGGATGTTCCGGATGGTCACCGAGCACCCGCAGTATTGCCCGGTCGAGACCAACGTGTTCGAAGTGCCGGAGTACCTCTACTACGGCCTTACCGCCCTTGCTGAGCAGGAGGAGTGACCTGATGGGGCACAAGTTGCCGCAGCCGTAACCGCAGGTCAGCAGGTTGCCCCAGGGGTGGGGCGCTTCGGAGATTTAATCGGTTGCCCCACCCTCGGAGTCAGGTATTATGGAACCAGTTCGAAGGGTTGGCCCCCTACCGGACACGCCGAAAGTTCGTCACCAGAAGGGAAGCCCCAGTGGCTCACGAGATCGAGCAGTTCACCGACGGCACCGCCGCTTTCGCCTCCGCCAACACGAGCGCCTGGCACAAGCTCGGCACCGTCACCGACGGAGCGATGACCGCCGAGGAGGCCATGCGCATCGCGTCTCTGTCCGGCTGGAACGTGCGACTCCTCCCCCTGACCGCGACCGAGATCACGGCCGAGGGCACAACGCCGGTGGAGGTCGCGCAGCACTTCGCGACCGCGCGCACGCACCCGAAGACCGGCCGCACGCAGACGCTCGGAGTGGTCGGCACCGACTACCACCCCGTACAGAACGAGGAACACGCCGAGTTCCTCAACCTGCTTGCCGACGAGTCCGGCGCGCACTTCGAAACCGCCGGATCGCTCAAAGACGGCCGTCAGGTGTTCCTGACCATGAAGATGCCGCAGACCCTCACGATCGGCGGGAACGACGACGTTGATCTGTACATCGCAGCGTTCAACAGCCACGACGGAGGCAGCGCGTTCCGCATCGTCATGACGCCGGTCCGGGTGGTGTGCGCGAACACCGTGCGCGCGGCCATCCACGGGGCCCGCTCCTCGTTCGTGGTCCGGCATACCGCCGGCGCCAAGGCCCGTATCGCGCAGGCCCGTTCCGCCCTCGGTCTGACGTTCCGGTACACCGAGGAGTTCGAGAAGGCCGCACAGCGGATGATCCAGGAAGAGATGACGATCAACGAGCTGCGCTCGGTCGTGGACGAGCTGTGGCCGGTCAAGGACAACGACAGCCCCCGCAAGAAGACCAACCAGCGCCAGCGGTGGGGGGCGATCTCGAATCTGTTCGAGCACGCCGACACCCAGGCCGGTATCCGGGGCACGCGGTGGGCCGGTTACAACGCGCTCACCGAGTACGCCAACCACGTCGCCCCGGCCCAGGGCAAGACCGACGCCGAGAAGGCAGAGGCCCGCGCCGAGCGGGTCATCAGCGGAGCCGCGAACGACCTGATGGAGAAGGCGTTCGCCCTCACCACGGTCTGACCCCCTGAACACCGGGCGGACACCCGTACTCCCCCACGGGTGCCCGCCCGGCCCCCACAGGCCCGCAGAGGCCGCCCCGCCCGAGCGCGGAGCGGCTCACCCCGACTCAGGAGCGCGGAGCGCTCACCGGCCGGCCCGCCCGTGCCGCGTAGCGGCAGCGCGTCGCGTCTGCGGAGCAGCCCGCGCGCCCAGAAACGCCCGCATCGCAGCCCCCATCCTCAAACTCGCCGCCCAGGAGCCCCCCGTGACGCCCCCCACCGCCCCAGAGCCTGGCTGGGTCTTCGTGCACCTGCCCATGAACCAGTGCACCGGCCGAGCCGACCGCTGCACCGTCGACCGGATCACCGACGACAGAGTGATCTGGCACGTAGGCGACGATCCCGACGACCCGGCCGCCGCCTACTCCACCCCGCTGGCCAAATTCGCCCACGCCGTCGCGCGCGGCGAGTACTTCACCGCCCCTGCCGCATAGCGGCAGCGCGTCACGTCTGCGGAACAGCCCGCGCGCCCAGAACACGCCCGCCGCTCCTGCGCCCAGCCCGCACCGCCACCCACCGCCCTACGGAAGGCCATTCATGCCCATCTGGAAGTGGAAAATCAAAGGCATCGTTGACGACTTCGACGAGTGCGGTTGCTGCGGCCGCCGCGGATACGGTCGCGATGATGCCGCTGGACGCCGACGGGAACGAGGACGGCACCGCCGAAGACGTCGTTTACTACGGCACGTCGTGCGCCGCTACCGCGCTGAGCTGGACGCAGGGCAAGGTGACCGACACCGCGCGCGCCGCGCAGGCCGAGCGGCAGCAGCGCGACGCCTACGCGCGCCGGATGCTCAGCATCTACGCCCCGGTGGAGTTCGCCCCCGTACGCGACCAGTCCCGCGTCTACTACGGCCGCAACCAGCCCAAGCGGGACACGGGCGTGAAGGCGACCGAGGAAGTGGCGAAGCTGCTGGCCGAGGCCCGCGCGACGCTGGCCGACACCATGACCGGCCCCGCCCGCCCGTCGCGGATCGAGGACTTCCACCGTTACATCGTGATCTTCTCCAGGGACAGCCGGATCTCCCTTGTACGGCGCGTACCGGAGGAGGAGGCCGCGCGCCAGGGAGCAGGCCGCCGCCGCCCAGCGCCGCGCCGACGAGATCCGGGGCACGCTGCTGGTCGTGGCCGCCCTGGACGCCGAGGCCGCGCGCGACGTCGCGTACTCCGACGACCTCACCCGCGAGTGGAACGAGAAGGCATGGCAGGCCGCCCATGTCTGAGCCCGCACCCCGGTTGTACGTCGGAAGCCACGTCACCTACAACGGCCGCTTCACCGAGCTGCACGACCGTGTCCACTACCCCGTCCAGACCCAGATCCCGCCCTACTGCGCAGCCCCTTCCATCACCCCCGTGATCACCTGTCGGGCTGGACGGTAGAGGCGCCGGTGTACAGCAGACGCGGGTATCGGCGAAGTACCCCGATCCGGCAGGCGGACCTGGTACAAGTACCGGCGCTTGCCCGCCGCGTGGTCACCGGTCCTGGGAGAGTTTGTACAGGTCAGCCAGTACCCCGCCGGAGTCGAGGAGTTCCTCGAATGTCCCGGACTCGGCGATGCGGCCGCCGTCGAGGACGATGACGCGGTCCGCGATCCGCGCGTTCTCCAGGTTGTGGGTCACAAAGAGAGCGGCCTTGCCCGCAGCGAGCTTCTTGAAGCGGCTGATCACGACGTGTTCGGCGCGCGGGTCCATCGCGGACGTGGGCTCATCCAGCATCAACATGGAGGCGTCGCGGTAGAACGCCCTGGCCACTGCGATGCGCTGCCACTGCCCGCCGGACAGGTCGGTGCCGCCCCAGTTCGAGCTGGCGACCAGGGTGTTTAGGCCGTACGGCGCCTTCGCGATGACGCTGTCCGCGCCGGCCGCGCGGGCGGCGTCCAGGAGGAGGGCGTCGTCCTCGGTGCGTGGCTGGCCGAGGTGGATGTTGGCGCGTAGGTCCATGGGCCAGCGGGTGTAGTCCTGCGGCACCAGGCCGACCCGGGACCACACGCTGTGCGGGTCCGCCCCGGCGAGGTCGGTGCCGTCCCAGGTCACCGTGCCGCTGGAGGCGGTGCGCAATCCGGTGAGGAGGGCGGCGAGGGTGGTCTTGCCGCTGCCGTTCTCGCCGATCAGGGCAATCAGTTCGCCGCGGCGCAGCGTGAGGCTGACGCCGTCGACCGCCGCGACGTCCGCCCCCGGGTAGGCGTAGGTGACGTTCTCGGCGCGGATCTCGGCAGGCCCGGCAGCCGGGACAGCGGTGCCGCGTACGGCGCGCAGGGCCTTCGCACGGCGCAGGAACGCCTGCCAGTCCTCCAGATACAAGCTCGTACGGAACAGGCGGGCGGCGGCCATGACCATGGAGGTCAGGGCGCCGGTCGAGGTGCGTACGGCGATCACCGCAGTGGCAGCGATCGCCAGATCCATTCGCCCGGTGGCGGCGAGCCAGCCGAGCGCGGCCCAGGTCGCCGCGAGCATCAGCCCGCTCAGCGCCGCGCCGAGCAGCGTGACGCGCAGGACGCGGGGCGCCGCCGCCCGGTGGGTGGCCTTGATCCGGTCGGTGATCTGGCGGTACCAGCTGGTCAGGAACCCGGCCATGGTCGTGGCGCGGACCTCGGCGGCGGTGCGGCGGTCGGTGGAGTAGTAGCGCAGCAGGTAGCGCAGGTGATTGTCCGAGATGTTCTGGTAGTCGGCGCGGTGCTGGATACGGGCCGAGGCGATCGCGGCGGCCCCCTTGGGCACCGCGGCCAGCAGCAGAAGAGGGAGAAGCAGGGGGTGAAGCACCGTCAAAACCGAAGCCGCGGCGATGAGCTGGGCGAGCGCGGAGAGAAGGGCCTGGGCGTCGCCGATGAGGTTCTCGGTCGCCTCCGCTCCCTTGCCGGCGGCCTGGAGGCGGTCGGTGAAGCCGGGCCGGTCGTACGCCTCCAGCTCGACCTCCGGCGTCGCGGCGATGATCTGGAGGTCCGCCTCGGTGGCGACCTCCGGTGCGAGGCGGGCGGAGGCATAGGTGGCGAGCGCGTCGGCCCCGGCCCGGATGCCGGTAGCGGCGGCGACCACGATCAGCGCACCGGTCGCGGCGGACACCCGGTCGGCGACCGGGCCACCGGTGAAGAGGTGGTTCATCGCGCCGGGCAGCGCGCCGAGCGCGACGGCCGAGGCGGCGGCGACGACCAGCTGGCACAGGCCCAGCCAGAGCATCGCGGGCCGGTCGGCGGCCCAGCCGAGGCGCGCGGCGGCGGCGAGCGTACGGGGCAGCCGGGCTGCCATGCGCCACCAGGTGGCGTTCGCGATGTCCTCGAAGTGCGGGTCGCTCTGGTAGCCGACCTGCTGCGGGGAGCCGGAGGTTTTCGGGGCGGGTGAGGACGCGGTCACCCGCCCCATCCTGCTGCGTCTACCGGGGCGGCCGGGGCCATTTGAGCCGAAGTCGCCCGCGTGGTGGACCGGGTGTCTACAGGGCTCGCAGACCGAGTTCGATGGCGGTGATCAGAAACAGCCCGGTTCGGTACGGCGTCGCCTCCTCGGGGCCGAGCGCGGCCTGCTCCACGGTCTCCGCGAGCACGGCCTGGTCGAGGAAACCCTGCTCGACCAGGTGCAGTTCCTTGCCCCAGCTCCTGAGCAAGCCGGTGGCGAATTCGTTGGCCCCGCGGTTCATCAGGTGACCGAAGTTCTCCCGCAGTACCGGGTGGACCACCGTATCGGGCAGGCCCCGGGCTGCGAACCGCTCGGTCAGTAGCCGCTTGTCCCGCTTCCACTCCAACGGGAGCCGCTGCCCGAAGCGCACCAGTTCCGGATCGGTGAACGGGGCGATCGTCCACAGGCCGCGCCGGGCCATGAGCGGGGTGGCGACCTCCAGGGCGACCAGCGCAGTCTCCGGCGCCACCGTCGGCGGGGAGATACCGGTGTTCAACTCGCCGAGCAGGTCGCCCACCCGCTCCCCGCACCACGCCGGGGGCTCCAAGGTGAGTACGGGTCCACCCTCGGGGCGGCGGACACGGGCGACTTCATCGCCGCCGAACCCGGACACGACCGTGGTGAGGCCGCGCGCCATCAGCGCCTGGGCGAGCGCGTCGGCCGCCTCCAGGTGCGGCTCGTCCAACGGACTGACCGCCTCGGGATGCGCTCTGCGCAGACCGCCCGGGGCGAGCGGCGGGTGGGCGGCGGCGGGCACCGTGATGTCCGGGGCGAAGCCGAAGTGGTCGATGACCATGCGGCGGCGTGCGGTCTGCTGGGGTCCGGCCTCGCCGCCGATCAGCAGCGCGCACGGCGTGATCAGGCCCGGATGCGCGAGGGCGAGGGAGATGGCGAGGTTGGTGGAGTCCATGCCGCCGGACACCTGCACCTGGCTGGCCGCTGCGAGGCCTGCCAGGAGTGGGAGCGGAGCAACGAGGGAGCCGACCGGGAACACTTCCTGATCGCCGACCTGAGCTCGGAACGCTACGTAAAGCACGCCGACCGTGCGAGCTTGAGCCCAATCCCGCACGAGTGGCCCGCGGACGCCGTTCCGTTCGACATCAACGGCTACTGGTACGCCGCCGCGTACGCCACGGCAGGCGGAAGCGACGACGGGCAAGGACGGTGCACTTCTACACCGCCCACGACGTCATGGGGCGCACATGGTGCCACTTCCAGGAGCCGCGCCCGACGTCCGCCACCTGGACGAGCAGGCCCGCCGCCGCCCCTTCAACTGACCAGTGCCCGCACGCCACGCGCGCGGGCACCCCGCCCGCCGCGCGCAGCCGGCCCCCACCCGCCGCCCCGCTGGAGTCACCGCGACGAGCCCGCACCCCGACCAACCCGCCCGGGGCCGACCGTCGCACCCTGCCCTACCCCGGAGACGAAGCGATCACAGCCGCCCGCCGCCGCGCGCACCTCGCATTCGCCCAGCTCTTCACCGCCGTCGGCGCCGCCAGCCGCCGCCGACGTGTCCCAGCGCACCGAGCATGTGGCCCCGGAGGCGCCAACTGTGGCGGGGCCGAGCATTCCATGTGTTCCGTTCGCCCTGGGCGCATCGGTGGCGGGGCCTACCATCGGAGTACAGCCACCGAGCCTGAGCAAATCCCACCGAGGTGATCGTGAGCAACTGGGCTGACCTTGCGAACGGTAAGCGCATCAAGCACTTGCGGGGCTCCGATCTGACTCAGCAGGGGCTCGCCGATGCTGCGGACGTCTCGCTCGCCCTGGTGCAGAAGGCCGAGCAGGATCGCGGCGAGTTGTCTGTCAGCTCGCTGCTCAAGCTCGCCAGCGCTCTTAAGACAGACGTTGCGGTGATCCTGGGACAGCAGGCACCACGCCGGGGCATGAACCGCGACGACCGCGCCGCGCTGCGCCACCTGTCCGACTCCGTGCACGAGAGTGCGCTCGGAGAGTGGGACGGCATCGACGACCCGAGCACGCTCGACGAACTGACCAGGGCGCGCGATCTCGCATGGTCCGCCTACTGGGCGAGCGATACAGCGAAAGTGAGTAGCCTCGCCTCGAAAGTCCTCATGGAAGGACAGGTTCGCTACGACAGCGCCACAGGGGCCGAGCGTGAGCAACTGGCCTTGGTTCTGGCGAGCACGTACAGGGTCGCCGCATCGTGTGCGAACGGCTTCGGGCAACACGACCTCGCGTTAAGCGCGCTCACCTCGGCCAAACTCCTTGCCAAGGAAGCCGACGACCCGGTGATGACGGCGCTACTCGAATCCACGCTCTCATGGATCTACCTGCGCGGAGCCAAGACACCCCGCGCGGTGGCCGTGGCCGAGCGGGCGGCACTGGCGATTGAGCCATCGTTCAGTAGGGCGTCCCGCCCCGAGTTGCTCGCCTATGGACGCCTGATGATCTCGGCGGCTGTTGCGGCATCGAGGCGCGAAGACGAGAGCGCGGCCGACGACTACATTTCGCAGGCGCACGCTGCGGCGGCGAGGCTCGGCCGAGACGAGAGGCTGTACGGGACCAGTTTCGGACCAACAGCCGCGAAGACAGAGGCCGTTGGCATCCACGTCGCGCTGAAGAACTACGGGCGCGCGCTCAAGCTCGCCAGCCATCCCGACATGAGAAAGCTCCCAAAGAGCATGTCGAAGGTGGCGCGCAACCGCTACAAGCTCGATGTTGCCCTCGCACAGTGCGCGGCCGGCCTCTACGACCAGGCCGGAGACACGCTGATCGAGGTGGGTCTCGACGCCCCGGATTGGGTCAAGCATCAGGCGTTGCCCGGAGTCATCGGGAACCGTCTTGCGAAGGTGTCCACGGCGCGCGTGCGGAACATCAGCGAGCTCATCGGCGTGCCCCTGATCGCATAACTCCTACGGAGCGTATGAGTTGGGGCCGGGCGACCTTGCCCAGTCCTACGCCCTGTCACTTCACCATGCGTGATCGATTGGACACGATTGATGCATGGTCAGCATCGAGAGCGGACAGAGGCAGGGGCCGACTACGGTTGCCCGGACCGAGGGCGACCTGAAACGGCGTCGGGGCCTCGCGGACGCGTCGGCGGGCATCTCGCCGGGCGAGGCCGACGTACCGGCCGAGGCCGCGAAGATTGAGCGGTTCCGCTGTGTGATCTATCTGTGCAGTGCCCCCAACGCGAACATCGGGGCGCCCCGCAAGGAGTGCACCGAGTACGCAGAGGCGTTCGGGTGGGAGATCGCGGGCGTGATCGAGGACCACGCGGGTTTGCTGCCGCCCGAGGGGCGCGACGGGCTGCGGCAGGCTGTAGACCGCATCAAGCTCGGCGAAGCTGGCGCGGTTCTTACGGCGTGGCGCTCGATGATCTCGCCCGTACCGCAGGAGTACGACACGGTCGCGCGTGAGATCGAGAAGGCCGGCGGTTTCCTGCACGTCAAGGACTCGGCGCGTGGCGAGCACGGTACCGAGCGATGCTGACGGGATCTCGGCGGGCGGCGCGTATGGAGCCGAAGATCGCCATCAACAGGGCCGGGTGGACGCTGTGAGCGGGCCGAGTTACGACACGAGCCGTCCGCCTGTCCCCGTCCCGGGGTGTGCGACGTGTGCAGGACTCGCGGGACAACGCGAGGACGCGCGGGCTCAATTCGACGGCAGCAAAGAGACTGACGCCAACGTGTTGATATGTCAGCACCAGCGACGGGAGCACCGCGGATGACTCGACGGGCGTTCCGGTACGTGCCCTTCTCGATCGTGCAGGACGCGACGGCAGAGCCAGAGTACGAGGCACGTTGCGTCTCGGGTGCCGACTCCGAGTGCGGCGCCGAGTCCGGTGTGCGGCACGACCCGGCGGAGGTCGAGGAATGGCAGCGCAAGCACACGCAGGAGTCCCGGCACGTGCGATACCGCCGGAATTTTGCCGACTACGCGGTCATGGAAGCCCCGGCAGGTCTCCCGCTCGGACTCGAACCGCCGGACGCCCGGGTGCACGCATGAGGCGCTTACACGGATGGAAAGTCACGGCGGACGGCGCTTTCTGGGGCGGGGTGCTCGTGATCAGCAGCGTTGGCGGCATCTTGGCCGTGATCGTTGTGGCCGTGACCCGTCAACCGCCGTGATGCTGCACCGCGCGGGCTGCGTCGCCCGAAGACTCCCGCCCCGGCGGATCATCCGCCCGCAACCCTTGGACAGGTCGAGCGCCTGCCGGGGCGGTTCCTGCACCACATCCACTGTACGAAGCGACCAAGGAGGAGACTTGCAGACAAGCCTCGCAGGTACGGAGACGACCGCACAGGCACCGTGGGGACTGCGCCGTATGGCTCCGCTGCGTAACGGTTCCCCCTCGCCCCGGCGGTACGCGGGCGTTGACCCGGCCACGCAGACCGGCCGATGGGTCGGAGAGGACGGTGCGATGACGCCGGCCGAACTCGGCAAGCACGGTACGAGCGTCAACACCTACCCGCCGACGCAGGTCGGGAAGGACGGCAAGGTAGACGCCGACTCCGGCCACGACGCGACGCAGGACTAGGGGGTAGCGCCATGGACGGACGCCCGGTGCTGGTCTGCACGCAGGATGAGGACGCAACCGCTGATCTGGTCATCGCGGAGTTGAACCGGCGCCGGGTGCCCGTCCTCCGCTTCGACCCCGGACGAGACTTTCCCGCCCCGGCGGTGCTCGCCGCGCGAACCGGGACGGGCGGATGGGGCGGACGGCTCACGGTCGGGGAGCGCACGGCCGACTTATCCGCCGTGCGCGCCCTGTACCACCGTCGCCCCAACGCCTACCCGACAGACAGCGGCGAGCAGTCCGCACGGTTCGCCGCACAGGAGAACGGCGGGGACTGGGCGGAGTGCTGGGCGCGCTGCCGGGGTGCCTGTACCTGAGCCACCCGCAGGCCATCGCGCGGGCGGAGTACAAGCCCGCGCAGTTGGACGCCGCGACCCGGGTAGGGCTCACGGTCCCGGCCACCCTGATCACGAACGACCCTGGTGAGGCCAAGACGTTCTGCGCCGAGCAGTCGGCCATCTACAAGCCCTTGCACGCCGGGGCGTACGACGTCGAGGGCGAGCCCGCTGGAATCTGGGCCGCTCCGGTCGAGGCTGGGGAGATCGACGGCGCGGTGAGCTACAGCGCGCACCTGTTCCAAGCTCAGGTGCCCAAGGTGGCGGACGTGCGCGCGGTCGTCGTCGGCGAGCAGTTGTTCAGCGTGCTGATTACCGCGCCGCCCGGGGTCGTGGACTGGAGAGCCGAGTACCAGAGCCTCGCCTATGAGCCCGTGGCCTGTCCGGAGGAGATACGCGGGACGCTGGTGCGGTTCCTCGCCGACTTCGGGCTGACCTTCGGAGCCTTCGACTTCGCCGTGACCGCCGACGGCGCGTGGTGGTTCTTGGAGTGCAACCCCAACGGTCAATGGGCGTGGCTCGAAGACGCGGCCGGACTTCCGGTCACCAGCGCAATCGCAGACCTGTTGGAGAACGGAGCGAGCCATCATGACTGACCCCCTGCCCTCGGAACACCTACGGGCCGACCTCGCGCGGCACCTGACCAAGTCCGGCGCACTGCGCAGCCCGCAATGGGAAGCGGCCGTTCTCGCCGTGCCTCGCGAGGCGTTCCTCTCGCGTGGCTGGTTCGAGTACGAAGACGGCGGCTGGTACCGGCCTGTATCCGGACACGACGCGGCCGGACTCGGGCGGATCTACGAAGACGACACCCTGGTGACACAGGTGGCCGGGGGCGTCTTCCCCGACCAGGTCGAAGGGCGCATCGCGGCAGCGCCCTCGTCGTCGTCCACCCTGCCGGGGCTGGTCGTGCGGATGCTCGAAGACCTGCGGGCCACTGAGGGAACGCGCGTCCTTGAGATCGGCACGGGCACGGGCTACTCAACCGCGCTGCTCTGCCATGTCGTCGGCGAGGACAACGTGACCACGGTCGAGGTTGACGCGGAGGTGTCCGCCCGCGCAGGCATGGCTCTCGGGGGCGCCGGGTACTGGCCTTTCCGCGTGGTCGGTGACGGCCTGGCGGGCTACAAGGAAGGCAGCCCGTATGACCGCGTGATCGCGACATGCGGCGTGCACACGGTGCCGGCCGACTGGCTCGCGCAGACCCGGCCCGGCGGTGAGGTCCTGGTCACGGTCGGCGGATGGATGCACGCATCCGAACTCGTACGGCTCACGGTCGCCGACGACGGCACGGCCAGCGGCCCGGTTCTCGGCGGACAGGTCTCGTTCATGCTGGCCCGCCCGCACCTTCCGCCCCCGCTCGGGATGCTGCCGAACCTCAGCGAGGACGACGCCGTGCCCACGGAATTTGGCGCGGACGTGCTCGACGACTGGACGGCCCGATTCGTCGCGCAGTTCGCCGCCCCCCGCGCGCAGCGGCTCGCGCTTGAATGGGACGGCCGAACCGAACACGTCGTGATCGACGTGGACGCCGAATCGTGGGCGGTCGTCTCCCGGGACGGCGCGCAGTGGATGGTCCGGCAGGGCGGCACGACGCGCCTGTGGGACCAGATCACCGAACGCGTCACACGCTGGCAGGCGGACGGGCGGCCGCCGGCCGACCGAATGCGGCTGCACGTCGGCCCCGACGGACAACACCTCACATGGGCGTAGCCATCAGCTGACAGCCCCCACGCTGCCCCGTCCGTCCGTCGTTCCCCCGTGGCGGACGGGCGGGGCTTTCTTACGCGCCCGGGTCCGGGGCCCGAAGCCGCCAGCTATGGGCGATTCGGTCCTGAAACACCTCCAGGATTCGGGCGCGCTCAGTTGCGGCACCGAGACCACAGGCGAGGGGCGGCAGGTCTGGGCCGTGGTCGATCTCGCGTCGTAGTTCTTCCCCGGGAACGACGCCATACAGTGTGTGGGGTCTCCGTGCTATCTCGGCGGGCTCACGGCGTACCGCCGTCAATTGAGAACCTGTACCTCTTGGACGTCCACCGCGAACGGGGTCTGACGCACTTCGGTGAATTCTCCGGCATCTCCGAGGGCCGCAGCCTGCCATTCAACAGTCCATGTGGCCGTCGCCGTCCCGGCGTACCTCCCGCCCTTCTGGGCGGTCGACGGAGCCTTGTAGAGGTGCCCGCAGTCGGGCGAGGGAGTCTTGCCCTTGGACGCGTCGTAGCGGGTGCCGGGACCCGAGCACGTGGCCGTGCTGCCGTCGCCCATCTTCCAGGCAATGAACGACACCTCGGCCGTAGCGGTGACCGTCACGCCGCCCGCCGTCGCCGTGGCTGTCGCCGGTCCGTACGTTGTCGCGGACGGCTCCACCCACATCCACATCGGCATCCCTACAACGTACTTGCCGCCCGCCTTCGGGCTGGCCACCGCCGGACCCGTCAGCTTCATGGAGTCGACCGCCTGCCGCGCCACGGTCTCAGGGTCGATCGTTGGTGCGGCGGGGCCTCCACCGTTCGGGACGAAGATGACGCCGACGCGCCCAGTGTCCGGGCACATCACGCGGTAGACCGCGCCGTCCTTGGGGGTCTTGCCCTCCCACGCCAGGTTCGTCGGCGGGGGCGGCGGATCAACCTTCAAGTATGCGCACTTCGGGGCCTTCGAATCCCCGCCCCCGGAAGCGCCGGCGGGCTTCGCCGCCGTGCCCGAGTCGCCGCCCGAGCCCGGCGCGGTCGCGTCGTCGGAGGCGCACACCGTCACCAACAGACCGGAGTTGTCGCAAACCCCTCCACCCGGCCCACCATCCGCGTACGCGACCGGCGCGAGACTACCCGCCAGCACCACCGCGGCCGCCGCCGCCCGCCTCAGCATGTGCGCGCCCCATCCGGCGTGTAATCGGTCACCCTCCACCCACCCGGCCACTTCTCCGCCGTGGCCGTCGCCACGTACCGCCTTGGCTGGTTAGTCGGGAGCGGGATGGGCTCACCCGTCTTGGTCCTGACCGCCTTCCACTTCGAGAGGTCGATGCAGTCCTGGACCGTCGCCCTCGGCAGCTTCCCGCCCGTCTCAAGCGCCGTCACCTCCGGCGCATGCCCCAGCTGGCCCGTGGCGACCGTCCCGGCCGCCTTCATCCGGGCCAGATCGAGTTCGAACTTGCTCAACGCGTTGAGCGTCGCGTACCGCTTCAGATCGGTGCCCTTGGCATCAGCCTTTGCATACGCCTTCATCTGCTCCGCCCACATCGAGCGGTAGGACGCCAACACGTCCTTCTTCTCCGCCTCCTGCGGATCAGCCGAAGCCTTCGCCACGCCCGACGTCACCGAAGCGTTCGGCGGAGCCGCAGACGGCTTGCTGTCGCCGTCGCTATCTCCGCAGCCAGCCAACGCCAGCGCGAGCGGCACAGCGCCCCACAGCACCACCGCCGAGCAGCGCTTCCGTCGAGCCGTCACCATCGGGCCCCCCGTGCAGTCGTGTAACAGAACCGAATCACCGTAACGCGCAGCACAGCGCCAGTCACAGGAGTTCCCTGGCCACTTGAGCAAATCACCGCCCGCCCGGCCTGCCAGGAGTGGGAACGGAGCAACGAGGGAGCCGACCGGGAACACTTCCTGATCGCCGACCTGAGCTCGGAGCGCTACGTGAAGCACGCCGACCGTGCGAGCTTGAGCCCATCACGCACGAGTGGCCCGCGGACGCCGTTCCGCTCGACATCAACGGCTACTGGTACGCCGCCGCGTACGCCACGGCAGGCGGAAGCGACGACGGGCGAAGTCAGTAGGCTGCGCCGGGTGAACAGTGCACTTGGACCCGCCAGCGCCTTCCGCCTGATCGTCACCGGAGGAGGCACCGGGGGACACACCTACCCCGCGCTCACCGCGATCCGCACACTTCAGGAGCGGCTATCGGCCGGGGGCGGGACCCTCGACGTGCTGTGGATCGGCACGGCCGACGGCCTGGAGGCGCGTGTCGCACCGGCCGAGGGGATCGCGTTCGCCACCGTCGCTACGGGTAAGGTCCGCAGGTCCAGCAACCCGCTCAAGATGATGTCCGCGGCGAACGTGAAGGATATGGCCCGGGTTCCGCTCGGCGTGGCGCAGGCGAGGAAGCTGGTCTCCGACTTCCGGCCGGACGTCGTGCTTGCCACCGGTGGGTACGTGGCCGTCCCCGCCCGCCTGGCGGCCCGTCTCTGCCGTCGCCCGCTGGTGCTGCACGAGCAGACCGTGCGCCTGGGGCTGGCGAACCGGAAGCTGGCGGGCTCGGCGACGCGGATCGCGGTGTCCTCGGAGTCGACGTTGCCGCTGTTGCCGGAGGCGGTGCGCGGCCTTGCGGTGGTCACCGGGAACCCCGTGCGCCCGCAGGTGCTGACCGGGCATGCGGACAAGGCAGTCGAGGCGCTGGGGTTGCACGGCTTCGACCGGCGGCTGCCGACGGTGTACGTCACCGGCGGCGCTCAGGGCGCCCAGCAGATCAACGGCGTCGTCCGTGACGCGCTGCCGTGGCTGCTGGAACACGCGAACATGATCCACCAGTGCGGCCCGGACAACGCCGGCGGCCTGCGGGCACATACGGCCGCGCTGCCCGCGCAGCTGCTCGGCCGGTACTACCTCACCGGATTCGTCGGCCCCGAGCTGCCCGACGTCCTGGCGCTCGCCGACGTCGTGGTCTCCCGCAGCGGGGCCGGGACACTCGCCGAGATGACCGCGCTGGGCAAGCCCGCGGTGTTTATCCCGCTCGCCACCTCGGCCGGGAACGAACAGGCGCACAACGCCCGCCACCTGGAGGAGGCCGGGGCTGCCGTCGCCCTGCTCCGGGACGTCACCGCTGACCGGCTCAAGGACGCGGTGGGCCCGCTGCTCACCGACCCCGCGCGGCGGGAGGCGATGGCAGAGCGGGCCCGGGAGCACGGAAGGCCGGATGCGGCGGACAGGCTCGTGGACGTGATCCTGTCCGCCGCGTCCGGCTGACCCGCGCAAGGGGTCACGGGCGGCGTCGGCCGGTACGGAGCGCCGACTCACCGACCCGGCCGACTCCTAGTACTGCAATCACAGTTACGTGTGGTTGAGTTGGTGTGTGGCTGAGGTCGGGGTGGGGTTGGTTGAGGAGTGGGACGGGGTGCTGGCGGGGT
>NZ_JBEZKA010000065.1:0-16168 GCF_040651435.1 Streptomyces sp. NPDC048479
ATGTGGCGATCGCCAAGGTGCAGCGCAGTGGCGGTCTCACGCTGTCACGGCGGCTGTGCTCGCTCGCGGAGGACTGCGGGGTGCGGCTGATGGGGGTCGAGGACCAGGACGCCGGGCCGCGGTTGCGCCGGGGGTTGCGGTGGTCCGCTGATGCCGTCGGCGAAGTCGACGGCGGTGTTCTGTTCGTCAGCTTGTCGTTCGCGGCACTGGTGCTGGCTGCGGCGGACGAGGTCGAGGACCGAGGCGGTCCAGGCGGCCAGTGAACTGTCCGGAGTGCGGCGTGAGTTGGACGGTCGGGGTGGACCGCCCTATCTCGGCACGGTACTGCTCTCCCCGCTGTCGCAAACGGGCCTGGCACCGGCGGCGCACGCGGCCGGGCGGGGTATGAAAGAGCGTTTTGTCCCGGTGGGAGTGTTTGATTCGAGGTTGAGGTGTCGCGCCAGTCCAAGGTGGATTCACGGGTAAGGCGTCGGCTTATGAGGTCGATCATCGCGACGTGGATTGTGGCTTCGGAGCGGTGGGAGTGGGTCTCGTAGTCGCGGGCGAGACTGCGGTGGTGCATCAGCCGGCCGAAGGTCCGCTCGACAACCCAGCGCCGGGGGATCACCTTGAACCTTGACACCGGCCTCGCGTTGGACGATCTCGACGTCGATGCCGAGGCGGGCGCCGTGGTCGACAGCTTGCGTGCGGTAGCCGGTATCCGCCCACGCCTTGGTCACTCGCGGGTGCGCTTCTGCGATGCGGGACAGCACATGCATGCCGCCGACGTTCTCGGACACGCTCGCCGCGGTGACCCAGACGGCCAACAGCAGGCCGAGGGTGTCCACCCCGATGTAGCGCTTGCGGCCGGCGATTTTCTTGCCCGCATCGATGCCCTGGCCGGCCGCGGGCACGTTCGCGGAAGTCTTCACACTCTGGGCGTCCAGCACGCAGGCGCTCCGTTCGGCATCCCGGCCTTCGGCCTCTCGCACCAGATGACGCAGCAGGCCGTTGAGCTGGCCGAGGATGCCTTCCTTCTCCAGGCGGCGAAGTAGCCGTAGACCGTTTCCCACGGCGCAAAGTCATGTGGCAGGTAGCGCCAGGGAATGCCGGTGCGGTCGACGTACAGGATGGCGTCCTCCGGGACCAGCGGTTGCGCAAGCGGACGGCCCCGAGAGCCCGTCTGTGAGCGGAGGTGCAAGTTCACGACGCTCAAGCCGTGTCCGGCTCACTCCCGTTGCCGAGCAGTCTGTCCACGAGCAGTTCCGGATAGCCGGAGGCCGGCGGGTCGATGCCGAAGATCGCCCTCAGATACAGCGGTGCGATGAGCTGGTCGAGGATCTGCTCCAGAGGCGGGGGGCTCTCGCCGCGGACCGCGGCCCGCTCACGGATGCGCTCGATGGCGGCGATCCGGCGCTGGAACTGCTGTGCGCGTTCCGCCTGTGCCGTGGGGCTGCTGGGCATGGACAGGGCGACGGCGCGTACGAGGAGCCGGCCTTCGGGTGTGCTGATGTTCGCCACCCCGGCCTCGGCCCAGGCGATGAGGTCGCCGCGCAGGCTGCCGGTGTCCTTCAGCGGCCAGTCGCGTTCGAGGCGGGTGGTGACCACGTCGGCCAACAATGCCTCCGGGCCGCCCCAACGCCGGTAAATGCTGGTGTGGTTCACGCCCGCGCGTTGTGCGATCGCGGGAATGGTGAGGTCGGCTCCTTCCGGGTCGGACAGCAGGTCGATCACGGCCTGGTGGACGGCCGCGCGGACCTGCTCGGGGCTCTTGCGGATGCGTGGAGATGGCTGTTGGCTCACGAACCCATCGTAAGCACAGATATTTGCTTCGTGACGCCTGGAGGGTCTACAGTTCACCGCAAGCACAGATCTGTGCTTGCGGTCCTGAGGAGAGTGACATGAAGCAGCTGCTGTTCCCGAACAACACCCAGTTCTGGTACGAGACCCTGCGCTCGATGAGCCACATCGCCTACGGCGGCGCCGACTTCGGCGAGGTCGTCTCCACCGGCGAGCGCATCATCGAGGGCGACTACGACAGCTGGCACACCGAGTGGCTCGCCACCGCCGACCGTGTGTCCGCAGAGGCCGAGAAGGCCCTGGAGGCCGGGCACAAGGTCAGCGCCCGGGACGGGTTTCTGCGAGCCTCGAACTACTACCGGTCGGCGGAGTTCTTCCTGCACGGCAATCCGTGCGACCCCCGTCACGACCACGCCTACGACCGCAGCGTCGCCTGCTTCCAGGCCGCCGCCGCCCTCTACACCGGCCCGCGTATCGAGCCGGTGCGCATCCCGTACGAGGACACCACCCTGCCCGGCTACCTCTACCGCGCCGACGACTCCGGCACGCCCCGGCCGACCCTGATCATGCACTCCGGCTTCGATGGCACCGCCGAGGAACTTCACTTCAGCGGCGCGCTCGCGGCCGTGGAGCGCGGCTACACCGTGCTGGTCTTCGACGGCCCCGGACAGCCCGGGCCGCGGCACCGCGAGGGCCTGGTCTTCCGCCTCGACTGGGAGAACGTCATCACTCCCGTGGTGGACTTCGCGCAAACCCTCCCCGAGGTCGACAACAGCCGTATCGCGCTGCTCGGTTCCAGCATGGGGGGCATCCTCGCGCCGCGGGCCGCGGCCTTCGAGCACCGGCTCGCCGCGCTGATCGCCGTCGACGGCGTCTACGACCTCGGCCAGATATCCGTCCGCAACATCCCCGGCGACCGCAAGGCGGCCGAACAGCTCCTGCGTGCGGAGTCCGCCCCCGAACTCGACGCCGCATTCGAGCAGATCATGGCCGAGGACGCGACTGCACGCTGGGCGATCAACCACGGCATGTACGTCATGGGCGTCGACACCCCCCGCGCCTTCAGCGCCTCCTACCTCGACTACACCCTCGACAACGGCATCGCCGAGCAGATCCAGTGCCCCACCCTCGTCTGCGACGCCGCCGAGGACGAATTCTTCAAGGGCCAGCCCGAGCAGCTCTACGACCACCTCACCTGCCCCAGGACCCTCATGGTGTTCACTGCCGAAGAAGGCGCCGGCGCCCACTGCCACCCCGGAGCCATGCGCCTCTCCCTTGCCCGCATCTACGACTGGCTCGACGACACCTTCGCCACGACAGCCTGACGTTCCCGGGCCGCCGGGCACCGCCACGGATCCCTTCTCACTCGGCTCTGCTTGTAAGGAACTCCCATGACCCGCACCGGCATCAAGTCCGCACTCACCGACCTGCTCCTCAACGACGAGATCACCCTTGACGAGGCCGCCGACCGCCACTTCACCCCCGACTACCGGCAGCGCACGGACGGCGAGTGGGCGGACCGAACCCAGTTCCTCGACCACATCGCCCACCTGCGCACGCTCGTCGCCGGCGGCGAAGTCGAAGTGCACGAGGAGCTGTACGACGGCAACAAGTACGCCGACCGGCACTCCTGCCACATCACGAAGAAGGACGGCTCGACCGTCAGCATGGAGGTCTACGTCTTCGCCGACCTCGCCCCCGACGGCCGCTTCCAACGCATCGAGGAGACCACCCTGATGCTCAAGGGCTCCGACGCCGACCGCAACCTCGGCAGCGCCCGCTGAATGGGTCGCGGCGCGTGATGGGCTGAGTCAGCGCAGGTCTACCTGGAAAGCGTGACGGTGGTAGGCAGGGCAGGTGAAGATCCGCAGGTTGACCCCTGTCTCAGCATCGCTGGCCACGGTGAACAGCAGCGTCATGCCCGTGCCGCAGTGAGACTCGGCCGGGCCCTCGCGGATGTGAAGTCGTGAGACAGTCCAGGTCAGAGCGCCGCCGTGTGAGGCGAGCGGGGAGACCCTACACCGCATGTGGGGTCTCAGAACCCGCTTCACAATCTCAGGCCCGGCTGCACTGCGGCTGCACATGTGAAGCGCCGGGCTGCCCACGACCTGGGGCATGCCGCTACACCGGAACTACATGCCGGCCGAGGACGCGGTGCAGGTGTCGCGGCTCAAGGCCGCAGGCGCGGTGGTGCTCGGCTCCGGATCGCGTCGGATCTTTCCTTCCTTGGAGCGGGCTCGCCGCACGGCGGCCCGCCGCTGGGCCTGGAACGGGTGGTACTTCCCCGTGCGCGGGTCGCGGTTGCGGCACACCTCGCGGCTGATCGTGGCTGGGTCCCGGCCGAGCTCGCGGGCGATCGCGCGCAGGGACTTCTTCGCACGCAGCAGGTCGGCGATGGTGATCCGCTCATCCTCCGACAGGTACCGCTGAGAGATCGCACGGGCGTCCCGCTCCTCAGCGATCGGCGGGTAGAACCGTTCGCGTCCTGTCCGATCAGCGTCCTTGCGTCCGTACCTCCATCGGGCCCCGGTCCTACGGTTGATACCCACCTCGCGGCACGCGGCCGAGTTGCTCATTCCCTGCGCCATGAGCCGAAGGTATTGATCGCGCTTCTCCACCTGCGGGGCAGGTCCACGCTTCGTACGGTTCCGACGCGGCTTGGTCGTCGCAACATCCCTCAAGGGCTGGTGTTGCAACGACCTTTAGAACCCAAGCGTTCCTCTGGGGCCAGAAGACTCGTTCGAAGCCAGCTCGGCCCCCGCTGGCCCGGTCACCTCCTGGAGGTGCTCGTCGACCTCAGCGCGCAGTGCCGGTTCGGCAGCACTGATGCGCGCGGGGGAGGTGTCCCAGTCCTCATCGCACAGGAATCCGCTGGCGTCCAGGGAGCGGTAGCAGTACACGGCTTCGACGGGTTCGTCGCGCAGCAGGCCCTCGAGGAAGAGGGCGTAGGCGGCCGTGTTCTCACTCGCCAGCGCCTCGTCCCAGCGCAAATAGAGCTTGAAACAGGCCTCGTTGACGACCTCGCGGGCATCGTCGAGCGAGCCCAGTTTGAACGTCGCGTATGCGACGTAGTCGTCCCGCTTGTCCAGGACGAATGAGTCGTACACCACCGGGTGGTGCTCCTCAAGGCGGGCCGTGCCCCAGCACGGCGCGGCGGTCGGTCACTTCCTTCCCCGCGGGGAGCCGCCTGCTGGGGCTTGAGGGGGGCCTGGTGTTGCTGGCAGGCGGCCTGGTTCCCCACGAACGCCTTCTGCCGACGGTGTGCCGTCGCACATGCTCGGTCCTTTTGCGATGTTCGTCCGGCCTCCCCCGCGGGCCGGGAGAGCGGCGGTGGCGGCTCTCACCCCTAATGCCGTCACAGCGGCGCGAAACGTCCAGTCATCCACGATGAATTTTGACGGAACGTCACATCAAGAACGTAATCCGTAGTTACCCAACGGTAGTTGAGCCCTGCGGCGGGGATTGCGGTTGCGTGGTTGATCACGAAGGAAAACAGCTTCTGTAGGGATGCGGCGGGACCCGGCGCGTTCCGCAGTGGACTCGTCTTCCACCTCAGGAAGGTCGGCTGCTATCACTTGCGGCTGGTGACACGTTCGTTGACGTCACCCGCTATTGGCTGGACTTTCTCGGTGCGGGGTAAACCATGTCCTTGGCCATATGGCCTTGAGGGTGCGTCTGATGAGCTTGCGTCGAACATACGTACCCTCAAGGAGGATTCGAAGTTGAGACGCATACGCACCCTGTCGACCCTGCGGCACGTGGCCGCAGGCGCCGTCTTCGCTCTGCTCGCGGGAGTGGGAACGGCGTCAGCCGCCGACTTCACGCCGAGTCCCACCCCTTCCGCTGCTCCGGCGTCGCGTCCAGCAGCCGGGCCCGAAGACGCGGCAGCCGCTGGATCGCGCCCCGTATCGGGCAAGAACCCCTCGGCCGGCCCGCAGTTCAAGAAGAGCGGCAGCACCTGGCGCGTCATCGCACCCGAGGCCGTCTTAAGTAACACGGTCACCGACGCAGACGGCGACAAGAGCACCCTGACCTTCGAGGTGTGGACGACTGACGCCAGCGGCAAGCCGAAGTCCCAGGTCAAGCTGACCGACGCCAACCCCTATGGCGTCCTGGTCTCCCCCTACGTAGCCTCCGGCAAACCCGCGTCTGTCCCTGTCCCGTACGGGAAGCTGAAGCCGGGCGTGACGTACACGTTCCACACCAACGCCTTTGACGGCAGCCTGTACGAGACAACCTGGTCACCTTGGGCGAACTTCCGCATCGACCCCTATGTGACCTTCCCCGCCCCGCAGGCATCCTCGACGATCGACCCGGTCGCGCAGAAGATCATCGAGTTCACGCGCACCGACCCGGGCCTGGCGCTGCCCACCCTGCGCAAGGACGGCACGACCCTCAAGGCCCCCGCCCATAAGCGCACGTGCGGCAAGCCGGACGCCCAGGGGCACAAGCTGTGTATCGAGCTGAACCCGCCCTCCAAGAAGGCTAAGAACGCGCTCCGGGCGCCCGCGCCGGTGAGCCCGGCCGTCGAGCTGGTCGACTGGTGCTACGACAAACCGTCCGGCAAGGACTACATGACCCGCGCCGAAGCCTGCCTGAAGACCATCGGCAGCGGCACACTGATCTTCACCGACACCGATCCTGAGAAGCCCGCACTGGGCACCGCCACCTTCAACATCGAGCAGCGCATCAAGGCCTACCCGAACAAGGGAGGAAGCGGCTCCAACTTCGCCGAGTTCGACCAGCAGATCATGTTGGAGCCGACGCACATCGACCCCGAACTCAAAGGCGTCCACATGAAGTGGAACGTCGGATCGACGTGCAAGTCCTGTGTGACGTCGAACATCAGGTGGGCGGACAACCAGAACAACCCCGCAGGTGTTGACGCGTACTGGCCCATCGAGATGGACGGCCGGTACGGCGGCCGGTGGGGCACCGTCCAGACCACCTGGTCCGGCACGGGCAAGGAGACCATCGACCTCGGATGGTCCATCACCGCCACCGTGAACGCCGGCGGAAACCCCGCAACGGCGAACTTCGGCACCAGTGGTGACGTGCGCGTCCGCGAACTCGCCCCCCGCTGCGACGACATCCTCAAGGGTGTGGCGCCCGGCTGTGTGCTGCCGTTCTTCAAGCCGACCTACACCGTCGACACCAACCTGTACCCGGCGGCCGGTGCCTACTACTGGCTGATGCAGGAGAAGATGCCCGACCACGCCGGCTCGGTGAGGTGGGACTCCCTCCTGCACTATCTCGGCCCGGACACCACGGTCACCAACCCCAACACCGGCAAGCCGTGGACGTCGGACAACAGCCGCAACAAGGTGTGCGGCAACTGGACCGCGCATTCTTCTGACGCCTCCGTGGGCTCGGTGGACTGCGACGAGTACGCCATGGCCTCCACCCACGAGAGCGGAGGCTTCCCCGGCGGCGTCAACCAGGTCACCAACGGGGACCAGTGTGCCCAGCTCTTCACCGACAAGATGGGAGACGGCTCGGCCAACTTCGGCCTCCTCGCCGACACACGAAAGGCTGTGGACGGGCCCGACGGCACGGAGCGGTGCGGCCGGGCGGCTATTGCGAGCACGCAAAACCAGCAAGCCTTCAAGAGCTTCCCGGCTCCTTCGTGGCGCATGCTGGACGATGACGGATTCTTCGTCTCCAACCCCGGGTTCGAGCACTGCGCGAACGCCAACACCACCTGCGCCTGGCGCAAGGTCGGCTGAGGCGTCCTGACGACGCGCTGAAGGGGGGACCGGCCAACGGCCGGTCCCCCCTTTCGCGTGTTTCATCCTTCGAAGGGGACCCACTGGTCTTCCTGATCGGGGTTGATCATGCTGCCCCATACGAGGGCTCCGTTGATCAGTCCCGGCTTGTCGCGTGTGGCCAGGGAGGGCGTTTCAAGGCTGTCGGCGATTTCTTCCAGGTAGGTGGTCAGTGTGTCGCGTTCGTCTTCGTCGCCCCGGTCTTCGTTGTACCGGCTCCAGTGGCCCAGGTAGCCGGTCTCGGTGTCGAGGTAAAGGCCGGAGGTGCGGTCGGTGACACCGAAGGAGCACACCGGTATCCAAGACGTCTTCCATATCGTGGTCTGGTCGTCGCCTGGTGTCTGGCGGTTGGCGTTGAGGGTTTCTTCGTGCCGTTGGGCATTCATCTGCTGGCGGTGGAAGGCGGTGACGGCGTCCAGGCTCATCAGGGCCTGGTTTCCCAGCAGGAATCCGGCTCCGTTGATGCCGTTGTCGCCCGCGGTCAGGCGCCACAGCGTCTTCAGTTCGTGGGGGATGCGGGCGTCGGTGGCGTCCTGGACGGCCGCGATCTCGTTCTCGGCTGCGCCGGGCCTGAGTGCGGCGTGGGTGGCGGGGGCGTGGTCACGTAGCCAGGTGTCGATGCGCTGCCAGGTGTCGGAGATCTGCCTGGCCTGTGTGTCGTCGGTGCCGGTCATGGGTTCTCCTGTCCGGGGCCGCTGCCGGGCCGGGGGTTGTCTTCCACATCATCGCCGCCCAGGCCGAGTTCATCCGCGAGCTGATCGTCATCGGCACCAACGAGGGCCTGGACGCAGTCCGCGCCCCGGCAGGATCGACGGGCGCCGCACCGCCGCAACCGAAGAGATCATCCGCGCATGCCCGCGACCTCCTGCCCGACCCGGCTGCTCGATCACCTCGATCGCTAGGCTGCTGGGCGTCTCGCCAGGCACTCTCTACGGTCAATCTATCTTCAGCGGGGGTTCCTCTACCTCAACTTCTCACACCCGGCTACAGACCACGCCGGTCCTCCGGTGTCGCAGCTGGGATTCGAGCGTGCTCAGGCTTCCGCAGGTACCTGGGTCAACGTTGGCAAACGTCCCGGTCCGGTGGGACACTCCGCTCGCTGCCGCCCCTGAAGTGACGAGAGTCGTCAGTGTCACGGCTATCGGCATAACTCCGGTGAAGTGGTGCTGCAGCCGGGTCTTGTCGAGGCCGCGGTAGCGGGATGTGCGCAAGCAGAAAGCTCGGACATCCTGGGAGATGATGCCCTTGCCCTCACGCCCAGCGCATCCCGAGGGCCGACAGGTCTGCCACCCGCTCGGGCAACAGCTTGGCGGCCTTCACGCGCTGCTGGCTGACCCAGGAGCCCAGCCGCACGGTCTCTCCGCCGAAGTGCTCGGTGTGGCTGCGCGGAACCTCCAGGTGCCCCTCGCGCTCGTGGTACTGCCGGGCGGCGGCCAGGTTCTGGGCCCGCATCTCAGCCCGGGTGCGCTTGGCCGGCGCAGCCGTGATATCCCGCACGCTGGTGAGCATCCACTGCTGGGTCGCGGTCAGCTTGGCGTAGCCGGCGCGCTAGACGGCGGCCCACTTGCCCAGGTCTTCTCTGTCCGCGACGGCCTGTCCGGCCTTGTCCGGCAGCGTGCCGCCGGCCTTGGTGTGGTTCCAGGCGAGCCGGAAGGCGCGCTGCCAGTCGATGCTCCCCGTCGGGCACCAGCCGGGGTCGATCTCCTCGAGGGCCTGCCGGCGCTCGTCGGACAGGGGCGCGGTGCCGCCCTCCGGCTCGGGCAGGCCTTCGGCGCGGCAGCGTTCGAGCTCGGCGGCCCGGCGTGTGGCAGCCCTCTGGTTCTTCAGCCAGCGGCCCACCGGGTACTCGCCGTGGACGGCGTCCACCGGTGCGGCCAGGCCGACTTCGCGTTCGTCGGCCCAGGCGGCGGCCGCGGCCAGGCCCTCTTCGAAGCCGGCGTCGAAGTGCGACCAGACCATGCCGAGGGCTTGGAGCTGGGCGACGCGCTCGGCGTCCAGGCGGTCGGCGTTGTAGTGCCGGCGGCAGTCGGAGACCCACACGCCGAGCGGGAAGTCGGCGGGGGACCAGTCGGCGGGGGTGCGGTAGCCGTACGGCACGCGCAGGTCCTGGTGCTCCTTGGCGTAGCGCTGGGCGGCCTGGATGCCGCGCCGCCAGTGCACCCGCTCGGAGTTGAGGACCCGCAGCTCGATGAACGCGGCCAGCTGGCGCGCGTCGCGCGGGGCGGAGAACCGCAGCAGGCCCTTCGCAGGCCGGCTGACCGTCGCCGCTTCCTCGCCATCGGCCTCCTGGTCCAGGTCATCGTCCCAGTCGCGGGATTCGTCGCGGGGCTCGGGAACGTGGGTGCGCGGAGTGCCGGGCTCGGTCACCTTCTCGATGCGGGCGTCGTGTGCGCGCAGCGCGGACAGCAGCTTGGCCAGCCCGTTGTACGCGGGAGGTGAGCATGGCGTCCCGCCCTCGCCGGGGGCGAGGAATGCCGGCACGACCAGGGTGGCAATCTTGCCTTCGCCCGGGTGCATACGCAGGGCGCGGCCGACGGCCTGGACCAGGTCGGGCATCGAGCCGCGGACATCCGCGAAGACGACGGCGTCGCATTCGCGGGTGTCGACTCCCTCGCCGGCCATGCGGTGGTCCGCGCGCTGCCGGCGCAGGCCCCGCCAGGCAGGTAGCGGCTCAGCTGCCGCAGGCGCAGCCGGCGGCGGCCTTCGCCTCGGCCGGGGTCTGGGACGCATCGACGGCCTGCTCCTCGGGGGTGCAGCAGGCGGTGGTGCCGCAGCACGCCTCCGGCGTGGTGTCGGCGCTCTTGCCGAGGGTCTCTGCGTCGGCCTTGACCACGTACACCTCCCACGGCTCCTTGCCCGGGCCGGTCACCCACACCTTGTCCTGCAGGGCGTAGCAGCAGGAGGTGTCGTTCTCCTCGAACGTGGCCAGGCCCGCCTCCTTGAGCCGGGTCGTGGCGGCGGTGACCTCCTCGGTGCTGGCGACCTCGACACCGAGGTGGTCCAGGCGCGTCTCCTCGCCTGCCTCGCCCTCGATGAGGACGAGCTTCAGCGCAGGCTCGGTGATGGCGAAGTTGGCGTAGCCCTCCCGCCGCTTGGCGGGCTCGGTGTTGAACAGCTTGGAGTAGAAGGCGATCGAGCCTTCCAGGTCGGCAACGCGAAGGGCGAGCTGGACTCGGGACATGGCGGTCTCCCATCCGGGACGATCCTGTATCGACGACTGTCGATACAGTGGAGGTTGCCACTTGATTAGACGCCTGTCAACATAGAGTCATGTCGAAACAAGCTGGTCTGCCAATAATCGGCCAGGACGCGGACTGCTGCGCCCCGATGGTCCGCGAACCGCTGGGTGAAGTGGACGCGGCCGAGCTGTCGCGGATGTTCAAGGCGCTGTCGGACCCGATCCGACTGCGGCTGCTGTCCCTGATCGCCTCCCACGAGGGAGGGGAGGCGTGCGTGTGCGACCTGATCGGCCCGTTCGACGTCTCCCAGCCGACCATCTCCCACCACCTGAAGGTGCTGCGCGAGACTGGCCTGGTCGGCTCCGAGCGGCGCGGCACCTGGGTGTACTACTGGGTGCTGCCCGAGGCCCTGGCGAAGCTGTCCGCCCTGCTGCAGACCCCGGCCGTGCCCGTCAAGGCTCCCGCGTGAGCGCCACGGTGCCGCTGATGCGGCGTGCGGCGGCCGAGGCCGTCGGCACCGCGGCGCTGGTGGCCGTGGTGGTCGGCTCCGGGATCCAGGCGACCGAACTGACCCGCGATGTCGGCGTGCAACTGCTGGCCAACTCCCTGGCAACCGTCTTCGGCCTGGGCGTGCTCATCACCCTGCTCGGACCAATCTCTGGGGCGCACTTCAATCCCGTCGTAACGCTCGCCGCCTACTTCACCAGCCGCCGCACGGCCGATGGCCTCAGCCTGCGGGAAGTGGCCGCGTACATACCCGCCCAGATCACCGGGGCCATCGGCGGCGCGGTCCTCGCGGACGCCATGTTCGCGAGACCGCTGGTGAACTGGTCCACACACGACCGGTTCGCCGGCCACCTGTGGCTGGGAGAACTGGTCGCCACCGCAGGACTGGTCTGGCTGATCTTCGGTCTGACCCAGGCAGGCCGCGCGCACCTGGCACCGGCCGCGGTCGCCTCCTTCATAGGCTCCGCCTACTGGTTCACCTCCTCCACCAGCTTCGCCAACCCGGCGGTGACCATCGGCCGGGCGTTCACCGACACCTTCGCCGGCATCGCGCCCGGCTCCGTGACGCCGTTCCTCGCCGCCCAGCTCGCCGGAGCCGCCGCCGGACTGGCCCTGGTCGCCATCACTTTCGGGCGCCCGGCATCCGCAACTGGGGACGAGATTGTCGTCCCGCACGGCGAGCAGCAGCTCGCCGCACCCTCCCGCCCTGCTGAAGAAAGCGCCCTGTCCTCATGAGCACCCCCCTCACCCCCTCCGTGCTGTTCGTCTGCGTGCACAACGCCGGACGGTCCCAGATGGGCGCCGCCTTCCTCACCCACCTAGCCGGAGACAAGGTGCAGGTCCGCTCGGCCGGCTCCGCCCCGGCCGACGCCGTGAACCCGGCCGCGGTGGAGGCCATGCGCGAGGTCGGCATCGACATCTCCACCGAGACCCCCAAGGTACTCACGGTGGAGGCGGTCCAGTCGTCCGACGTCGTCATCACGATGGGCTGCGGGGATGCCTGTCCGTACTTCCCGGGCAAGCAGTACCTGGACTGGAAGCTGGACGACCCCGCCGGCCAGGGCGCCGAGGCCGTCCGGCCGATCCGCAACGAAATTGAGCGGCGCATACGTAGCCTGCTCGCCGAACTCGATATCGAGGTGGCACCGTGAGCACTGCCACCAGCGTGCGGGTTACGGCTATGCAGCCAGAGCACGCCGCGGCCGTAATGGCGATCTACCAACTCGGCATCGACGAGCAGAACGCCACCTTCGAGACCACGGCCCCGGCCTGGGAAGCGTTCGACGCAGCCAAACTGCCCGAGCATCGCCTCGTCGCTTTGGACGACGAGAGCCAGGTACTGGGCTGGGCCGCTGTAGTGCCGGTCTCTGACCGATGCGCGTACGTCGGAGTGGTCGAGCACTCCGTCTACGTTCACCCCAACGCCCGCGGCCGCGGCGTCGGCTCGGCACTGCTGACCGCCCTGATCGCCTCCACCGAAGCGGCGGGCATCTGGACGAACCAGTCCGGCAGGAGACGCCTCCACGCCGACCGGACTCGGTCGTCACGTCACCTTGGTGCTCTCCATGACCGCGTCGACCTCCCCGTCGGTCGCCGTGTCCGGCGTGCCCGTGGCGATTCCCAGCACGAACGAGGAGCGCTTGTCGTCCACCGTGACGAGGGTCAGCCTCAGGTGCGCGAGGCCGCCCTTCTTGTCCTTCACCCTGAGCCACACCGTGTGGGCCGGGTGGCCGCTGACCGTCGTCGACCGGGACTCCTCGAGCGCCACCGCCTGGTCCGGGAAGAAGAACTCCGCGTTCGACCGGGCCGCGAACTCCGTTTGTCGTTGCAGGTCGGAGGGCGGTATCACCTGCCGGGACCGGCCGGCGAAGACGGTGCCGCCCGCCTCGCCCTGAGCGGCCTTCCTCGTGATCTGTGAGGAGAAGCCGCTGATCAGGTCCTTGTCTTTCGCCTCGTCGTGCTCCCAGTGCTCGAGTATCGCGTAGGACAGTCCGGCCCTGGTGTCGGTCACCCGGGGCCGGCCGGCCAGTGCGGAGCCGTCCTCGTCGCGACTCAGCCACCACGCGGTGGCGGCCCCACCGAGCAGCAGCAGGGCCAGCGCCACCACCATGCCGACGATCAGCGCCCGGCGGGCGCGCGGTGGCGCCGGCGGCGGGTAGCTGGGGTGGGGCGGGTAGTACGGCTGGCCGGTCAGCGGTGGTGTCGTCATGCGTTCAGCCTTCAGGCCCGGCCCGGGTCCCCGCCTGAGCACTCCTACTCAGAGCGCTACCTAGATCCCGCGTCGTGCTCGCGCTCAGGCTTGTACGGGCTCCAGTCTGCGCGGCTCTACGACCTGTGAGTTCAGCAGTCCGGGCCTCCATCAGGCGCCAGCTGACTGCCCAAGAGCACTCCGCGGTCCAGGAGTTCCCGGGTGACCATCGAGCACCACCGTCCGCAGGGACGAATGGGCGCTGACTGTGCGGCCCACGCCGGCGGGGCGGTGAGGAAGTGCGAGGCCGTGGAACGGTTCTCGTACGGCCAGTACCAGCTGTCTGTAAGAACTTTTCTTGGGGTCTGGCCCAAGTTGTGTGAGCCGACTACCTAGCGTCACGCGAGGAGAACGCGCTTGCGAAGAAGTGGGAATCCGGCGCGACCGAACATCTGCCTTTTGAGCATCTTGATCCGGTTGACTGCCCCCTCGACAGGACCTGAGTTCCAGGGAGTGGTCGGCCCTGCGGTCACCGCGTCGAAGTCGCCTTCCAGGCCGGCGGCGAAGGTGCTGATGCCCGGCAGCCCCGCGGTCATGGCGTCGGTGATCCACTCGGTCAGGCGTCCGCCGTCGAGCGTGGTGAGCATCTCCGCGAACGAGCTGATCAGCTGGGCTGCGACCTCCAACTGCGGGCACTGGTCGAGAACCATTTTCCTGCGCTCTTTTTCCTCTTCGGTGAGGGTGGCGGGGTGGCGGGTGATCCAACCGGTGACCTGCCGGATGGACGGTGCGGCAAGCGGTGGCGGGATGCCGTCCGCCACGGTCAGGGCTCGGCGCGTCCACTGGTTCACGGTGGAGTAACTGCCCCGGAAGCCACGTTCGGTGATCTCCCGGTGCAGTGCCAGGACAGTCACGCGGCCGGCGGTTTCGGCCCAGCGGTGTTCCAGGTAGGGCTTGAACGGATCGAGTTTGCTGGGTTGTTGGCGCTTGCGGCCTTTCACCATGTCCTGCCAGTTCGTAGCGCGTGCGTACCGCTGGACGGTGTGACGGCCCCAGCCCAGGTGCCGGGCGATCTCCCGCAGTCCCATGTTCTGGGCCAGCAGCTCGTGGACCAGGGCATGGTGGGTGCGAGCCCGTTCGGCGAACTTCCCGGCCGGCTCCTCGTTTTCCTGCTGGACCGGCTCGGCCGGGGTCTCCCAGTCGGGTTCCGGCTCGGGGATGGCGGGCGGGAGATCGTGCAGGCGGGCGCGGTGGGCGGCGACGGTCTTCTCCGCCGCCTTGGCGATGTTCTGCCATAAATGAAAGCGGTCGGCCACTTGCGTGGCCTGAGGTGCGGCGGAGGCCGCTGCGTCCGCGTAGGCGCCGGAACGGTCGCGGCAGATGACCTCAATCTGCGGGTGCCGGGCCAGCCACGGTGCGAGCGTTGCCGCGTCCCGCTCTGGCAGCAGGTCCAGGACCTGGTGAGTTTCGGCGTCGATGATCACGGTTCCGTAGACGTGTCCACGGCGGAGAGCGACGTCGTCCACGCCGACGGCCCTCGGCTCGATGCTGGGCGGGTCGGGCAGGTCCATCACCCGGCGCAGGAGCGTGCTGCGGCTCGCCGTGATCCCCATGTGCTCGGCGAGACGGGCACCGGCCCGGCCGGCCAGGGCCAGCCCGATGCTGTCCATCGCCGAACGCAGCCGCTCGGTGGCCCGGCCGTGACGCCGGGTCAGACCCGGCACCTGTTCGGCGAAAGTCCGCCGCGGACACGACGGACCGGCACAGGCGAACCGCCGGACCCGCAGCGACAGCACCACCCGCCGTCCCGCGCTGGGCAGGTCCGCCGGAAACCGCAGGTACGAGCCATGCACCCGCTCCGACCAGTCCCCGCAGCCCGGACAGGCGGCGCCCGCCACCGTGCACCGGGCCTCGACACGGACCACACCGCCGCCCGTGTCGACGGCCACGACCGTGACACCGGCGACCTCCGGGAACAACAACTCCTGCACCAAGGACGACATCTCGCTCACGACGACCGAATGTCAGCCGCATCAGCCGAACGAGGAGCGAAAACCAGGCGACTTCCGAACCGACCCAAGCAAGATCAACGACTACAACGTGTAGTCGGCTCACACAACTTGGGCCAGACCCTTTTCTTGGCCCCAGAGCGGGAACGTGAAGTGGCTCCACCGGGCGTAAGAAGTTGATCTGGCTCCACTCGCTCCGGGTGGGCGACGTGCCCAACTGGGACTGCCCCGGGCGTCAGGACTGTTTGAGAATCTCGGCCTTGCACCGGTCGTACTCGGCGACGGCGGTCGGCACCCCGTCGAAGAAGTCCTCCCAGAACCCGGGCCGCTGCCATTCCCGCGGAGCCAGACTCAATGCTCCGTCATCCAGCGCAGCAACCCAACAAGCGGGCATTCGGTCGCTGAGGACTGTGAACATCGCCGCGTCCCACAATCCCGGACTGTCGAAGGCCCCAGGCAGGCTGTCGATGGGGTCCGGAACGCGAAGCAGCACCTTGTCCGCTGTGGTCAGCACTTCCAGAACGGGGCACTCGGCCCCGATGCGCACGGCTGGGTGGTCGTTGACCACTGCACCGGTCGCGGGACTGATGATCTGAACACAGCGGACGATCATCCATGCAGCCTACAGACTGCCTGAGCAGCACTGAGAAGCCTTCCGCTTACCGTTCGACAGGCTTGATCAGTCGAACACGGTTCCTGTTTGGGTGATCTCTCGGCAGCCGCGGCATAACGGCAGGGCCT
>NZ_JBEZKA010000066.1:0-14662 GCF_040651435.1 Streptomyces sp. NPDC048479
TCGCGGCGCGTGATCGGCTGGTCTATCGCGGACCACATGCGCACCTCCCTGGTCACCGATGCGATCGAAATGGCCGTGGCCGCCCGCGGCGGCCACCGCCACGGCGTGGTTTTCCACACGGACAGGGGCGCTCAAGGCGGATTCAAGCGGTCGTCGCAACACCTTGATTATGGAGGTGTTATGGGTCGTCCGGCCGGGTGGATGAAGGCGTTGACGGGTAGGTCGTCAATGAAGTCACCGGGGGCGCCGTCGCTACGGCGGGAGACTGCGCGGGAGTTCTGGCGTGAGATCGCCAAACGTCTTCTCGGTGAGGAGGCCGCGGCGGCGGTGGGTGCGCCCAGGCGGCCGGCGCCCGGTGGTTCAGGCAGCGTGGGGGCATGCCCTCGATCGATCTTGCCCCGCTCACGGGCCGGTACCTGTCGTTTCATGAACGGGAGGAGATAGCCCTGCTCAAAGCGCAGGGAGCCGGAGTCCGTAGATTGCACGGCGAACGGACCGCTCTCCTTCGACGATCTCGCGTGAGCTTCGCCGCAACGCGGCAACCCGCGGTGGGAAGCTCGACTACCGGGCCTCGGTCGCGCAATGGAAGGCCAAACTGCTCGCTCTGCGCCCCAAGGAGGCAAAGCTCGTCACCAATCAGCGGCTGCGAGAGTACGTGCAGGAGCGATTGTCGGGACATATCCGGTCTCCCGATGGAACGTCGGCGCACGGGCCGGGGACAGGGCAGTGGAAGGGCAGGAACAAGCCACACCGCCAGGACCGGAGATGGGCGTCGGCCTGGAGCCCGGAGCAGATTTCCCGCCGCCTCAAGGCCGACTTCCCTGGGGAAGAATCGATGCGGATCTCGCACGAGGCGATCTACCAAGCCCTTTACGTCGAGAGCCGTGGCGCCCTCGAACGTGAGCTGGTCGCCTGTCTGCGCACCGGTCGGGCGCTACGTGTTCCACGTGCCCGTACACGGTGCAAGGCGTGGGCCCACGTCACACCCCAGGTGATGATCAGCGAGCGTCCGGCCGAGGTCGAGGACCGCACTGTCCCCGGCCATTGGGAAGGCGACTTGATCATCGGACTGAACCGATCGGCGATCGGCACGTTGGTCGACCGGACCACCCGGTTCACGATGCTGGTGCACCTGCCCCGCGAGGAGGGGTACGGCGTGATACCGCGGACCAAGAACGGGCCCGCCCTCGCCGGTTACGGCGCGGCCTCCATGAACAGGGCACTCGCATCCACGGTCGCGACGATGCCCAACCAACTGCGACGGTCGTTGACATGGGACCGGGGCAAGGAACTGTCCCAGCACGCCCAGCTCAGCCTTGAGACAGGTGTCGCGTTCTACTTCGCGGACCCCCACAGCCCCTGTCAGCGGGGCACGAACGAGAACACGAACGGGTTGCTCCGCCAGTACTTCCCCAAGGGCACCGACCTGTCACGGTGGTCGGCCGACGAGCTCCAGGCCGTCGCCCATACCCTCAACAGCCGGCCCCGCAAGATCCTCGGGTGGAAGACGCCCATCGAGGCACTCAACGAACACCTACACTCGGCCCAAGAAGCCAATGTTGCGACGACCGCTTGAATCCGCCCTGCGATCCGCGGTCCACGTGGAAGATCACCCCGGCGACATTTCCGCCACGGGCCGCGACCGCGTTCTGGAGCGCGTCGATGACGAGCTCGGCTCGCATGTGCGGGGCCATCGACCAGCCGAGTACTCGGCGGGAACGGATGTCGATGACGCAGGAGAGGTAGAGCCACGTGGCTCCGACCTGCACGTATGTGATGTCGCCGCACCACTTCTCGTCCAGAGCGTCGGCGGTGAAGTCCCTTTGGACCAGGTCCGGCGCCGGCGGCGAGAGCCGTTCCGCGATCGTAGTGCGCTTCTTCTTCCGCAGGTGGCGGCCGACGATGCGATGCTTGCGCATCAGGCGCGCGACCCCCTTGCGGTTGACCGTGTGGCCGAAGCCGCGCAGCTCGGCGTGGACCCGCAACGCGCCCGCGATGTTCAGCGTGGATATCGCAGATCTCCACGAGCAGGGCGTCCTCGGCGGCCTGCCGCTCGGCCCGCGCTTCGGCGCCGGCGATCCACCGGTAGTAGCCCGAGCGGGAGACCTCCAGCACCCGGCATGTCCGCTTGATGCCGAACATCTCGGCATGGGCGGAGACGAAGTCCCAAGCGGCGGTCTTCACTTCATCTCCCGGGCGAAATAGGCAGCCGCCCGGCGGAGGATCTCCCGCTCCAGCTGCCATTCCTTCTCGTTCTTCAGAAGCCGGGCGTTCTCCGCCCGCAACCGAGCCAGCTCGCCCTCCATGCCCTGCGAGGCGCTGTCGACGGCCGGACTGCCGTCGGCGTCACGCACCCAAGTGCGGAGCGTCTCGGGGTTCACGTTCAGATCGACCGCGACGTCCTTGAAGGTCCGCCTGCCCGCCGACGCTCGCCACAACGCGATCGCGTCGGACCGGAACTCCGGACTGTACTTCGAGGGCCGTGCCGTGTGGATCTACACCTTCCTGGACCATCAAGATCCATTATCAGGTGTGTCCACGCCACGGGGATCACCTCGCTCCTCACACACCGGGCAGCGGGGATCCTCGTACAGGCGCACGGTCATCGAGGCCATCAGGATCTCCCACCGTGATGGTGATGCCGTCTGCGCCGCGCAGGCTGTCCCTGGCGCGGCCCGACCGGGGCGGGGTCGAGCCGGCCGCGCGTGGACGCCCGTCACCCGGCGCGGCATCGATGTCGTCGTTGCCGGGACCACTGCAGAGCACTTCGTGATCCTCCTCGCCCTGGGCGACGACTAACGGGGGCGCCGGAGCATCTCGGAGTGTGACCTCTCGTCCTGGTCAATACCCCGGCCCCCGAAGAGCCACTATCGTGCAGCCATGACCGGATCTGCTGCACAGCGTCCAGTGCTCTTCCTTGATGTCGACGGGCCGCTCATTCCGTTCGGGACAGCACCGCAGGAGTATCCGGACGGGTATCCGACTTATCAGACAGGTCCCGAACCCCTGGGAACCGACTCGAATCCACTTCTGGCCAGGATCAATCCCGAGCACGGGCCCCGATTGACGGCGCTACCGTGCGATCTGGTCTGGGCCACGACATGGATGGCCGACGCGAACGCGTGCATCGCGCCACGTATCGGCCTGCCGCAGCTGGCAGTGGTGGTCTGGCCGGAGCCCTCCGACGAAGACGAGCGGGCCGAGCGGGCCGGACTGCACTGGAAAACCCGCGCGCTCATCGGCTGGGCAGCCGGGCGCCCATTCGCCTGGGTCGACGATGAGATCACGGACACCGATCGTGCCTGGGTATCCGCACACCACCAAGAACAAGCCCTCCTCCATCGTGTCGACCCCCGCCGCGGCCTCACCGACCCGGACTACGCCGCTCTCAATGAGTGGTTGCACCAGGTTCACGGGACAACCCACCCGCATAGCGCTGCTTGAAAATGCCCGAGCACCAGGCTGCCCGCGACACGAACACGGGTCGTCCCGCCGGCCATCAGTAGCGTCTGTCGAGAGCTTCGACGAGGCAGCGGAGTTCACGTGCCCGCCGTCGGGACATCGCCAGAATCACCGCTTCGAGGTACTCGCGGGCCCGCCACGGGTCTCCGCAACATGCCCACTCCGTGCAGCCGCCGCTCTCGTCGTCCCACAGGCGTCGGTTCGGCTGGTGGACGAAGCTTCTCCAGCGCACCATGGCCGACCCGATCGAGCCCGCCCACGGGTACTTCTTTTGACGTTCTATCCGTCGAACTTCAGCGAGAGCTGCCGAGGACAGACCATGGATGATCGTGATGTCGTCCTGCATCCGGGGCCGGCGCGGAAGCTCGGCACGGACACGGCCAGGCCGTCTACGCGGCATCGGCCTTTCTGATGATCGTCATGCCACCAACTGGCACCATCCGACCAGACCAGAGACCGGTCTCATAGCCCTGCGGACACCCCCTGACATCCCATCAACGGCGCACAAGATGCCCCATGCGCCCCCGCTGCAGTCCTTCACAACCACTACTCACAGTGAAGAAGATGCCGACGGCTGCACCCACAAGACTCCGCTGGACAAGTTCGAATAAGCCTGCGTCCGATGCCCCGTCCTCATCGTTCACGCCTCTGAGCGGCCGCGGCTTGTCGAGATCGGCGACAACCTCCTCGCACGGATTCTGGAGGCCGAAGGGGAGGGCTGGCTCGGCGAGATCGAAGGACTGCAGAGCAGCCTGACCCACGCTGAGGAAAAGCTTGCCCAACTCGACGAGCAGATCGCTCGGAAGCAGAATGCTGTCGACTTGGGGATTCCCACTTTTCGGGAAATCGTTGCTCGCACCCCAACGGTCTCCTCACCATTGGAGCCTTCGTGACCTGGACCTTTGCCGCCCTCAAGTTCGATGGTCAGAGGAAGATGGCGCTCTTCGGCCGCAGGAACCGCCTGCTGAGGCCGTTTTGTGCCAGAGCCGCGAACGCGTGAGAGCTTGCGCCTGGGAGAAGCGGCCCGCCCTTCATCGCGGGTGAGCGTCCTTGGCGGTACGCCCGGACGTGATGGTTGGCGGGAGTGATTCGGCAGGGCTCAGGTACGGGGCCAGTCCTGGCCGGCGGTCACCTTGCGTGCGATGCGACGCCACTGGCCTTCCCCTCCGGCCAGGGGCCAGGCCCAGGTCGGCTGTTCGGCGGTGTTCAGGTCGTGGAGGAGTCGGGCGAGCTGTGGGCCGGCGGTGGCGGCGCCGTCCGGGACGGTGGGGCCGTGGACGGTACGGAGTTCGGCGAAGCGTGCCAGTTCGTACTCATAGAAGCCCACAGCGTCATCGATACGTGCGGCCAGGTCATCGTGCGGCACCGTGCGGTGCAACTGCAGCAGCGGAGGCTCGATGGACTTGGCGATCGCCGCGGCAAGTCGTGCGCGACCTCGCTGCAGCGGTCCGTTGAGCACCGGCCGCTTGTAGTTGATGCCGAACACCATCTGTCGCACCGGCTCGTCCAGCACCCGGCGTTGCTGGTCGAGGGCGCGCAGCAGGCTGCGGGTCCGGTATTCGACCAGGTAGTTCGAGCGCAGCCAGAACGCGCTGAGCACGGTCCGCGTCAGCTCCGCCGCCGAGCCATCGAAGCCGTCCTCGGCCAGCTCCCGGACCATCCGCCGCAGGGTGTAGAGGAAGCTGTTGAAGGTGGTGCGTTTGCCGAGCGGTCCGTGAGGATGGACCGAGGCGGCCAGCCCTTCGGCTAGGTCGGCGGCCAGCCGGGGGTTGGGTAGGTCTCCGATCTCGACGACGCACGTCTCCTCGCCGGGCAGCGACAGTTTCAACGCGAGCGGCTCACGCAGTACTTCGGTCGGCATCAGAACTCCTCGTCGAACTCGGCGTCGGCCTCGGCGACCGCGGCCGAGCCGGCAGGCCCGTGGGTCCGCTCCCAGGCCGCCCGGTAGATCCGGTTCACGTCCAGTGCTTTAGGTAGACCTCCGTAGTGACCACGCTGGAGTGCCCCAGCAGGTCCCGCAGGATCAGCAGCGGATCGGATTTCAGCAGGTAGAGCGCGAGCCCGGCCGCGTCACCGGTGGCCGCGGCGAGCTCGGCTGCCTGCCGCTAATGCCCTTCCACCAGCTTCTCCAAGGTGGCCATGGCGAAGGAGTGCCGACATCGGTGCGGCGCGACGTCCGGAAACCGCGGCTCGAAGCGATCGCGGATCCGGCGCGCGGTGCGGCGAAACAGCGTCCCCCAGTCCACGAAGGGCCGCCCGCCATAGGTCAGCGCCAGCAGCAGCGACCCGCCCTCCGGGCCGACCAGCCGCACCCGCTCCTCCGGCCGCAGGGCCGACCAGCGGGTGCGCCGACCGTTGATCCGCCCACCATGGAAGTCCGCTTCCTCGACCACCAGCGGGTTCCTCGGCCGCCAGGACCCCCGAGCCATCTCCCGGTCCAGGGCGATATAGGAATGCACCCCCGCGAGCGCGGCGTAGTCGATCCAGGTCCAGCGGAACTTGCAGCCCTTCGCCCCCAGTTCCGGCACCGCCCACGGGATCGGCACCTCGGTCGGCTCCGCGAACAGGGGCGGCACCTCGTGCACCAGCAGGTAGGTGAACTCCCGGCTCCGCATCCCGGTGCCCAGCACCACGCCACCCATCGCCGCGTTCCGGCCTGGGAAGCGGCCCCGAAACGTCGCATCGTCCAGACCGTCCAGGCCCAGCCCGGCTGGACCGGAGCGGAACAGGTCGGCGAAGTCCGGCGCCAAGTACTGCAGCTTCACGTGCGGCTTGGGCCGACGCGTCCGGGCCCGGTTCCGCCGAGTCTCCTCGAACCGGCCCTATACCATCCGCTTGCCGACGGACACCGTGAACGGCACCGCCGTCGCCAAGCCCTCCTCCTGGGCCCAGTCGTAGAACCGGCTGAGCGCGGTGACCTGCAACTCCCAGGACGAGGACTCCAGCCGCTCGTCCACCGGCCCCGACAGCCGCCGGTCCGCGTACGTACCCAACGCGGCCACCAGCTCCTGCCGCGTGCCGAACACCGAGACACCGTGCCGCCGCATATGCATCAGCCAGTCCCGGGCCGCCAGCGCGTACGCCCGCCACGAATTCGGCGACGGAGCCCCGCTCGACGGCAGCGTACGAAGCCACGCGTTCACCGCCCGCGTCGCCCGCGGCCCCGTACGCGTCCTCGAAAAGGAAGTCGTCATCGACCAGCACCGGCATCCGCTCAGGGATCAGCGGCTGCCCACCGAGCCCCCACGACTGCCAGCCCTCGGCAGAGAAGTAGTGCGCCAACATGCGGCGGGACCGTAGACCCGCGACATGGCCCTCATCAACTGCTAACCCCACGGTCCATCAACGGGAGTTGAGGAATGTGAGACACGCAAAGAGTGCAGCAACAAATTTCGTACAGAGCGACTACTGCGCCCGGGTCAAGGGCGCCACAGACGACCGGCCTGTGTGTGTTCCGGATCGGTCTGCGGGCGGGACCCGCAGCAGGCGAACGGGGGCCGGATGCCGGCTCGTCGTCAAGGTGTGTTCGGGCCGGTGACGATCGGGCCGGTGACGTGGGCGTCCACCGGGGCGGCCACGGGGATCGTGGTGACCAGGGCCAACGTGGCACAGCAGACTGCCAGAGCAGGAAGAAGCGCACGGGGACGCCACGATGAGGTTCGCACGGGGAGCTCGATCAGTCGGTAGCTGGCCGCGGCGAGCAGGAGGGACACGCAGACGGCTACGGACACCTTCGTCACCTGGCTCCACTCCGGGTGGTTGACGCAGAGGCAGATCCATACGGGCCAGTGCCACAGGTAGAGGCCGTAGCTGCGGTGCCCGAGCCAGAGGAGCGGGCGGGACGAGAGTGGCCTGCGGAAGCGGTCCCGGTGGGCGGCGGCATCGATCAGCGCGACCGCGGCGAGGCCTGCCACCGGGAGCTGCCAGGTGTAGAAGGCAGCCGAGTCGATATTCGCGGTGCACCACAGCCAGGCGAGGACCGCCACCGCCGGCCAGGAGAAACGGGAGAACAGGCCCGGGCGGAACGCGATGACGGCTCCCAGCAACAGGGCCCCGGCGCGGGTATCGGTGCCCAGGTAGGACCGTTCCGCTGTGCCGGGGAGGTAGAGGAGGTGCGCCAGCAGGTAGCAGACCGCGGCGGCTGCGAGGAGGAGGCGGTGGGGGTGGCGGATTCGGCATCGGCCCCAGGAAGTGAGCCCGATCAGCAGGACCGGCCAGACCAGATAGAACTGCTCCTCGACGGCCAGGGACCACAGGTGGTTCAGCGGGGCTTGCTCCTGGGCGACGTCCCAGTAGTCGACGTGGCCGAGGACCGCGTACCAGTTGGACGTGTAGGTGAGGGCGGCCATCGTCTGGGCGTTCACGGTGGGGCGCAGGCCTGGAGGGTCCTGGAGGAGCATCCATGCCTGGACGGCTCCGACCACCAGCAGGACGGCGGGGAGGAGGCGTTTCACCCGCCGGAACCAGAAACTCCACAGTGAAGGGCGTGGGGTCCGGGCTCGTTCCGTCAGGAGCAGCCAGGTGATGACGAACCCCGAGATGACGAAGAACAGGTCGACGCCGAGAAATCCGCCGCCCAGTCCGGTTCCGTAGTGGAAGGCCATGACCGCTGCGACGGCGACGGCGCGCAGGCCGTCGATCGAATCGATCCTCCGGTGGGGTGTCTCTTTCGCAGCTGTGGCCGGACGCTGTTCGACGGCCAGCGACACCTCAAGCACCGTCCTTGGCGAACATCGCGTTCAGCGCCCAGTTGGCCAGCCGGGCGCGGGCGGGTTTGGTGGGGTGCTCAGTGGGGTCGTAGACCTGTGTTCCCGCGAGAACGTCGGGACATCCGTCGTCATTGCACAACTGACCGCGCAGATCGAGCAGTCGCACGCCGGGGTGTTTTGCTGAAGCCTCCCGGAGGACACGGTTCATCACCAGAGCGGAAGAGCGGTACTTCGGGTTGCCGACCTGCTGTGACGTCATCAGGTACAACGGGGTGTCGCGGCTGGTCAGAATGGAGATGGCCTGGTTCAGTCGGTCCCGGAAGGTCGTCTCGTGGCTCGGGGACGTGAGATCACGGGTCTCCTCCTCGCCTGCCAGCCGCTGCGGGGTGACATCCCAGAAACCGACGGTCAACAGGGTGGCATCGGGCTTGTACTTCGCCAGATAGGAGGGCCACTGGGTGGGCCATGCGCGGCATGCCTCCGGGTTCTCCTTGCCCACGGGAAGCAGGATTCCGCAGCCACCGAGTCCCGCGTTCACGACGGTGTTGCGAGAGGTAGCGACCTCGCTCATGCCCTGACCGATACTGGCTGACCAGGAGTCCCCCACCACCAGGACGGTCTTCCCGGTCACCTCGGAGGAGAGAGAAGGGGAGCCGAGAGGGGGAACCGCTGCTCCGTAGTGTGGTTCACCGGCATGTGCCGGGGCGGCTTCGGAGGGTGTCGTGGCCTTCTCCACCTGTCGTGAGGTACAGCCGCACACCAGCACGGCGACCACTCCGACGACGCCGAGTAGGCGAATTCTTGCCCGCATCATGATTACCTATCTGAATTCTCGGGATTCCGAAATCCTGCTCCGCAGGAGATTAGCTGTCAGGCCTCCACTGCCACGTTCCGGCACGCCCGCCGGCGCCTGATACCGGAGGCATTCTTCCGGTCAACCTGAACCGATCCGGTGAAAAGTCATATCGACGAGTCGTGTCGGGTGATTGAACGACTCCTCCTCACTACGCTCCCAGCGGCACTCAAGCCCTTGCGCTGTCTCCCTCGGGAAGGACCTGGCGAAAGTGAATGTGCGGCAAGTATTGACGGGTGCTCTCGCTCTATGCGTGGCGGGCAGTGTCTCAGGCTGGTCGGGTGGGACCTCACATATTCCCTGCCATTACGCTCCGTGCTCGCTCCCTGCAACACCCGCAATTCTGCGCAACACCGGAATCCCACCGTGGGGGGATCCTGCACTCCTATCGGGTGCGGAAGGGAAGAGAGTGCTGGTCGTCGTCGATTCCTGGGCGCGGGACGCGGCCACCGGAATTGCTGCGGTCTTGGGCGGAAAAGGGTACATCAAAGATGCCTCGGCGCTTGCTTGCGGGATCCGTAAGCCGATCAATCCGATGCCGAACCGAAATTGCCCCGATTGGGAGGCCCAATGGCCTGCCATGATGGATTCAGTGCGTCCGGACTCGGTACTGCTCTCAGTACAGTGGGATGCAGGAGAGCAGCAGATCGACCCCGGGGCGAGCGGGTGACGCTTCGCGACGAAGAGGCGCGGCGGAGGTTTGTCACCAATCTCGACCGGGTCTCAATTCCATGTTCCATCGACCGGAGCACGCGCCCCGAAGCGGTCGGGTCGAGCAGCACCGGTTGCCGGGAGCCGATCAGGTGTAATGCCGTCCAGTCTCGCCGTGTCGGGCGGCAATTCAGCCGCCCCTCCCGCAGTGTGTTCGGATGATGTTCAGTCGATTTCGCGTCTCCCTGTGTCTGGCTACCGGCATCTTCGGGAGTCTGAGTGGCTCACCCGGGATCGCTCAAGCAGAGCCGGTGCGCTCGGGCATTATTCCGTGCCACTCCGCTCCATGTCTGCTCCCTGAAACACCCCCTGGACTGCGCAACACCCACACCCCTTTGTGGGGCGACCCCACCCTCCTGCCGGGCGCGGAAGGGAAGAAGGTGCTGGTGGTCGGGGATTCCTGGGGGATGGCTGCGGCCGCGGGGATTTCCACGGTTCTGGACGGAAAGGGGCAGGTCACGAATGCCGCGAAAGGTGGCTGTGGGATCCGCGTTCAACACAAGACGGGTTCCGCGGCTTGTCCGAAGTGGGAGGTCGAGTGGCCGTCCCTGATGGCCAAGGTGCGTCCGGACGCGGTTCTCATGAGCGTCCAGATGGACACGATGGAGCAGGCGACCGACCCGGGCGGGAAGCCGGTGACGATTCTCGACGACAAGGCGAGAAGGAAGTTCGTCACCAGTCTCGACAAGGCGGTCCGGATCCTCACCCGGAACCGGACCCCGGTGTACCTGCTGGGATGGCCTGGCGCGCACAACCCGGGTTCGGTGACGGTCACGTACTCCGGAATCCTTCTGGAATTCAGCAAGAAGTACCCCGGGGTGCATTACCTGGACACCCACCACCAGCTCTGCAACGATTTGAACCAATGCCCGAAGGAGATTTCCGGGATTCCCGTCTACGGCCCCAGCCATCTCAGCAAGCAATCCGAAGCACGCATCGGGAATTGGATTCTCAATTCCATGTTCCACAAGAAATAATCGAGAAGACTGGAGTCTGTGGAAATGAATCGCTTCAAGGTCATGCGAGTGGCAGGTCCGGGGCTGCTGGCGGCCGCTCTGCTGGCGCTGCCGGTGTCCGCGCACGCGGCTGACGGGGACTTCTACTGGAGCACCGCCGGAGTGGGGGCGATGGACGGAACGCTGTCCTCCCCGAAGTCGGGCCGCTGCTACGCTCTGGCCGGGAGCAATGCCCCGTTCTACGCGTCGAACAACACCGACCGCACGGTGCGTTCGTACCGGTCACGCGGCTGCAAGGGCAAAGCGCAGAGTAACATCGGTCCGGGTGAGTTCGGGCACGTCTTCAAGTACGTGAAGTTCGCTTAGCGGGGATTCCGGTTCAGGCACGGAGTGTGCGTAGGGTCGGGGACTTGCGCGGTGGCTGCTGCTCCGTTTCCAGTCCCCGTCACTCGGTCAAGGCCGCCGTACGCGTGCCTGTCCGCGCCATCGCGATGGCGACGACCCCGAAGCCGAGGATCGCCGCGATGAGATGGCCGACGGTTTTCAAGTCCTGCAGGGGCCCCGGCCCCGCCCATTCGGCGCCGTCCAGGGGCCAGGCGAGCACGAAGAGCGCCCAGGGCAGGCGCGCCGACCGGGGCAGGGCGAGGATGCCGACCGCCAGCACGACCCACGACTCTGTCCGCAGTTGCGTGAATCCCCAGGTCACGGGCGGGAACACGGGATCGTTTCGGCAGAGTGTTTCCTGCCATGGCGAGCAAGACGGTCGAGGCTGTGCTGTTTTCCGGGATCGATGTGCGAGTGGAGCGCGTCAGCGACTCCTCCGACGTCCTGGTGGTGGAGGCGGTGTCCACGAGTCGGCCGGGCCGATGCCTGGACTGCCGGAAGCGTGCGAGGCGTGTGCACAGCTCCTACCAACGCACCCTGGATGAACGGCCGTTGGGCTCGCGCCGAGTCATGGTCCGGCTGCGGGTGCGCCGAGCTGCTGCGCATCGAGATCGGTCTCGCTGGTGTCACGGTCGCCGAGCCCATCCTCGAACTGTGCCGGCGACCGCGCCGGAGCGCGAGCGAAAGGGTCGTTTTTGGGAAGGTCGGCGGCACCGTCGCCTTGATGCCGCCGGGCGAGAACGGCGCTCACCGTCTTCCCACCGGCCGTCCGGCGGATCACCGCGGTGGCGCGGGCGAGGCGGTTGACCATCAGCTGGCCGAAGCCTCCCGCGCCCGGTGGCAGGCCCACATCCGACTGGCCGGAGGCCTGCCGGGTGAGGCCGGTTGCTGCCTGTTGCTGTGCGTGGGTCTGATCAGTGGGGGGTGGGGGGCGGGGCGGTGGCGGAGTTTGTGAGGGTGTCGAGTCGGGCGGCGAGACCGGGGTGGGTGGTGGTCAGGTGGGGGCGGGTGGCGTTCAGGGGGTGGATGAGGGCGGCGGGGTCGTCGTGGGCGAGGGCGGCGTCGAGTTCGCTGAGGGGATGGCGGGCGGCGGTGGGGAGGTCGGTGAGGGCGGTGATCTGGGCGGCGATGCGACGCAGGTCGGCGGCGTTGTGGCGGGCCCAGGTGGCGGTGGTGCGGTCGGCGGCGCGGCGTTCGCGGGTGGCCTGGACGCGTTGTTCGCCGGTGGTTCCGGTGGGTCCGGGGCGGTTGCGCAGGTAGCGGCGTTCGGCGGCCTGGCGGCTGGCGACGCCGAGGGGGTGGGCGAGGTCGGCCCAGCTGGCTCCTGCGTGGCGGGCGGTTTCGATCAGGCCGGACTCCCATCCCGACAGCTCCTCGCGGATCTGCCGCAGCAACAGGAGGGAGGCCAAAGCCTGCTCCGGGCCGCCGGCGGAGGCGCCGCGGGCGCCTGGGGCCTCGTGCTGGGCGGCGCGCAGTTCGCCGTTTATGGCTTCCAGGGCCGCCGCAGCGGCGGGAAACGAAGCCGGGCTCTGGGCATCGATGCCGGAAGAGGCCGACTGGTCGGCTGCTGCCATGGGCGCCTCCTTCAGGACTGTCATCCTTAGGACGACACCATGTTTGTCATCCATTGGATGACATGCTACAACGGATCCAGTGCAGCGCATTGGCAGGTACTGCCCGAATCTTCTGGAGGTGTTTCGCGATGTTGATGCGCACCGACCCCTTTCGCGAGCTCGACCGGCTGACCCAGCAGCTGATGGGCCCGGGCACCTGGACGCGGCCGTCCGCGATGGCGATGGACGCCTACCGCGAGGGTGACGAGTACGTGGTGGACTTCGACCTTCCCGGCGTCAGCGCGGAGGCGATCGACGTCGACGTCGAGCGGAACATGCTGACCGTCAAGGCAGAGCGCCGGCCCGCGGCGAAGGCCGACGACGTGCAGATGGATCTGTCGGAGCGGCCGCTGGGTGTCTTCTCCCGCCAGATCGTGCTGGCCGACACGCTGGACACCGAGCGCATCAAGGCCGACTACGACGCCGGGGTGCTCACCCTGCGCATCCCGATCGCCGAGCGCGCCAAGCCCCGCAAGATCGCGATCGGCGGGGAGTCCTCCCGCAAGCAGATCTCGGGCTGAGCCGGGCCGATACGGCGGAGGACGGGCACCTGACCCCCTCACCCGTCCTCCGCACCGGACGAAAGAAGGGCGGCGGCCGATATGACCTTGCGATGGGAAGCGTTCCTCGACCAGGTGAAGGAACGCGGCGAGTACGGGAGCCGGCAGGAGGCGGAACGCGCGGCCCGCGTGGTGCTCGCCCTGCTCGGAGCACACCTGGTCGGCGAGGTGCGCGCCCAGCTGGCGGCGCGTCTGCCGGAAGGCTTCGCCCTGATCCTGCTCAACCCGCTACAGAGTGCCGAACCACTCACACCGGAGCGATTCCTGCGGGCGACGGCGGCCTGGATCGAAGGGGCCACCGAACAGACCGCGGCCTGGGACGTCAGCGCCGTCCTCAGCACGGTCGCCGACGCGGCCGGCGACGACCTGCTGAAGCAGATCCTGCTCCAGCTCCCCGCGGGCTACGACCTCCTCTTCGGCCGCCCCCAGCCCAACTGACCCACCCGCCGGTGCCCGCACCCCGTCGGGCACCGGCACCACCACCCCGGATACAGAAAGGCAGCACCGCAGTGATGTCCGACCTGCGTGCACCGCTCCAGCACCCGCCCGTGATGACGTTCGAGCAGATGCTGGAGAAAGTCCGCTACGAAGGCGCCTACCCCACCCGGGAACGAGCCGAGGAAGCCTGTGCCCGGTCCGGGGCTCCTTAAACCCTGTTCCTGTTCGGTTCGAGGGTGACTACCTCACCGTCGAACACCCAAAAATCTGTGTTGGCTGGAGTAGACATCCGGTGGTGGTGTGGCTATGGTTTCTCTCGTAGCCGAGATCGAGAAGGGCCCGGCAGAGATGAACTGCCGGGCAGCAGTACCCGCAAGTGCAGTGCGCAGGACGGTGCGGTGGTGGAGTTCCGAAGCCAGAGCGGTTGCAGGACGGCGACGGGACTGACGGCCGGACCGGGTGGCCCGCAGTGATCAGGGGCCGCCACAAGCAGTACCGCAATAGCAGTCCAGTAAGTGCAGTGCGCAGTACCAGCAGTGAAGTCAGTGAGCGGTACCTCGGTGAAGGCGTCGGCTGCGGGCGCGCGCACCGGGAAGTTCGGCAGTGGGGTTCTAAGCCAGAGCAGACGCAGGACGGGCGACGGGGCTGGCTGCCGAAGAGTGGCGCTGTTCGAGGCCACAGCAGTACGCAGTTCCCGTATGGCAAGTGATTGATCCAGAGGGAAAGAACGGAGGAGCCCCGCGCCATCAGGATCGCCCGGGCGGGAGTCTTGAGTCCGGGTACCGCAGGACATCGATAGTGAGGTGGTCTCCGGTCAAGCAACCGCGATCCCCGCACCCCCGACAGCATCTCGGTCGGGTCTGACGGAAACAGAAGGCCGGCGCAGTACCAGGGTCGGCAGATGGTGTAGCAGTTCCTTCGGGGCCCTGGTGCCACATGGCACCAGGGCCCCTCCACGCGTTCCACAGAGAGGTGC
>NZ_JBEZKA010000067.1:0-13620 GCF_040651435.1 Streptomyces sp. NPDC048479
GGGCCCGTTCTCTCATGCCCGCGACCGCACCCGAACCTCCGTCCAGATGATCACCCGCTGCCGCTCGAACAAGATCCGGTTTGCCACAACGCACTCATGTCGTGGTTCCCGGCTTCGGCCGCCTCGTCGTGGGCCTCGACGCTGGTTCCACTCCGTGCAGAGGAGCACCTGGGTGCCGTCGGTGCTCGGCAGAGGGTTTCGGCCGGGAGCGGCTTCTATCCGCAGCCGTACGATTCTGCGCGGCTGGAACCGGACCGACCGCGACCGGGCCGGCGAGGTGCGGCAAGTTCCTGGCACGCTCCTCCTGGACCTCGAAGTCGGGACCGATGGGGCCCATTCTAGTGGGATTTCAGGGCGCAGCCAGGCTGGTGAAGTCTCCCCTTGAGCAGGCGGAAGAGGTTCGGCACGGTCTTGTAACCGCGGACCGGGCCGACGGCGCTGTCACAGAACTCGCAGATCAGCGGACGCTCGAACGGCTTGGGGACTGGCCGATCTCGTCGGCGGAGGCGAGCCGGCCCGGACCGTTCGGACGCTTCTCCCGTGCATTCTTCATCTACTCCCCCGCTCCCGATGATGAGTGGTCGATGGACAGCTGCACTCCGGTGTGGATGCCCCTACGAACGGGTCACTTCGTCAGCCCCCCGACCTACCGGGTCCTGACCTGCCTTTTGAGGATCAAAACAGGTGCTGAGCTTGTCCTTCCTTCCAAGCGCGGGTCTGAGGTGGTCATTCGTAGGATCGTCGGGCCCAGGGGTTCGGGGTATGGCTGTGAGCTTGTCGCCGTCTGATGGCTCAAATGACTTGGGCGCCCGGAATCCCGCGACGACTCGACCGCTAATGGGGATACGCGACTCGATCGCTGTGTAGGACAACGTCGGCGAGGTCGTCTGCGGGACTGCTGTTGGACGACGAGCTGGCGGAGGTGAGCGTGCCTGAGGCTGTGCATAGAGGAGGACCAGCGCGGCCGCGACCCGATCCTGGAGCGGGATGTCCTCGCGGCTCAGGGTCTGTCGCAACAGTGTGAGGCGCTGGTGCTGAGAGATGGAAGCGGGATTGCTCGTGGAACGGTGCGGGATGACGAGGGTGGGCGCGTGTTTGGAACGTATGGCCCACCGGAGGAAGGCGTGCGTCCTCGTCGTCCTCACCGGGCCCGTACTCGGAGTCGATGTCCAACGGCTCGAAGATGTCCGGAGTCACCGCCTCGGTCTGCACGATCTTCCCCGAGCCCAGGTGGATCGCGACCCGTGGCCGGCACGTCGTGTCCGACGCCCACTTCAGGGCGACGTTCGGAATCCTCAGGGTGGTGCCAGCCTGCACCGCCACCGGGAACTGGGCTGCTCCGTGATCATCCCGCAGCCACCCCTCGCCACTGACGCTGAACGAAGGGGGCAGAGTGATCAAGGTGTTACGCACACGGGCGAAGCCGACCCGAAGCAGCATCCTGGCCTGCCACTTGAGACGCCTCCATCGCATCCCGTCGACGTCCAGCCAGACGGTGTACCCGGCCAAAGTCACATCCTGGCGGCCGACGTTGACCACCGACATCGATATCGCCCAGCGATCGTCCAACGAGTTGGTCGCCAAATGCGGTGCGGTACGCACAGGGCCCGATCGAGCTCACCGCCGAGGGTGACACCAGCCTGCGCTGCAGGGTCGAGGACGGCAGTCACCTGGTGCCGCATCTGCACCTGGCACGGCCGGACAACGAGTTGGGCCGCGGTCTGGAACTCGTCCACCTGCTGGCCGACGACCAGGACGACGGCATCTGCTGCTGCTGTGGCGCGTGGTCGGCATAGGGGCGAGTGATGATCTCCATGCCGTGCCCGGCAGGATCCAGGAAGTACACGCCACGTCCGCCGTGGTTGTGGTTGATCTCGCCCGGCTGCTTCCGGTGCGGATCGGCGAAGTACGCGGTACCGGTCCGCTGGACCATTTCTGTCACGGCCCGCCGGGCACCGCCCGGGCGGCGAAGCTGCGGACGAGTTCGTCGACAACCGCCCGCGCGGCCGGCGACACCCACCGCCTGCGATGCCGCGCCAACTGCACCGGTACGTCCGGGAACCGCGGTCCGTCCACGACGGCGAGCACGCCCTCGCGCAGCGCTGCGGCCACAGTCGCGCGGGGCAGCAGGGTGAGCCCGAGACCGGCCGCCACACAGGACCGGGCGGCCTCGATGCTGCCGAAGCGCGTCATGCGGGTCCGTGCTCCGGGTACGGACAGCAGGTCGCGCATCAGCCGGTCGCTGTACGAACAGCCCTGCTCGTGCAGGAAGAACGTCTCCTGCGCGAGGTCCGCCCAGGTGGCCGCCCGTGTCCGGTGAGCCGCGGGGTGCTCCGCGGCGCAGACGAGGACCAGTGGTTCGCGGGCGATCGGTTCGGTGACGATGTCCGGGAAGCCCGCGTCCGCGTCCTTCTCCAGCAGCAGCGCGATGTCGAGGCGCCCGGCTCGCAGGCCGTCCACGGCCGCCTCCGTGCCCGCTGGCTCCAGGGCGATCTCCACCTGCGGGTGGGTACGGCTGAGGGCGGCGACGACACCCGGCAGCCGGGCAGAGCACAGGGTCTCCCCCGCGCCGATGACGACGTGCCCGGCGGGCGGGCCGTCCGCGGCGACCGCCGACCGCAACCCGGCCTCCGCGTTCAGCACCTCCTCGGCCGCCTCCAGGACGCGCCGCCCCGCGTCGGTGATCAGGGCGCCGCGCGGCAGCCGGTCGAAGAGGCGGCTGCCCAACTCCTTTTCCAGCGCCCGGATCTGCACGGTCACGGTGGACTGGGCGAGGTGTAGTTCGGCGGCCGCGGCGGTGAAGCTCCCGGTCCTGGCGAGGGTGACGAACGTACGCAGCAGTCGGGTGTCCACGGGCCCGAGGATAGACCCCGTCCCGCCGCCCGGTGACGGACCCGGGTGGCGCCGGCCCACTGCCGCGCCTGGTCTCGCCCGCCGGTCACGGTGCGATGGGCACGGCGTGGCCGGCGACGCGCACCCGCGGGTCGGTCGGGTCGACGTCGACGGTGAGCGTGCTGGGGCGGCCCATGTCCTCGCCCTGGCGGAGAGTGAGGGTGGTCGCGCCGCGGATCCGGCCGATGGTGCGCAGGTAGCCCCCGAACGCGGCGGCGGCCGCACCCGTCGCCGGGTCCTCCACGACGCCACCGGGCGGGAAGGGGTCACGCGCGTGGAAGCCGGTGTCGCTCTCCTGCCACACCAGTTGCACGGTGGTCCAGTCGTGCGCGCGCATCACGTCGCCGAGGGCGTCGAAGTCGTAGGCGAGGTCGGCCAGTCGGGCGCGGGTGGCCGCGGCGAGCACGAGGTGGTGGTTGCCGCCGAAGGCGACGTGCGGCGGCAGTGACGGGTCGAGGTCGGCGCGCTCCCAGTGCAGGGCGGCGAGGGTGGCGTCGAGTTCCGCGTCCTCGACGGGCCGTGAGTGCGTGGGGGCGCTGGTGAGGGTCGCCCGTACGGCGCCCGCGCCGTCGACGGCCGTCGCCACCCGGATCTCGCCGGCCGCGGTGTCGAAGACGAGCTCCCCGGCGCCGTGCCGCTCGGCGAGGGCCACGGCCGTGGCGATGGTGGCGTGGCCGCAGAACGCGACCTCGGCGAGCGGGCTGAAGAAGCGGAGCCGGAAGCGGCGCCGGGGAAGGTCGGCGGCAGTGATGAAAGCGGTCTCGGAGTAACCGACTTCGGCGGCGACCGCGAGCATCCGGTCGTCGGCGAGGTGCGCGGCGTCCAGGATCACGCCGGCCGGGTTGCCGCCCGCCGGGTCGGTGGTGAAGGCGGTGTAGCGCAGGATCTCGGTGGTGGTCGAAGCGTTCATGACGCCACCCTCGCATCCTTTCCCCATCGTGAGAAACGATTGTTCTTCATCGCCACCATCGGAAAATCGAATCGCACATCGCATCGCTCAAGGGGCGTGGCCCCCACCCTCGGAAGCCGCCATCCAGCCTTTAGGGGTGCCGGTAAGAACGCTGTCACCAGCCGCAAACGGCGAGAGTCACACCCGGCGGCGTGCGGCGGGGTCGTGTTCGGCGACGTGTCGGGCGACTGCGTCGACGCCGGGGCGGGCGTACCGTTCCAGGGAGCGGACGGAGGCGTGGCGGGAGCGGGCCAGCAGCATGTGGGTGGAGGTGCCGTCCTCGGCGTCGTGTGTGAGGGCGCTGTGGCGGAGCCGGTGGAGGGTCCAGCCGTCGAGGTTCTCGATGTCCTCGGGTGAGCGAGCGGGTTGGCCAGGAGTCGGGTGTTCTCGCAAGGCTCCACCCACCGCAGCTGTACGACCCGGGACTCACCCCCACGAGCGGCACCCTTCCAAGATCACCGCCGTTTGCGGCTGGTGACAGGGTTCTTACCGGCACCCCAGGTAGGGCGTGTCTGCCATATCGGGTAAGCCACGCGGTGTCCTGTCTCATCGAAGGCGGCACAGTCTCACTGAATCTGGCGAGATTCAACGACCGGATGCGACCCGGCTCAGAGCGTCACTCATGTCACGCACGACCTCGACCTGCGCGGCGATGACACCCCGGGGGTTCGGTGAACAGCACGCGCCAATATGGTGGCCCGATGACGTCGGTCAAGCAATTCCAAGTCACCTTCGACTGCGCAGAACCTGAGCGCCTCGCTCGTTTCTGGTGCGAGGTGTTGGGGTACGTCGTACCGCCCCCACCGGAGGGGTTTGCCACTTGGGACGATTTCAAGCGCTCGCTGCCACCTGAGCAGCAGGACGCATGGTTTGCCTGCAGTGACCCCTCAGGCGTGGGCCCGCGACTGTACTTCCAGCGCGTCCCCGAAGGGAAGGCCGCCAAGAACCGGCTGCATCTTGACGTGCGGGTCGGCACCGGACTCGTGGGTGAAGAGCGCCTCGCCGCACTGGAGGCCGAGTGCGCACGACTGGTCCCGCTCGGCGCGGTGCACGTGCGAACGCTGTATGACGGCAATGATTCGTGCATCCCGATGCAGGACATCGAGGGCAACGAGTTCTGTATCGACTGAGGGGCCGCGAACGTGTACTCGTTCTGTCCCCATGGGCCAGGACGAAGAACCGCCCGACCTGTCAGGGCGCTGTGGCGCAGACCGCCGGATCAGGCGCTCGGGGCAGGCCAGCCGCCTGGTGGCCCAGATGCGCGAGCGAGGTGCCGACCTGCAAGCGCGCCGGGAGTCCTTCCGGTACGCCAGCCGCACCGGCAGGCTCGTCATCATCCTGGACGGGCTCGACGAGTTGAGATGGCAGCTCACTGCCGAGCACGCGCCGACCACGCTCGCCCAACTGGCCGATCTGGTCTCGCCGAAAAGCAAGATCCCGCTGGCCAGCAGGCCGGGTTACTTCGAGCGTGAGCGTTCGACACTGCGTTCCGCCGATTTCGCCGCCGCCGGGAGCGCCCTGGTCCTGGACGCCGAGGGGCGGTCCACCTTCGAGGTGGTGCGCCTCGCCGACCTCGGCTACGAGCAGCGCGTCCAGGCCCTCGTCCGGCGGCTGGGGACCGCGGCCGAGGAAGTACGGCGCCTCATCGACAGCAGCAGCGCGCTCACCGACCTCGCCCGGCTGCCGGGCCTGCTGTGCACCACGCTGCGTGCCGGCGATCTGTCCGCACTGGACCGGCACTTGCTGCTGCCGGAGCCCGTTGCCTATCTGGCTGAACAGCTGGCCTCGGAGGGGCTGTCACCGCTCGACTGGCTGCCCGAACCCGACTCCGCCCTCGTCCGGGATCACGACCCGGGCCCTGCCGACAGCGCGCAGGGCGGTCACTTGGCGGCGAACTGCCTGTCGCTGGCGAACAGAATGGGCGCCACGCTCTCGGAGCGGTCGTTCCGCGGACTGGACCTGCGAGGCGCCGACCTCCAGGGCGCGGATCTTCGCCGATCGGATCTGCGCGACTGTGATCTGCGGTCAGTTCTGCTTCAGGGGGCGGTCGTGGCCGACGCGGATCTGCGCCACGCCCGACTGCACGGTGCGATCCTGCACGAAACCCAGGTGGTCGCCGTGGTGGCGATGCTCCCCGGGGACGGTGGCGTGGCGGCGGGTACCGCCGACGGCCTCGTCCATCTGCTGGACCCGACGACGCTCGCCACCGAACAGACGATGCGATGCCCCGGGGCCTTCCGCAACCTTGCCCTGCTCTCCTACGGACGCTACGTCGTGGTCGCCGGGCTGGACGGCAGCATCTATCTCGCTGACCGCGAGAGCGCTCAGGCGTTCCTGGAGATTGCGCATCACGGCGCGCCGGCCAATTCCTCGGTTGCGGTGAGCGACGACACCTTCGCCTCAGGAGGCACAGACGGGACCGTACGCCTGTGGAACCTCGACGGGGACGAACTGTGGCAGCGGCGGGTGACCGGAGGGTATGTGCGCTCGCTGGCAGTAGACCCCGAGGCGGGGCTGCTGTTCGCCGGCTCCTCGGCCGGAGAAGTCTCCGTGCTGAGCGTCACCAACGGGCAGCAGCAACGCGTCTGGATCCCGCATCCGGGCGCCGGGGTCTATTCGCTGTGCGCCCTGGCCGCGAAGGGGTGGGTGGCCAGTGGCAGTGACGATCGCACCATCCGGTTCTACTCGCAGTCGGACGGCACCCATGTCGCCAACCTTGCCGAGCTCGGCGACACGGTGCTCGCTCTCGTCCACGATCCGGGTACCGACGCGATGCTCGCCGGGTGCCGCGACGGAACCCTTTCCTCCTGGAACCTGACCCGCAGGGAACCGCAGTGGTCGGTGGCCCAGACGTGCCCCATCCTGGCCCTGGCGCTGAACACCAAGGACTGTGTCGTCGCGACGGCCGGCGCTGACGGAATGGTGCGCATCTTCGACAGCCGCGACGGATCCCCGCTCGCCGAAAGGCTGATCGGCCGCCGCTCCGAGGTCGCCTGGCAGGGGGTCGACCTGCGAGGGACCAGCGGCTGGCACAAGGAGTGGCTGCGTTTCATGGGGGAGCGAGGTGCGGTATTGGATACGTGACTCCACGTTAACCGCGCTGTGGCAGGTGCGTCCCCGATGACTGAGGGTGCTGGGACCGAGCGGTGGTTGGCCGGCGTGGGACCGCGTCAGCGGTAGCCGTATGGCGGGGGTGGTTGGCCATGACGGCCCGTCGTCCATGCCCTGCACGGTGAGGTTGGCTGACCTCCGCCAAGGTCTTCCCGACAGTGCCGTCCTTCGGGGCGGCGCTGTCCCGCGGTATCGGACTTCATGCGCGACTGGCCCGCACCGCGCGTGGTGTCATTCGTGCCGGTGCCCTGTCCACCAGTTCAGGAGGTGGGTTGCCTCCTTCGACGCAGGCACCCGCCGCCTTGAGCGGATCGTACGTCTCAACGACGCCCAGAACGCCGTCGAGAAGGAGCTGTTCGACCTGGGTGCAGGCATCCCCGTGCCCGACTCCTTCTGGCCGATGGTGGAGGGCCAGCGCCCGGTGGCGCTTTGCGGGCCGCTGCGCTGTGAGCCCACCGACGAGAACCTGCACCGGAACACTGAGGGGCATCGCCACCCGTACCCTGGTCACCGGATTTCGCCAAACGTGGGCAGGGCCTTATCGCTGCCTACCGGGGGGCGGGACACCGATCGCCAACCTGTCCCACTCAACCGTAGGCACCGCAGCACCGGGCCCGTGCGTGGAGCCAACAGCAACCTGTTCCCTGGCGTCATCAGGCACGAACCCGGCCGAGGCCCCGCCCCTGGACTCCACCAGCAGGCAGGACTGCAAAGCGACCACTACCCGAGCGCCGGGCCGGCCGAAGAAGGGATGATGGACTACATGAACGAGCACCGGTTCACCCTCGACAACAGCAACGCGACGTTCAACCCGAGCGAGCCGCGCCCGCCCGTGCCCCGCCACCGTCTCCGCTTCAAGAACGTAGAGGGCGACAGCTGGACCGGTCCTGAGGGGCACACCCTGCGGGCCCTTTCGGATCTCACCATCGTCACATGCGCCTGCGGCCTCGACACCGACGCGATCGCCAGCGACGACGCGCGGCTCGTGTACGAGGAGCACCGCAACCTGATCCGCGACGAGATCACCGCCGGGGGCCGGCCGTGAGCGCCGCGTGCCATTCCTGCACACACGCCTGGGCTTGAGCGCAGTGACGGGCCCTGACCGCCCCCGCCCACCCCATGCATCCGCAAGCGGGGAGAGGGGGCCATGGTGCGGTGCGCAGCCCCATAGCGGGGGCAAAGGAGTGCACAGTCCGTGGGCAGGGCCCGTGGCGGGGTCGCGCAACCCCGGTGAGGCCGTGGTGAGGTTGCACAGGTGGCGGGCGCGGCGCACGCAATGCCTGTGGTGAGGTGTGCAGCGCAGCGGCTTGGCACCGATGGCTTCGTAAGAAACGGGTTCCGGCCCAACTTCTGTGAGAAGCCGTTGCTCTATCGATCGAGGTGAGCCTTGGTTCGAGTGTGGCGACTCGGTGGGGTGATCTTCGGTCGGGATGTGCATGAGGGCAGGGCCTCCTGCCCAGCTCGGGATTGCTGAAGTCCCTTCGAGTGTCAGGGAGGCCCTGTGCTACAGTCTTCCGTGCAATTGTCGGGCGAGTCCAACTCGGTTGCTCTGTCGTGTGATTGTCTCGCGCACCGGTTCGGGAACGCCGGGGATCGGCCGTACAGGCGGCCGAGGTATCCATCGGATATGACCGACGTCGAGTGGGCCGCAGTCCGGGAATCGCTGCCGGTCCGCCGGGGTGGCTGGAGGGCAGGGGCGGCCGGCCGGAGGGCTACTGCCACCGGCAGATGGTCGATGCGGTCCGGTACCTGGTCGCGGGCGGTATTACGTGGCGGGCGATGCCCGCGGACTTCCCTGCGTGGGACCGGGTCTACGCGTTCTGGCGGCGCTGGCGCGACCAGGGCTGGGTCCGTGAACTGCACGATCGGCTGCGTGACCTTCTCCGCGCGGTGGTCGGCAGGGATCCGGAGCCCACCGCGGGGATCATCGACGCGCAGTCGGTGAAAGCGGCTGCGTCGGTGCCGGCCGCGACGCGGGGTTTCGACGGCGGGAAGAAGGTGAACGGGCGCAAGCGGCACATCGTGGTGGACACGCTCGGGCTGCTGTTGGCCGTGACGGTCACGGCTGCGTCGGTGACCGACAGGGACGCGGGCCGGGATCTGCTGGCTCGGCTGCGCGAGCGGCACTGGCGGATCACGCGGGTGTGGGCCGACGGCGGCTACACCGGGCAGATGGTCGACTTTGCCCGCAGCCTGCTGCGGATCGCCCTGACGGTGGTCAAACGCAGCGACGATGTCTCGGGGTTCACGGTGCTGCCCAAGAGGTGGCTGGTGGAGCGCACGTTCGCGTGGCTGTGCGCTCACGGCGCCTGGCCCGCGACTACGAGGGACGCACCGACAGCGCCGAGGCGATGATCCTGTGGTCGATGAGCATGGTCATGAGCCGCCGCCTGGCCCGTCTGCGACACCGAACATCCCTGGCACCGCCTCGGCCAGCCAGCCCCGCCGGGCCAGGCGTTTGGCCTTCGACCGCACCCCTCGACCTTCGCCGGAAACGGCTCCAGACCGAGCGCCGCGACGAGCTGCCGGCAGTCCATCGCCTCTCCACCCCGCTCAGCCAGGATGGTCATGATCCTGCGATAGTCCGGTGCCAGCGTGGCGGCGTCGAGTCCTTCTGTCCACACCGGCACCACCGAGCCGGGCACCGTCCCAGCGACCGGTCGCGGCCGCTGATCGGGCTCGGCCACCGGCGCCTCCTCGCGGTCGCGCGGCTCCGCGAGGACCTGCCCGACCGTCTCACGGGCAATCACGAACCGCTCCCACGCGGCCTCCGCCTCCCGAAGCTCAGCCTGCAGAACCTCCACCCGCTGTCGGGCCGCACGCTCCCCGAGGAGACAACACGACATGCCATCACTGCCGCACGATAGGGGAACTATGCCTGACCAGCAGAAACGCAGCGGTCACTCTCGGAAAGACAACGGCTTCTGACGCAGCCACGCCGAGTGAGGGTTGGAAGTCTCGGGGGCTGTACACGAAGTCGCCCGGAAATGCCAAGGCGACTGGGGCGACAGTTCGGAGCCGCCCGTGCCATGTGGATCTACACCTTCCTAAACCATCAAGATCCATTATCAGGTGTGTCAACGCCACGGGGATCACCTCAGTCAAAGCCCGCGGCCATTTCCAAAGCGAGCAGGCCGCGTTGAAGTGCGTCTACATGGCGATCATGTTCTTCGACCCCACAGGCAAGGGCCAAGCCCGCTGGACCAGCCGCTGGAAGACGGCCTTGAACACCTTCGACGGCCGTCTCTCCGCAGCCCGTCAGTAACCTTCAACAACCCGAGTTACACCGACTCGTTTGGCCCTGTTCACTTTCGTCCGCACTCGCCGCAGTGAGGAAGGGCGGTGTCCTGGGCGCCGGCCTGGGGCCATCAGCAGCTTGGCGACGCAGAACGGCGCGGGTGGCATGCCGGTCCGCAGCAGCTCAGGGCTCACGGATGGGCACCGGCGCGTCATCGAGGTGATCAGCGCCTCAGCGCAGCGTCGGCGATGCCCGCCGCTGATGCGCGAGATGGGCCAGGCCGTGGGGCTGTTTGGCACCTCCGTGACGGCGCCCGACGCTCCGGCTCGTGTTTTCGCATGGTCCCCTCCCCTTCCTGTACCCGCGCCGCCGCTGGTCACAACAGCGGCGGCGCGAGCCCCCGACGGCGGTTGGAGGTTCAGCGGTAGGTGTAGAACTGCGTGTGGTCGAGCATGTCCTCCGGAGTGACATCGTTCCAGGGCTTCATCGTGTCGCGCAGGCCGACGACATTGCGCGGAGCGACGGTCGGCACGTATCCGGAGGACGGATGCCGACTCTGCCAGTCTGCCCACAGTTTGTCGATGAAGCAGTGATGGAGCCAGAAGACCGGGTCGTTCGGCGAGGCTCCGGTGGTCATCTGGCCCCCGACCCAGACGTGGACCCGGTTGTGGAGGTTCGGGCCTCGCCATCCCTCGACGTTGTTGCGAAAGCCGCTGGAGCCGCTGTTCCAGGGGGTCGCGTCGTACGTGGGCATGGCCAGTACGGCGTCCACTTCGGCCCGGGTGGGCAGCTCTCGGACTCCGACTCCCAGGGACCGCCGTAGAAAGGTCCTTCCGTCGACCCGTATGTTCATGGGCCAGTTGCCGCTTCCGAAGGCGAACGGGCCAGAAGAGACCCGGCCGTCCCCGCTGCGGCCGTTGCCACCGAGGAAGTTGTCCGCCCACAGGGAACTGCGGGGAGTGCGGTCGACCGTCCAGTCCCAATAGGGAAGTGCGACGGAGGGGTTTACGCTCTGCAGCGCCTGCTCGAACTGCAGCAGGAATCGGCGGTGCCAGGGGAGGAATGACGGCGAGCGGTGGCCCGTCCGCTCGCCGTTGTCGGTGTCACTCATGATGAAGGCATTGTGGGTGGTGATGAACTCGTCATAGCGGCCCTGACGCTTGAGTTCGAGGACAGCATTGACGAAGTCGCGCTTCTCGGTGGCGGTCAGCTCTGCTTGGTTCTTGCGGTCTGCCATGGCGACGATCCTTTTCGGTGGGGCCTCGAACGCGATGTCAGACAGTGACCGGCACGAGAGATGCGCCGCGCAGCTCCCGTACGGCGGCACGGGCGGCGTCACGCGGCGTGTGGTACGTCTCGTAGTGGTTGATGACGCTGATCCAGGTGCCGTCCGCGTTCTGCATCACATGCAGATCGTCGTCGTCCACGCGGACGACGAACTCCACGGGGCTGTGGCCGTCGTCCGCGGGGCGGCTCGTGTGGCCGCCGTGAGCGCTGTGGCCGTCATGACCGTCGTGGTCCTCGGTCGCGGGCCAACCTTCGATGCGGCGGCCGAGGTACACCTCGTCGAAAGCCTCCGTCACCTCGGCCGCTCGAGCGGCGACCATGTGTGTCGTACTTGCCCCGGGCGTATGGGAGCGCCGGGGCGTGCGGTACGGCGACGCGGTCGCTTTGGCGACGGCAGCCGGGCCTGCGAGTGCGGCACCGGCCAGAGCCAGCGTGGTCCCTCGTACCATGTCGCGGCGGGTGAGACGTTGCAAGGTCTTCCCCTTTCGTCGGTCCACCCCGGGGCTTGGAAGACCCGCGGCAGGATCGTTTCTTCGTCCGTGCCGCCACATGCTGGCAGTGGAGAACTGATTGAGAGAGGAGCCCTGGGGTTACATGGCCATGAACGAGACAATGGTCTACAGGAAGTGCACTGTTCAACGGCGCAGTTCTTCCCCCGTTGCCCCCTGACGGCCCGCGGGAGCCGGAAAATTGGCCCACCATGACGCTTGTTTCCGTAAATCTTTCATCTGCCACTGCCAGCCATCGTTTGTACGGACGATGGCAACTCGACGAGAACGCACGAGCAGTGCCTGCTCCGCGGGGTAGGCGCCGTAGTTTGGGTAAACCGGCGAACTGCCAGGTCACGATCAGCGTCCACGCCGCAAGCGATACCGCCCCCTACCCGCTGCAATGGCGTCTGTTCCTGCCCAAGGAGTGGACGTCGGACACCCTCCGACGGACCAAGACCCGCATCCCGCCAGACATCACGCACCGTGAGAAGTGGCGGCTGGCGCTGGACATGCTCGACACCCTTGCCGGCTGGGCGATGACACCGCCCGTCGTGGTTGCCGATGCTGCCTACGGGCCTTGACCCAAGGCCGGGTAGTTAGCGTTTCGGCAGGTCACGCAAGTGGGGCTGGAGACCATGGTGCTGCGGCGTAGAGGCCAGGGCCGATCTTGTGGATGAGTCCGCTGTCGGCCCATCTGAAGAGTTGTCTGTACATGGTCTCCAGGGTGACGTCGCCGAAGTGGGCGGCGATTTCACGGGGCTGCCAGAAGCGCGTGTGGTCTTCCTGGAGCAGGGCCAGGATGCGGTGCTGGCGCCGCGCGGCAGGGGCGGCGTACCGGTCGTCCCGGGAAGCCGTGGGCAGCGCGGGTGACTGATCCACGGGTTCGAGAACAGTGACGTCGAGGCGGGTAACGGTGCGGTGGATCCGGCCGGCCGTCTGCGTGGCGCTCGCTTAGCGGGACATCGGTGACTTGACCTTGCGGGTGCTGACCCGTTGCCGCCGGGGCGGGAGCAGGCCAGTCAGGATCCGACGGCCGATCGTCCCGAGGAGAGTGTCCCGATCGGTGTCCGCGGTGACGATGCCGGTGGCCCGGGATCACCTGGTCGCGGACGGTGTGGAGCGCGATGCTGAAACAGCAGCGGTCCGAGCGGTCCGGGTCGGTGCCGGGGACGGACTCGGCGGCGTCGACCATCACGGTGCGTAGCGCCTGGTAGAGCGCGAGCAGGGACCACATCTCCTGCTCGATGCCGGCCGGGTCGCCCGAGCGTAGGTTGCGCCCGTTCATGATCGTGTTGACGGAGCGCGTAGTACGCGGATTCGTGTTCCCACCGCTGGTGATAGAGGCCCACCAGTACGGTGGGGAGCTCCTTCGGGACAAGCTGTCTTGGTCGACTGCCTGTACCAACGAGCTCCGTTGCTCTGTACCGGAAACCCATCAACTCCCCTTGCATGACCTGCAAGAACGCTAACTACCCGGCCTTGGGTCAAGGCCCAAATCCTGACTCCCCCCAAGGCGTGACAGCTTGACGCAAACGTCGCGTCCAGAGGAATTGCATGCCGCTTCAACCACCTTTCTGCTGTGTCGGCCGGAGAGCGTGTCATATCGGTCGAGGAGTCACGGCTCGTTCACGTTCTTGAGGCGACCGGTTCGG
>NZ_JBEZKA010000068.1:0-13130 GCF_040651435.1 Streptomyces sp. NPDC048479
GCCGCCAGCGCCAACCACACATCATCCGCGGCTACTTCGGCGGCCCACACGTCCGCTACACCCTCGAATAGAACCCTTTGAGTTTCGGATCAATAACGGTGGCTGCAGAGCTCGAAGGGTGCATCTCATCGGATGGATGAGTCAGGGCACGGAGGGAGGGATGCGCGTCATGGTCCGGAGGTGCCGTTCTGGGGCCCTCCTGGGGCGTGTTGAGGCTGCCTCCCTGCCTCCCTGATCAAGGTGTTTCCGCTGATCATGGGCGGTTTGAGGGGTGAGGGAGCCGATCGAGGAGAACTCCCCCGCCTCGCTCGCACCTGCATCGTCGGTTCTCGCGGCTAGCCTTCCCCGCTGGATTGATCTTTTTCGCAGAATAGGGATGAAGGAGATGGCCAGCCGAACGCGATCACTGGCACCCCTCGCAATCAGGCACTGATCAGCCCAGACGCGGCCTGAGGAGTGGGCAGTATGGGGGCCAAACCGGGGGCCAAACGAGGCAGCCTCACCCAGACCGTTCTGGACGGTAGTGGACAACGACAGAGCCGCAACAGGCAGGTCATTGCCCCCAAGGCAAGGTCGCGAGGGGCTGGTCGCGTTCGGGACGAAGGAGTCGCACTCCTACCGTCGTGAGTGACGGCCGGGCACCTGGGCCGTCTGTGGGCCGTCCAAGGGCGGCCCTGGACGGCCACCAACGACCAACAACGACCACGGCGGCCCGACGCCAACAGGTGTCGGGCCCGCCGTCGTTGCTGCTAGACCCAGGTGTCCAGCCACATCCTGTTCCGCCAGTCTTCCAGCGGGATCGTCGTCCCCGTGTACAGCGGATAGAAGTAAATGAAGTTCCAGATGATCAGGAGCACCAGCACACCCGCGCCGATCGCCCCGATCGCTCTGCGCCGTTCGTCCGAGCCCGGTGGCCCCAGGATCGCGCCGATCATCATCGCCACCGCCAGGCACAGGAACGGCACGAACACCACCGCGTAAAACAGGAAGATCGTTCGCTCCTGGTACTGGAACCACGGGAGATAGCCCGCTGCTACCCCGCACAGCACCGCACCTGCCCGCCAGTCGCGGCGCAGTGCCCAGCGGTAGAGCAGATACAGCAGCGCGAAGCACGCTGTCCACCACAGCAGTGGGGTGCCCAGCGCCAGCACCTGGTGGGTGCATCCGCCCGGTGCCGTACAGCCGCTGTGGCCGAACGTGGGTGACTCGGAGAAGTACAGCACTGGGCGGCCCTGCACCAGCCAGCTCCACGGGTTCGACTGGTAGGGATGGGGCTGCGTGAGGTGAACGTTGAAGTCATAGACCGCGTGTTGGTAGTGCCACAGGCTGCGGATCGGCGCCGGGATCCACGACCACGTACCGCCCCGGCCGTCGGCCCAGTGCCTGAAGTAGCCGTTGTCGGTGGCGAACCAGCCCGACCACGAGGCCACATAGGTCGCGAACGCCACCGGTATCAGGGAGAGGAAGGCGGGGCCAGCATCACGCCGCAGCATCGCACGGTACGGGTGCCGGGCCCCGGCCACTCGCCGCGCACCGGCGTCCCACAGCACCGTCATGATCCCGAACCCGGCCACATAGAACATACCGTTCCATTTGGTCGCGCAGGCCAGGCCCAGCAGCACCCCGGTCGCGATCCGCCACGGGCGCCATGCGCGTGTCGTGGCTGTGCCCGCGTCCGCGTCCGGGCGACCGTCCCTGGGAAGTGTGGCGGCCAGCTTGGCGCGGGCCCTGTCCCGGTCGATCAGCAACGCGCCGAACGCCGCCAGGACGAAGAACATGACGATCACGTCCAGCAGCGAGGTGCGGCTCATCACGAACTGCAGCCCGTCCACCGCCATCAGCACGCCCGCCAGGCACCCCAGAGCCGTGGAGCGGAACAGCCGTCGCCCGATGCGGCACAGCATCAGCACCGACGCCGTGCCCAGCAGCGCGACCATGACTCGCCAGCCGACCGGATTGAGGCCGAAGGCCCACTCTCCGACGGCGATGACCCACTTGCCCATCGGCGGATGGGCCACGAACGACGGGTCGGTGCCCAGGGGGATCCGCTGCGGATTCCCAAGGATCAACTTGTCAGTGGCGGCCCGGGCCGCCGGCCAGGCGCCCTCATAGCCGTGCTGCAGCAGCGCCCAGGCGTCCTTGGCGTAGTACGTCTCGTCGAACACGACCGCCCGCGGGCTGCCCAGATGCCAGAAGCGCAAAAGCCCGGCGAGGAGCGCCACCAGCAGCGGCCCGCCCCACCCTGACCAGCGCGTAAGCCGGTCCGCTACGGCGGGGGGCAGTCCGAGCGTGCGCCACAGCCCCGGCTGGCGGCTGGGAAACGGCACTACCAGGCGGAGGCGCGTGGTCGTGCGCGGCCGCTCGATGTATCCGAAGCGGCGCAGCCGCCGCTGCCAGGGACTCGTCGGCGGTGCGCCGCGCTGCGTGGCAGGGTGCTGGTCGCGGTCACACGGGTCACGTCGTGAGTTTTCAGCTCGTGGAGAGCGGGACAAGCGGGATCAACTGCCTGATGGTCGGTGGTAGTCGGGCCGGCTCAGGCGACCCCGTTTCCGTCGGGACCGCTTGACCTGGCCGGGGCGCTACCTGGTGGTGGAGGTGGGGGGCTGCGTCGGGATCGGTCCGGTGGTTGAGGTGGTGGTTGGCATCGGCACCGGCCTGCCGGGCGATGTATTGGTTGGCACCGGCAGTGGCTTGGCGGTCGACGTGCGGGGCGGCATCGGCACAGGCAGTGGCTTGTCCGGGGAAACGGGGCGGGCCGTCGGCAGCAGCGAGACCGACGCGGCGGGGGTGACGGGGCCGTGCTCGGGGGAAGGAGGACCGCCCTGGGCGGTTGGGCTCCGCAGGAGGATTAGTCCGGCTCCCAGTGCGGCGATGGATCCGGTGGCCATCCAGGCCGTCCGAGTCCGCCGTCGGGCGCGAACGCCGGCCTGTAGTCGGTGTCGGTGCCGGTCCTCGTAGCGCGTGTTCTCCTGGCTGTCACGCATCATCCGCGCCAGGTCCCGTTCAAAGTGGTCCATGATGTCTCCTTCACACCACCGGGTCGACGGCTTCAGTCAGGAGCTGCCGCAGCCGTGCCACGCCCCGTGTTGTGAGCGACCGGGCGGTACCCACCGGACACCGCAGCACCTCCGCGACCTGTCCCTCGGGCAGGTCCATGTAGTAGCGCAGCACCACCGCGGCCCGCTGCCGCGCCGGCAGGAGCGCCAGCGCGGCCTCCAATCCGGTCCGTTCGTCCACGGCGGCGGTCGCATCTGCCGGCCCGGGCTGGTCGGGCAGCGGATCCACGGGGTGCTCGCCCCACCATCGACGCCGTGCCGAGCGAGCCGCCGCACGGGCCAGGACTCTGCGCGCATACGCTTCCGGCGCCTGCTCGGACACCCTCGGCCAGGCAAACCACAGCTTGATAAGCGCCTCCTGCATCAGATCCTCGGCCCGGTGCCGGTCTCCGCCGGTGAGCAGCCGCGCCATGTGAAACAGCGCTGCCCACCGAGCCGCCACGAACCGGTCGAACTCATCGGTCCGCGACCGCCTCATCAGCGCCACCCTTTTACCTCGACACGTGCCTCTGCTTCCAATAAAGGCACTGGCTCCCGCCTCGCTATGCACTCCCGCTGTGTGGGCTGGAACACACCCCTTCTCTCCCGCCGCCCACGCCGCCTTGCCTGAACTATTCCCTGTCGTCACCGCAGCCCGACTGGCATCGGCTCAAACCCCGCCTCAACCCCCAGGAACCTTCTGCGTGGCGGGCGGCGAGGGCGAGGGCCTGGCGGGTGGCGCGGTCACGGGTGCACTTGCTCTGTGCAGTCAGCCCAGACCGGTACCGGCAGCAGGAACCGGTGGCAGAAGTGAGGCACAGCTGGCGGGGCGTCGCCGTTTCGGCGCGCACGTCCGGAGCAACGCCCGCCGAAACCTCAGCTCTTCGTGTCGATCTCTATGTCTGGTGACGTCGCCGCGACCGCAGCAGGAGTCGTCGGCGGTGGGTCCTCAGTGTGACGGGCAGCCATCCCGCATCCCTAGACTGCCGGCGCTGCGGCCGCTGCCGGGGAGATCGGTGCGCGTCGCCGACAATGCGCCAACGAAGACAGTTGCTGACTAGTCAGTCAGCAGAGGCTCCTTAAGGCATTGAGTTCTCGGTGTAACCGGATGTCTGCCCTCGAAAAGGGCTCCCAGCTACCTGGGCGGCCACCAGTACAGCAATCACCTGCTTCCTGACGTGCGTGATGACTGATTGGTGCCCGTAGGAAAAAAACTTACCGACCCCCCTTGCTGACTGATCGGTCAGTCATCATGCTGTGGTGAGGTAAACAGCTGCGGACAGCCGCAGTGCGGCCGGCGCGGCAGGAGAGACGTGATGACAGCACTAAAATCCCCGTCTGGGCGACGCACTGCCTCGCTCGAGCCAGGCGCGCAACAGGCGGACCGGTTCGCGATGGAGCTGGCGGAGCGACTGCGGGCGACGGGGGAGAACGCCTATCAGGGGTCGCCCTCCGACGCCGACTCCCGCGAGGCGTACACGGCATACGGCGCCGGAGGCTACATCGGTCTGCACTGGCCCAAGAACCTTGGCGGTCAGGGCCTCAGCCCTCTTGAGACGGTCGCGGTCGAAGAGGTCTTCGGCTACCACTGGCTGCCGATGTCGAGCTACCTGCTGTCGGTCAAGACCATCGGCAACGCGCTGCTGCAGTTCGGCAGCCCCGAGCTGGTCGAACGGCTTCTGCCGCGCATCGCAGCAGGTGAACTGGTCTTTTGCCAAGGATTCTCCGAACCCGAGGCGGGTTCGGATCTTGCCTCCCTGCGTACACGAGCGAGGCTCGAGGGGGACCGTTGGATCGTCAACGGTCGCAAGATCTGGACCTCCAGTGCCGAGCACGCCGACTGGGCCTACCTCGCCGTGCGCACCAACCCCGACGAACCGCGACACCGAGGGCTGTCCGTTCTGGTCGCCGACATGCGCACCCCTGGCATCGACGTCACCGTGCACCGAACCCTGGGCGGGGGCACCATTGGTGAACTGGCCCTGACAGACGTGGAGATCCCCTGCGACCAGGTCGTGGGCGAGGTCGACGCAGGATGGTCCGTCCTCATGGGAACACTCGACCACGAGCGTGTGACCAGCGAAAAGGTCGGTGTCGTCTGTTCGCTGTTGGACTTGCTCGTCGAGCATGCCGTGACCAGCGCCCAGCGCCGACTGCTCTCCCGCCTGCGCGGTGAGGCGGCCGTGGCACGGCTCCACGGCCGGCACGCCACCGAACTCCTTGCCCGCCGCACCCCAGCCGCTGCCGCCTCCTCCATGGCGAAGCTGTCCGTGGCTGTGCTCATGCAGCGACTCGCGGGCATCGCGGTGGACCTCCTCGGCCCGCACGCACTCGTCGAGAACGGGCCCGATGCCCTGCTCGGCGGCAGGCTTGCCGCCTTTCACCGAGCCGCGGTGGCCACCACGATCGCCGGCGGCGCCTCCGACATCCAACGGCGCAACATCGCCCGTCAGGGTCTCGGCTTCGGCCGCTGACCTCGTATCGGGATTCCGCGAACCTCGCCACTCAAGGCGGTTGCGGCGGGTCCCACCGACACGTGCCCCCGCGCGGAAGGCATAAGACCATGACGTCCCACCTATCCCTTGCTTCGGCACCGCTCGCCGGCGTCCGCGTCCTCGACTACGCGCAGTACGTGGCTGGCCCCTTCGCGACCATGCTGCTCGCCGATCTGGGAGCCGATGTCGTCAAGGTCGAACCGCCTCGAGGCGATGCCTGGCGTCACTATCAGCCGCTCACCGCGGACGGAGGCACCTGGTTCTACGCCCTCAACCGCAACAAGCGGTCCGTGGTGGCAGACCTCAAAACCGCCGAAGGCCGCGCCCTGAGCAGCCGGCTCATCGCGTCGGCCGACGTGGTCGTGCACAACATGCCGCCCAAGCGTGCGCTTGCCTTCGGTCTCGACCGGCGGTCGGTAGGCGAGATCAACCCTCGAGCCGTTTGGACATGCGTCTCCGCTTTCGGCAGCGACGGCCCGATGGCCGACGCACTAGGCTACGACCTCATCGCTCAAGCGGCATCCGGACTCCTGCTCGCGGACGCCCGCCCCGGCGATCCCGTTCCCCGCAGATCCGGGGGAATCGCCATAGCGGACATCACCGCCGGACTTCTGACCGCTATCGCGGCCCTGGCAGGCCTTGCCGACTCGGCCCGGCACCCCGCCAGCGGCACCCACGCAACGGCCAGGGGCCTGGAGGTCTCCCTGCTGGGCGCCTCCCTGGCCGTACAGGTCCAGCGACTCGTCGAGGTCGAACACAGTGCCAACAAGAGCCCCGCCCCTCCCGACACGGCCGCTGGCGGCCACGGGGTCAGCTCGCAGGAGCTGGCCGACCTGGCCGCCCGGCAGGAACGGTCGGACGAAATGGAACCCTATTACCGCTGTTACCGCGCCGCCGATGGCTTCCTCGCGCTGGCCTGCCTGAACATGCGCCAGCGAGTTCAGGTACAGCAGGTACTCGACGTCCCCGATCCGTGGGCCGACAACCCGCAAGCCATGCCCGCCGACGACACTGAACGACGGCAGCGCGCCGCCCTGAAGGAACGCTTCGCCGCAGTCATCGCCACGCGCCCAGTGCACTGGTGGCTGCGCGAGTTCGGGGCCCGCGACGTGCCCTGCGGCACCGTCCATGCCGTCGAAGAACTGCACCGCGTCGAGCAGGCGCACGCCAACGGTCTCATACAGCGGGTGGAGCAGCCGGACGTCGGCACCGTAAGCCTCCTCGGAACTCTCTTCAAAGTGGATGGCCGCGCCGCACCCAACGCCAGGCCCGCCCCCCGCCTGGGGGAACACACTGACGAACTGCGAGCCGAACTTGCCACACCGGCAGATGCCCAGGACCAGGACCACGGACCCTCCTGACCAGGCGCAGGCCCCGAACCCAGCAGCGGCTCTGCCGCCCCTCGAAGGAGAAGCAGCCCATGGCAAGCGACGTAGAAGCCTTCGCCGACTCGGTCAATGCGGTCACCCAGGCCATGCCGGTACCTGCCGCGTGGACGCCAGACCGGCCGTGCGACGACCGCGCGGAACATCTGCACGACGCACTGGAAGACATCGGCTGGCTCGACCTGGCTGAAGAGCCCGAGGCACTGGAGTTCATCGCTTCGGGAGCCGTCGAGCTGGGACGGGCCCTGGCACCGCTGAGCACGGTGGACGCCCTCCTGGGAGGCAGCCCCGCCGCAGGCTCCCTCGTCCGCTACGCGCAAGAGGGCGAGGCCGCCGTTGTCGCGGGCAGTTACGGCCCTGTCCTCAAACGCATCAGCCAAGCGCACCCCGTCGCATACGCCGACGCCCTCGCCGTCCACCGGTTCGCCACAGACCCCGCCGGCATCGAAGAGCCGGTCGGCCCCCAGCGCACCACAGCCTGGATCACCGCGAACGTGGGGTACCTCGCTGGGCTCTGCGACGGCGCCACACGCATCGCGATCGAGCACGCGGACCAGCGCATCGCCTTCGGCAAGCCGCTTACCGCCATCGAAGCCGTGGCGCACAAGCTTGCCGATGCCCGCACCATCAGCGATGGTCTGCTGCTCGCCGCTGCCCACGACCCGTCACCGGACGTCCTCGCCTATGCCGGGCCAGCGGCCTGCGCCGTGACCGCCCACTGCCATCAGGTCGTGGGAGCCATCGGCTTCACCCTCGAATTCCCGCTGCAGCGCTACTCACGCCGCGCGAAGGCACTGCACCTGTGGAACGACTCCGCCCTTACGACTCTCACCTGCCAGGAGGCCGCATGAGCACCATCGTCGTGACCGGCGGTGCCACCGGCATCGGATACGCCATCGCCGCCCGCCTGGCCTCCGACGGGCACCATGTGGTGCTGGCCTCCCGCAGTCAGGAGAAGCTCGACCGATCAGCAGCGAAGATCACCACTGCGGGAGGAAGTTGCAGCACCCACGCCCTGGACGTGCGTGATCCCGAAGCTGTCTCCGCCCTGTTCGATGACCTCCCGGAAGTAGACGGCCTGGTCAACAACGCGGCCGGAAACTTCACATGCCCAACGGTGGACCTCTCTTTCAACGGGTTCCGGGCCGTCGTCGAGATCTCCCTCTATGGAACATTCCTTGCATCCCAGGCCTTGGCCAGGCGGTTGATCCGGGAAGGTCGACCGGGCACCATGTTGAACATCGTCGCCACATACGCCTGGACCGGAGCTCCGCAGGTGGCGCACTCGGCGGCAGCCAAGGCAGGGATGGCAGCCTTCACCAAATCGGTCGCCCGCGAGTGGGGCCCGCATGGCATCCGCGTCAACGCTCTCGCGCCGGGATTCGTCGCCACCGAAGCCGCTGTCCAAGGCATCCTGGCCGACCAGGAGGCACAGGACCACATGCTGGACCTGATCCCGCTCGGACGCTTCGCGCAGCCGGATGACATCGCCGATGTGGCTGCCTTCCTGATGGACGACCAGTCGCGCTACATCACAGGAGCCGTCTTCGCCGCCGACGGCGGTCGGTCCCTTGGCGTATCCATGCACCGAGGAGCTGCCCGAACCCAAGCGTCCGGATCCACCGAACACGGACGTACATCGTGAGCGATCCGCAGACGGAAGAACCACCGCACATCGATAGAAGACTGTCGGCGCGCCCGGCCTGTCGGCCCGGCCTGGCCGCAAGCGCTCAGCGGACCCACCGGCCGCCGGCCACGGGGCAGCGATGCACCCAGTACCCGAAGCGGCCCCAGTGACGTCTCAGCCCTCAGTCGGTGAGCGCGCGCCTCGCAGGTTTGAACGTGAAAGGAGTGACGGATGGCCCCCACCGACCACGGTCTGGTGACTTTGCCCGGCACCGAACGAGGCGGGCCGTACGTCGACGTGCTGATCATCGGTGCGGGCCCAACAGGACTGTTCGCCGGATACTGCGCCGGGTTCCGCGGGCTGAGCGCCGCGATCGTCGACGCCCAGCTCGAAGCAGGTGGACAGATATCCGCCCTCTACCCGGAAAAGGCCATCCATGACATCGCCGGCTTCCCACGCGTACGGGGCCGCGACCTTGTTGCGGGCCTGCTCGACCAGGCACTCAGCCACGGCGCGGAGCTCATGCTGGGACACCAGGCCGAAACCCTGTCCTCAGACGGGGAGCACAGCCTCACCGTCACCACTGACCAAGGCGCGCGCATCACCGCCGGCGCCGTAGTCATCACAGGAGGCATCGGAAGCTTCACTCCGCGGCCGTTGCCCGCCGCCGACTCCTTCAGAGGCACAGGCGTCGCCTCCTTCATCCCCGAACCCAAGCGGTACGCAGGCCTGGACGTCGTCATCGCCGGCGGCGGCGACAGCGCCTTCGACTGGGCCTGCGCGCTCAGCGCCCTCGCAGCGTCGGTGACCCTGGTGCACCGCCGATCGGTCTTCCGCGCCCACCGGGCCTCCGTCGAGCAAGCCCGCCGCCTGGGGGTGCGCATCGTGACCGAAGCCGAGATCACCCGCCTGTCCGGGCCGCACGGCGAGAGTCATGGCCCGTTGTCCACCGTGTCGGTACGCACCTGCACCGGTGCCGAAGAGACCCTGCCCTGCCAAGGGCTCGTCGCGGCACTGGGCTTCACATCCGCCATCGGCCCGCTCGCCGGCTGGGGACTGAAGCTGCACCAGCGCAAAATCGTGGTGGACAGCACGATGCGCACCACCATGCCGCGGGTCTTCGCCGCCGGAGACATCACCCAATACCCCGGAAAAGTGCGGCTCATGGCCGTGGGCTTCGGAGAAGCAGCCACCGCAGTCAACAACGCTGCCGTACTGCTCGATCCGACACTCGACCTCTTCCCCGGGCATTCAACCGACGCGCCGGACCACCACGCCGCCGGCACCTCGGCCGCCGCCCAGATCGGAGGAATCTCATGAGCTACGCCATCGGCGAGCCCTGCATCGACGTCATGGACAAGTACTGCGTCGAGGAGTGCCCGGTAGACGCCATCTACGAAGGCATTCGCAAGATGTACATCCAGCCCGACGAATGCATCGACTGCGGAGCGTGCGCCGAAGTCTGCCCCACGGCAGCCGTCAGCCTCGTCAGCCCCGCTCTCGCACACGACTCCATCGCGGCGCAGGACGCTCGTTTCTTCGCCGAGCCGCTCCCGGGCCGGACACAGTCGCTCGGCACACCAGGCGGAGCCACCGTCATGGGGCCAACCGGAGCGGACACCCCAGTTGTCACTGCCTTCACACGCTAGGCACAACCACTGGTGCCCTCGGGGCACCCCGAGTTCGAACGAGGGCCCGACATGAGCACTGCCACACCCGCCGGCGCGGACTTCGAGAACCTGGCACAAGGCCTCAAGCAAGGCCGAGGACTTCCCCTGTCCTGGTACACCGGCCAAGGCATCCTGGACTTGGAGCAGCAACGCCTCTTCCGCGCATCCTGGCAGTACATCGGCAGTGCCGATCAGGTCAGGGAGCCGGGGCAGTTCGTGACAGCGGAAGTGGCCGGAATACCCGTCGTCATAGTCCGGGACAACGAGGGCACCCTGAACGCCTTCCACAACATCTGCCGTCACCGAGCAGCCCAGGTCATACAGGAGCCAGCAGGCAAGCGGCGCACGCTGCAATGTCACTACCACGCCTGGACCTACGGCTTGGACGGCAGCTTGAAGGCAGCGCCGCGCTCAGACCGGGAATCGTGCTTCGCCAAAGAACAGCTGGGCCTGCTGCCGGCGCAGGCGGCTACCTGGGGGCCGTTCCTCTTCGCGCATCTTGACCCTGCCGCAGCGCCCCTCATGGAAGCGCTTGGAGGCGTTCCTCGACTGGTCGCCGAGGCCGGCGTCGACGTCGAGCGGCTCAGGCACCACCAGCGCGTGGATTACGAGCTCGGCTGCAACTGGAAGGTGGCCATCGAGAACTACCTGGAGTGTTACCACTGCACGCTCGCTCACCCGGGACTGAGTGATGTCATGGACACCCGCCAAGACGCCTACCGCCTCACGGTCGACCATGGCTTCGCGTGGCAGAACGGCCCGCTCAAGCCCAAAGCCACACCACCCGCCGGCACGGGCTACCACGGGCAGGACGGCGAAGTGCCCGAAGGCCGGTACTTCACCGTCTGGCCCAGCCTGAAAATCAACATCAACCCAGGACTGGCCAATGTCTCCATCGGCCCCATGCTGCCCCTTGGACCGGATCGCTGCCTTGGGCAGCTCGACTACTTCTTCGGCGAAGACGTCAGCGAGGAGTGGATAGATGAGATGTATGCCTTCGACAACCAAGTAGGCGCCGAAGACCGAGGCCTGGTCGAGTCGGTGCAACGCGGCATCGTTGCAGGCGCACTTGACCACGGGCGCATCATGCTCGCCGCTGAACGACTGGTCGCAGGCTTCCACGAATACGTACTGGCCCGACTGGAGGGACTGTAAAACGAACGGCCCTGTCTCGCATTCGGTGGTGACGGAGGGTGTCGCTATCCCAGGAGAATGCGGTGGCGCAGAAGGGCGAAGCCTGCTCGGCCGTGCATCTGGCGTGCGATCAACTTGGTCTTGGTGTTGACGCCCTCGGTCGAGCCGTTGCTGTACGGGAGTGTGAACGCGGCGATCACGGCGTCGCGGTCTCGTTCCAGGCCCCGGGTGAAGGCGTGCAGATGGGGCAGGTCGGCTGCGCGGACTTCGGCCATCCAGCGCGCGAGTACGTCGGGATTTCCTGGGCGGGGCGTCAGGAGCTGCGCGAAGTCCCTGATACAGGCAGCCAGTTGGGTCATCGCGGGGCAGGCGGCGGTGAGCTGGGTCAGGAGTTCGTGGTGTTCGGCTTTGAGGTTGTCGGGTCTGGTGAGCAGCATCCGGGTGAGTCTGCGCGCGGAGATGTGGCTGCGGTCGGCGTCCGCGCGGCCTTGGTTGATGTACTTGTGCAGGAGGGTGAGGCAGCCCGTGAAACCGAGCGCTTTGATCTCTTCGAAGAGGTGCTTGACGGGGACAGCGGGGTCTTCGGCGCGGCGTTTGCGCAGGTGTTCGCGGTAGGGATCGACGAGGCTGGCGCGGTATTTGGGGACGCGGAGCATGCGCTCGGGTTGATCGGCTCGGGCGTAGCGTTTGACGGTGTTCAAGGCCAGTTGCAGTCGGCGGGCGCATTCGAGAAGACCCACGCCCTGGTCGAGCAGGTCATGGACCTGGTGCCAGCGTTCCAGGGTGGTCTGTGCGCGCGGCCCACCGTAGAGGGGCGCGTCCAGGACGGTGGCCCAGCAGTTGCTGTGGGCCTTGACCTCGCTCAGGGCGGCTTTGCACAGGTTGTGCCACAGATGCCAGCGATCGCTGACCTGTACCGCGTCGGGCAGGGCGCGGCGGATGGCCTCGGCGTAGGTCGCTGAGCCGTCACGGCACACGACCTCGACGCCCGGATGGGCACGCAACCACGCCTCCAGGGTGTCGGCCGTGCGGTCGGGCAGCACGTCGATCCGCTCATGGGTCTCGGCGTCGATCACCACGGTGGCGTAGCGGTGACGCCGGCGGAGAGCGAAGTCGTCGACGCCGATCACGCGGGGCACCCGCCCGGCGGGCAACGGGATGCGCAGCAGCGCGCGCAAGGCCGTGTGACGCGACAGGCCCATCGCGAGTATCGCCAGCAAACGTGCCCCCGCCCGGCCCGCTAACTCCTTGACCACGGCCTTGACTTGCCTGGTCAGACGGGCCGTGCGGCGTTGGTATCGCTCCAGGACTCCGGGCATCTGCTCGCGGAAGGTGTGCCGGCAACCGAGCGTGGGACACACCAGACGCCGCACCCGTATACGGACCACCACCCGCCGACCGTCGACCGGCACATCGGTCACCGTCCGCCAGTGGTAGCCGTGCACGCGTCCCGACGACGCCCCGCACACCGGACAGGCCGCGGTGTCCTGCGGAGTCCGTGCCCGCACCACGATCCGTTCGTCCTCGTCGACCACATCCTCGATGACCAGCGGAGACAGCCCTGAAAACACTGTCTGCACAAGCTCGTTGACACCCATCACGCGGATATCAACGACCCCTCGCGACTCTGCGTCACCACCGAATGCGAGACAGGGCCAAACGAACGGTGTAACTCCTGATCATGGAAGTTGCGCCGATGACCAGTAACAACATGCCTGAACCGGAGACCGTCGAGGTGGCTGAGCCGCAGTCGGTGAAGGCCGTGGATGACCAGCTGATCGAGG
>NZ_JBEZKA010000069.1:0-11075 GCF_040651435.1 Streptomyces sp. NPDC048479
CTCCGCAAGGGCCGCCCCGAGCCCGAGACCTTGACCACCGCTCTCGCTCAGGCCCACGCCCACGGCACCCCCGTCGACTGGGACGCGTACTTCTCAGGCACCGGTACTGGTCCCCGCCGCGTCGACCTCCCCACCTACCCCTTCCAGCGCAAGCGCTACTGGCCCGAGCCCGCTTCCGCCCCGCGCGGTTCCGCGGCCGGCCTCGCCGACAACGACGTCGACGCCCGGTTCTGGGACGCGGTCGAGCGCGCGGACCTCGCGTCGCTCGCCGGTGAGCCGGCGATCGACGGGGACCAGCCGCTCAGCGCCGTGCTGCCCGTCCTGTCGATCTGGCGGCGCAACCAGCAGGCGCAGTCGCAGGCGGACGCCCGGCTCTACCGCATCACCTGGCAGCCGTCGTCCGGCGCGGACCGGGGTACGCCCGCCGGTACCTGGCTCGTGGCCGTGCCGGCGCCGTACGCGGACGATCCCTGGGTCCGCGCCCTGACCCACCGGATGGGCGACGGCGGCGCCCGGGTCGTACCGGTTCCGCTCGACGTCGCCGACAGCGACCCGGCCGAGCTGAGTGCGCGCATGAACGAGCGGCTGCGCGAGGCGGCGGCCGATGGCCCGGTGGCCGGTGTCCTGTCCCTGCTGGCCCTCGACGAGCGGCCGCACCCCGAACACCCCGGCGTCCCCGTCGGACTGGCGCTCACCTCATCGCTCACTTCTGTGCTCACCACAGCGCCGGCCGCAGCAACTGGAGGCGCCGAAGCTCCGCTGTGGTGCATCACCCGTGACGCCGTCGCCGCCGTCGGGTCCGACGAACTCGGCGGCGCCGCCCAGGCGCAGGTCTGGGGCCTCGGCCGGGTCCTCGCTCTGGAGCATCCCGAGCGCTGGGGTGGACTCGTCGACCTGCCCGTGACGTGCGACGACCGCGTCCTTTCCCGGCTGATGGCGCTGCTCGCCGGAGCGGGCGACGAAGATCAGCTGGCGATCCGTGCCTCCGGCACGCTTGTACGACGGCTGGTGCGCGCCGCCTCGGAGACGGCGCCGGCCGCGGCCTGGACCCCACGCGGCACGGTGCTCATCACCGGCGGCACGGGAGCGCTCGGCCGTCATATGGCGCGCCGGCTCGCCGAGCGGGGTGCCGAGCGGCTCGTACTCGTCAGCCGCCGTGGCGCCGAGGCGCCGGGTGCGGCCGAGATCGAGGCCGAGCTGTCCGCGCTCGGCGCGTCCGTGACCCTCGCGGCCTGCGACGTCGCCGACCGGGCCGCGCTCGAAGCGCTGGTCACGCGGCTGGCCGAAGGCGGCACCCCGGTACGTGCCGTGGTGCACGCCGCCGGCGTCTCGCAGCCGCCCGGCACCGGCACTGACCTCCCCGGCTTCGCCCGTGTGGTGGCCGCGAAGACGGCCGGAGCCGTCCATCTCGACGCGTTGTTCGACGCGCCGGACTCCCTCGACGCATTCATCCTGTTCTCCTCCATCGCCGGTGTCTGGGGCAGTGGTGGCCAGGGCGCGTACGCGGCGGCCAACACGTTCCTCGACGCGCTCGCCGAACGGCGCAGGGCCCGTGGTCTGTCCGCGACGGCGATCGCCTGGGGGCCGTGGGCCGACGGAGGTATGGCGGCCGAGGGCGACGCGGAGGAGCAACTGCGCCGCCGTGGCCTCCCGCCCATGGATCCGGCGACGAACCTGCTCGCGCTGGAGCGCGCCGTCGCAGGCCGGCACGCGGCGGTGACCGTCGCCGACGTCGACTGGGCGCGGTTCGCGCCCGTGTTCGCCGCTGCGCGCCCCCGCCCGCTCATCGGCGACCTGCCCGAAGTACGGGACGCGCTGCGCGGCACCATCCCGTCTGCCGATGGATCGGCGGCCGACGCCTCTCCCGCTGTCCTCCAACGGCTCACCGAGCTCGCCGGGGACGACCGGCAAGCGGCCCTCCTCGACCTCGTACGCGAGCACGCGGCAACCGCCCTCGGGCACGCGTCCGCCGACGCGGTCGCACCCGAACGGGCCTTCAAGGACCTCGGCTTCGACTCGCTGACCGCGGTCGACCTGCGCAACCGCCTGGGTGCCGCGTGCGGCCTGCGGCTGCCGTCAAGCCTTGTGTTCGACTACCCCAATCCGCAGGCGCTGACCTGGCATCTGCTGCGAACTCTCTTCCCCGAGGGGACCGGCGGCCCGGCCGACGTAGCCGTCGACACCGACCCGCAGGAGGCGGAGCTGCGCCGGACGCTGGCCGCCATCCCGCTGGGCCGCATCCGCGAGGCCGGACTGATGGACACGCTGCTCCGGCTCGCCGGACCCGACACCCCCGCCACCGCCACGAGCCCCGCCGACGAAGGGGAGTCCATCGACACGATGGATCTCCAGGACCTCCTCGACCTGGCGCTCGACGGCGGCGGTGATCCCGACGGCGTCGACGGGCTCACCCGCCCCGGCGGCAACGACAACGACAGCAACCGATCCTGACGTGCCCGAAGTGCGGAGTAAGTGATGACAACCCCCAACGAAAAAGTCGTTGAAGCGCTGCGGGCCTCCCTCAAGGAAACCGAGCGGCTGCGCCGCCGGAACCAGGAGCTCACCGACGCCTCGCGCGAGCCGATCGCGATCGTCGGGATGAGCTGCCGCTTCCCGGGTGGCGTCCGGTCGCCCGAAGAGCTGTGGAGACTCGTCGAGAGCGGTGGCGACGCCATTTCGGGCTTCCCCGTCAACCGCGGCTGGGACATCGAGTCGCTGTACGACCCCGACCCGGACCACGAGGGCACCACCTACGCCCGCGACGGCGGATTCCTGCACGACGCGGCCGACTTCGACCCCGCGTTCTTCGGGATCTCGCCGCGCGAGGCTCTCGCCATGGACCCGCAGCAGCGGCTCCTCCTGGAGACCACTTGGGAGGTCTTCGAACGCGCCGGGATCGACCCCGCGTCACTGCGCGGCAGCCGGGCCGGAGTCTTCGTCGGCGCGTCCGCCAACGCGTACGGGGCAGGCAATCACGACCTCCCCGACGGCGTGGAGGGCCACCTGCTCACGGGTACCGCGTCCAGCGTGGTCTCCGGCCGCCTCGCCTACGTCTTCGGCCTTGAAGGCCCCGCCGCCACCATCGACACGGCCTGCTCGTCCTCCTCCGTCGCCCTGCACATGGCCGTCCAGGCACTGCGCCAGGGCGAGTGCTCGCTGGCGCTGGCCGCGGGCGTCACCGTGCTCGCGGGCCCGGACGTCTTCGTCGAGTTCAGCCGCCAGCGCGGGCTGTCGCCCGACGGCCGCTGCAAGTCCTTCGCCGAGGCGGCGGACGGCACCGGCTGGTCCGAGGGCGTCGGCGTCCTGCTCGTGGAACGCCTGTCGGACGCCCGGCGCAACGGCCACCAAATCCTCGCGGTCGTACGCGGCTCCGCCGTCAACCAGGACGGCGCGAGCAACGGCCTGACCGCCCCCAACGGCCCCGCCCAGCAACGCGTGATCCGGCAGGCCCTGGAAAGCGCCCGGCTGACCCCCGCCGACATCGACGCCGTGGAGGCGCACGGCACGGGTACGACCCTGGGCGACCCGATCGAGGCGCAGGCGCTGCTTGCCACGTACGGTCAGGGGCGCGCGGCGGACCAGCCGTTGTGGCTGGGCTCGTTGAAGTCGAACCTCGGCCACACCCAGAACGCCGCCGGTGTCGCGGGCATCATCAAGATGGTCATGGCGATGCAGCAGGGAGTGCTGCCGCAGACCCTGCACGTCGACGAGCCGACCTCTCACGTCGACTGGTCCACGGGCGGTGTGTCGCTGCTGACCGAGCAGGTGGAGTGGCCGGCGACGGGCCGTCCGCGCCGGGTCGGCGTCTCCGCCTTCGGCGTCAGTGGCACCAACGTGCACACGATCATCGAGCAGGCCCCCGACATCGAGCAGGCCCCGGACATCGAGGAGACACCCGTCTCCGAGGCCACTGCGCCGCCGCAGGTGGTGCCGTGGCTCCTCTCGGCGAAGAGCCGGGACGCCCTGCGCGACCAGGCACGCCGACTGCACGCCCACGCCGAACAGCACCCCGAGCTGCGTCCGGTCGACATCGCCCGGTCGCTGGCGGTGGGGCGGGCGTCGTTCGAGGACCGCGCGGCGGTGGTGGCCGCGGACCGTGAGGGTCTGCTGGCGGGGCTTGAGGTGCTTGGGGAGGGTGGTTCGGCGACGGGGATCGTCACAGGTGCAGCGGACGCGGGGAAGCTGGCGTTTCTGTTCACCGGGCAGGGCAGCCAGCGGCTGGGGATGGGCCGTGAGCTGTACGAGGCGTATCCGGTGTTCGCTCGGGCCCTGGATGCGGTCTGTGACCGGCTTGACCTTGAACTTCCGCTGAAAGAAGTGCTGTTCGCGGCCGAGGGCGACGCCCTGGATCAGACCGTGTACACCCAGCCTGCGTTGTTCGCGGTTGAGGTGGCGTTGTTCCGGCTGGTCGAGTCGTGGGGTCTGCGGCCGGACTTCCTGGCCGGTCACTCGATCGGTGAGATTGCCGCGGCTCATGTGGCGGGTGTGTTCTCGCTGGAGGATGCGTGCACGTTGGTTTCGGCTCGTGGCCGTCTGATGCAGGCGCTGCCGACGGGTGGCGTGATGGTCGCGGTGCAGGCGTCGGAGGGCGAGGTTCTGCCTCTGCTGTCGGATCGCGTGAGCATTGCGGCCATCAACGGTCCGCAGTCGGTGGTCATCGCGGGTGACGAGGATGCAGCGGTTGCGATCGCCGAGTCCTTCGAGGCTCAGGGCCGCAAGACCAAGCGCCTCACCGTCAGCCACGCCTTCCACTCGCCGCACATGGGCGGCATGCTCGACGCCTTCCGTACGGTCGCCGAGGGCATCTCGTACGAGTCCCCGCGCATCCCGGTGGTCTCCAACCTCACCGGCGCCCTCGTCTCGGACGAGATGGGCTCGGCCGGCTTCTGGGTACGGCACGTCCGCGAGGCAGTCCGGTTCCTGGACGGCATCCGCACTCTGGAAGCCGCCGGCGTTACCTCGTACATCGAACTCGGCCCGGACGGCGTGCTGTCCGCCCTGGCTCAGGACTGCCTGACCGGAGACGCGGACACCGTCTTCGCGCCCGTCCTCCGCTCCGGCCGCCCCGAGGCCGAGACCGTCACCGCCGCCCTCGCCCAGGCCCACGTCCACGGCACCCCCGTCGACTGGGACGCGTACTTCTCAGGCACCGGCGCCCAGCGCGTCGACCTCCCCACCTACGCCTTCCAGCGGCAGCGCTACTGGATCGAGCCAGGCACCCGCGCCGGCGATGTGAGCGCCGTCGGGCTGGAGGAAGCCGGGCATCCGCTGCTCGGTGCGGCGGTGGCGCTCGCCGACTCCGAGGGCCTGCTCCTCACCGCGCGGCTGGGTCTGGACACCCACCCGTGGCTGGCCGACCACGCGATCATGGACACCGTCCTGCTACCGGGCACGGCCTTCGTCGAGCTGGCGGTTCATGCAGGCGACCGCGTCGGCTGCGATGTCCTGGAGGAGCTGACGCTGGAGGCGCCGCTGGTGCTGCCCCAGCGCGGCGGCGTACAGGTACAGATACACATGGGCGCCCCGGACACGGACGGTACGGGACGGAGGACGTTCACCCTCTCCTCACGTACGCAGGGCAGCGCGGCCGACGAGCCGTGGACGCGGCACGCCAGTGGTGTGCTCGCCCAGGGCTCGGCACAGCCGGACTTCGCACTGGCCCAGTGGCCCCCGGCGGGCGCCGAGTTGATCCCGACGGAAAGCCTGTACGCGGACCTTGCCGAGGTCGGCATGGGCTACGGGCCGGTGTTCCGGGGCCTCACGGCGGCATGGCGGCACGGAGAGAGTGTCTACGTCGAGGTCGTGCTCCCGGAGGAAACCGCTTCTGCGGCACGGGACTTCGGGCTGCATCCCGCCCTGCTGGACGCGGCCCTGCACGCGCTGGGTCTCGGCGTGCTGGGCGGAACCGAGGGCGAGGGACGGCTCCCGTTCGCGTGGAGCGGGGTGACCTTGCACGCGGCCGGTGCCGAGGCGCTGCGTGTGCATCTCGCACCGGCGGGTGCGAACGGCGTACGGCTGGAGATCGCGGACACGGCCGGTGTTCCGGTCGCGACCGTCGACTCGCTCGTCCTGAGGACGGTGTCGGCGGAGCAGGTTCAGGCGGCGCGCACCGCCTACCACGAGTCGGTGTTCCGGGCGGAGTGGACGGCGCTGCCGACCGTAGCCGAGCCCATTGCGAAGCCCGGCCGTTGGGCGGTGTTGGGGGCTGCGGGCGGGGTGGTCTCCCTGGGCGACGCACTCCCGGACCTGCTGCCGGACGCGCTGTCCGGCGAGTTCGCGGTCTACGCGGACCTCGCCGAGCTGGCGGCGGCCGTCGATGCCGGAGCGGCCGTGCCGGACGCCGTACTGGCTGGTTTCGGACCGGCCGCCGCCGATGGATCGCCTGCCCTTGATGGATCGGCCGCGTCGGCCGTATCGGCTCAGGCCGTGCACGCGGCCACCCACCATGCCCTCGCCCTCGTCCAGGCATGGTTCGGCGACGAGCTCTTCGCCGGTGAGCGGTTCGCCGCCTCCCGCCTGGTCGTGGTCACCCGGGGCGCGGTCGCAGCGGGCGACGGCGACACGGTCACCGACCCCGTACACGCGGGCGTCTGGGGCCTGCTGCGCTCCGCGCAGTCCGAGTACCCCGACCGACTGCTGCTGATCGACACCGACGGACGCGACGACTCCGTACGCGCTCTGCCTGCCGCGATCACCGCCGGTGAGCCGCAACTCGCCCTGCGGAACGGCTCCGTGCACGCACTCCGGCTCGCCCGGGTCGCCACGCAGGACCACGCCGCAACCACCGAGTACGCGCCCGAGTCCACCGTGCTGATCACCGGCGCGGGCGGGATGCTGGGTGGTCTGATCGCCCGCCGGCTCGTCGCCGGGCACGGCGTACGGCATCTGCTGCTGGTGGGCCGCCGGGGCGGCGCCACTCCCGAGGCACAGCGGCTCGGCGCCGAACTGGCCGAAGCGGGCGCGTCGGTGACCTGGGCGGCGTGCGACGTGGCCGACCGGGACGCGCTGGCAGCCGTACTGGACCGGATACCCGCCGAGCACCCGCTCGGCGCGGTCGTCCACACCGCCGGTGTTCTGGACGACGGCGTGATCGCCTCCCTCACCCCCGAGCGACTCTCGGCCGTGCTGCGCCCCAAGGTCGACGCGGCGTGCAACCTGCACGAGCTGACCCGGGACCTCGACCTTTCCTCCTTCGTCCTCTTCTCCTCCATCGGCGGCGTCTTCGGCGGCCCCGGACAGGGCAACTACGCGGCGGCAAACGTCTTCCTGGACGCCCTCGCCCAGCACCGCCGGGCCCAGGGCCTCGCCGCCACCTCGACGGCCTGGGCCCTGTGGGCCGACAGCGCGGGCATGGCCGGAAGCCTCGACGAGGCCGACATCAGCCGTATGCGGCGCAACGGACTGCCCCCGCTCACCTTGGCCGAGGGCCTTGAGCTCTTCGACCTCGTCCACCGGATCGACGAAGCGGCGCCGGTCCTGATGCGCGCCGACCTGACCGCGCTGCGCTCGCAGGCCCAGGCCGGGACGATGTCGCCGCTGCTGCGCGGCCTCGTACGGGTCCCCGCACGACGGACAGCGAACGGCGCGGCCGGAACCGGCGGCGAAACCGGCCTGCGGCAGCGCCTGGCCGGCCTGTCCGCCGCCGAACAGGACCGCACTCTCCTCGACCTCGTCCGCAAGCAGGTCGCCACGGCGCTCGGCTACCCCGGACCGGCCGCCGTCGAGCCGGGCCGCTCCTTCAAGGAGCTGGGCTTCGACTCGCTCACCGCCGTCGAACTGCGCAACCTGCTCGGCGACGCCACCGGCCGGCGGCTGCCCGCCACCCTCGTCTTCGACTACCCGACCGCGACCGCGCTCGCCGGGTACCTGCGCGAGGAGCTCATCGGCGACCTGACGGCCACGACTGACGCGACCGGCCCGGCTCTCGTACCGACCCGGGCCGCATCCGCCGAGTCCGACGACCCCATCGCCATCGTGGCGATGAGCTGCCGCTTCCCCGGCGGCGTCGAATCCCCCGAGGACCTGTGGCACCTGCTCGCCACGGGCCGCGACGGCATCACCGGCTTCCCCGCCGACCGCGGCTGGGACCTCGACACCCTCTACAGCGACGACCCCGACCGCGAGGGCACCAGCTACGCCCGCGAAGGCGGATTCCTGCACGAGGCTGCCGAGTTCGACGCCGGGTTCTTCGGGATCTCGCCGCGTGAGGCGCTGGCCATGGACCCGCAGCAGCGGCTGCTCCTGGAGACCACCTGGGAGACCTTCGAGCGCGCCGGCATCGACCCGGCGACGCTGCGCGGCAGCCGCACCGGCGTTTTCGTCGGCTCCAACGCGCAGGACTACCTCCAGCTCTGGCTGAACGACTCCGACGGTCTCGAAGGACACCTCGGTACGGGCAACGCGGCCAGCGTCGTCTCCGGCCGACTCTCCTACACCTTCGGCCTGGAGGGTCCGGCAGTCACCGTCGACACGGCCTGCTCCTCCTCCCTCGTCACCCTCCACCTGGCGGCCCAGGCCCTGCGGCGCGGCGAGTGCTCGATGGCGCTCGCGGGCGCGGTGACCATCATGTCCACGCCGGGAGCGTTCACCGAGTTCAGCCGGCAGCGCGGGCTGGCCGCCGACGGCCGCATCAAGGCGTTCGCCGCCTCGGCCGACGGCACGAGCTGGTCCGAAGGCGTCGGCCTGCTGCTCGTCGAGCGATTGTCGGACGCGCAGCGCAATGGCCACCCGGTGCTCGCGGTGGTCCGGGGCACCGCTGTCAACCAGGACGGCGCGAGCAACGGGCTCACGGCGCCCAACGGCCCCTCGCAGCAGCGGGTGATCCGCGAGGCCCTTGCCGACGCGGGTCTGTCGGCCGCGGACGTGGACGCGGTGGAGGCGCACGGCACGGGTACGACCCTGGGCGACCCGATCGAGGCGCAGGCACTCCTCGCCACCTACGGCCAGGGGCGCGCGGAAGACCGGCCGCTGTGGCTGGGCTCCGTGAAGTCGAACATCGGCCACACCCAGGCCGTGGCCGGAGCGGCCGGTGTCATCAAGATGGTCATGGCGATGCGGCACGGAGTGCTGCCGCAGACTCTGCACATTGACGAGCCCACGCCGTACGTGGACTGGTCGGCCGGCGACATCGCCCTGCTGACGGAGCGGAGGGAGTGGCCGGAGACCGGGCGCCCGCGCCGTGCCGGTGTGTCCTCGTTCGGCTACAGCGGCACCAACGCGCACGCCATCATCGAGCAGGCACCGCAGAACCCTGCCGTGCGGACGCCGGGCGACGCCCTGCCTTCGCGCGCCCCGGCGACGCGGACCCTGCCGGTGCTGCCGTGGCTCGTCTCCGGCCGTACGGCCGCGGCCCTGAAGGCCCAGGCGGACCGGCTGCGCGCGACCGGCATCCTGACAGCCGCCGGAGCACTCGGGGCACTCGACCTCGGCTACTCCCTGGCCACAAGCCGCGCGGCGCTGGAGCACCGGGCGGTACTGCTCGGCGACCCGTCCGACGGCCGGGCGCTGACCTCGCAGCTGGACGCCCTGGCGGCGGGCGAGCAGGTGCCGGGTCTGGTGCAGGGCACGGTTGCCGGTGGCGGGCTGGCGTTTCTGTTCACGGGGCAGGGGAGTCAGCGGCTGGGGATGGGCCGTGAGTTGTACGAGGCGTATCCGGTGTTCGCGGATGCGCTGGATGCGGTGTGTGCTCGGCTGGATCTTGAAGTGCCGCTGAAGGACGTCCTGTTCGGGGACGACGGTGATGCTCTCAACCAGACCGCATACACGCAGCCTGCGTTGTTTGCGGTTGAGGTGGCGTTGTTCCGGCTGGTGGAGTCGTGGGGTCTGCGGCCGGACTTCTTGGCGGGTCATTCGATCGGTGAGATTGCTGCCGCGCATGTGGCGGGTGTGTTCTCGCTGGAGGATGCGTGTGCGCTGGTGGCGGCTCGTGGGCGGTTGATGCAGGCGCTGCCGACGGGTGGCGTGATGATCGCGGTGCAGGCATCGGAGGACGAGGTCCTGCCTCTGCTGACGGACCGGGTGAGCATTGCGGCCATCAACGGTCCGCAGTCGGTCGTGATCGCCGGTGACGAGGACGCGGCTGCTTCGATCGCAGATAGCTTCGAGGTTCAGGGCCGCAAGGCGAAGCGTCTGACGGTGAGCCATGCGTTCCACTCGCCGCACATGGACGGCATGCTCGACGCCTTCCGTACGGTCGCCGAGGGCATCTCGTACGAGTCCCCGCGCATCCCGGTCGTCTCCAACCTGACCGGCGCCGTCGTCTCGGACGAGATGGGTTCGGCCGACTTCTGGGTCCGGCACGTCCGTGAGGCAGTCCGGTTCCTGGACGGCGTACGTGCGCTGGAGGATGCGGGCGTCACGACGTTCGTGGAGCTTGGTCCTGGTGGCGTGCTCTCGGCGATGGCTCAGGAGTCCGTGACGGTTGACGCTGCGGCGTTCCTTCCCGTACTGCGGAACGGTCGTCCCGAGGCCGAGACGGCGGTCGCCGCGCTGGCTCAGGCGCACGTGCGGGGTGTGGAGGTGAACTGGGCAGGGTTCTTCGCAGGTACGGGTGCCCAGCGGGTCGATCTGCCGACGTACGCCTTCCAGCGGCAGCGCTACTGGCCGGAGAGCATCCTGTCGACCGGCGGCCCGGTCACTCCAGAGGCCACCAGCGCTGTGGACGCACGCTTCTGGGAGGCGGTCGAGCGCGAAGACTTCGCGTCGCTGATCGCCGAACTGGATGTGGACGACGACGCGCCCTTCAGCGAGCTAATCCCTGCGCTCTCGGCCTGGCGCCGACAGGGCCAGGAGCAGTCGGAGGTGGATGGTTGGCGTTACCGGGTGTCGTGGAAGCCGCTGGCTGAGGTCTCGTCGGGGGCGCGGTTGTCCGGTTCCTGGCTGGTGGTGGTGCCGGCCGAGGGTGTGGACGACTCGGCTGTGGTGGGTGGGCTGGCTGAGCGGGGTGCTGAGGTCTGCCGAATTGGTGTGGATGAAGGTGTCGATCGGGTCGCGTTGGCGCAGCTGTTGGTCGAGGCGGGTTCGTGTGCTGGTGTGGTGTCGTTGCTGGGGCTGGACGAGTCCGGTGGGTTGTTGGC
>NZ_JBEZKA010000070.1:0-10190 GCF_040651435.1 Streptomyces sp. NPDC048479
CGCCTCGCGGACGTGCCGCACCCAGAAGTCGGCCGAGCCCATCTCGTCCGTGACAAGCGCGCCGGTCAGGTTGGAGACCACAGGGATGCGCGGAGCCTCGTACGAGATGCCCTCGGCGACCTTGCGGAAGTCGGCGAGCATGCCATCCATGTGCGGCGAGTGGAACGCATGGCTCACCGTCAGCTGCTTCGTCTTGCAGCCCTGTTCCGTGAAAAACTCGGCGATCGCCACAGCCGCGTCCTCGTCACCCGCAATGACGACTGACTGCGGACCGTTGATGGCGGCGATGCTCACGCGGTCGGTCAGAAGCGGAAGGACCTCGTCCTCCGACGCCTGGACCGCGATCATCACGCCACCGGCCGGCAGCGCCTGCATCAGCCGCCCACGAGCCGCCACCAGCGCACACGCATCCTCCAGCGAGAACACCCCAGCCACATGAGCCGCGGCAATCTCACCAATCGAATGCCCCGCCAAGAAGTCCGGCCGCAGACCCCACGACTCCACCAGCCGGAACAACGCCACCTCAACCGCAAACAACGCAGGCTGCGTGTACGCGGTCTGGTTGAGAGCATCACCGTCGTCCCCGAACAGCACATCCTTCAGCGGCACTTCGAGGTAGCCGTCCACGTGCGCGCACACCGCGTCCAGCGCGTCCGCGAACACCGGATACGCCTCGTACAACTCCCGGCCCATCCCCAGCCGCTGACTCCCCTGCCCCGTGAAAAGAAACGCCAGCCCGCCACCGGCAACCGTGCCCTGCACCAGACCCGGCACCCGCTCCCCCACAGCCAGCGCTGCGAGGGCGCGCGTCAGGTCCTCGTGGCCGTCGGAGACGATCGCCGCGCGCTGCTCGAGGTGCGCCCGGCCGGTCGCCAACGAGTGGGCCAGATCGACCGATCGCGGGATTTCAGGGGACTCGACCACGGACAGCAGCTGTCCCGCCTGGGCGCGGAGAGCGTCCGCGTTTCTGGCCGAGAGCACAAAGGGCAGGGTTCCTGGCGAGACCGTGACGGCGGGTGCCTTCGGCTCCGCAGTGTGCTCCGGGGCCTGCTCGATGATCGTGTGGGCGTTGGTGCCACTGATGCCGAACGACGACACTCCGGCTCGCCAAGGCCGCTCGGTGGTCGGCCACTCGGCCGCCTCCGTCAGCAGAGCCACCTCGCCCGACGACCAGTCGACGTGCGGCGAGGGCTCGTCGACGTGCAGGGTCTGCGGCAGCACCCCGTGCTGCATCGCCATGACCATCTTGATCACGCCCGCGACACCGGCGGCGGCCTGCGTGTGCCCGATGTTGGACTTGATCGAGCCCAGCAGCAATGGCCGGTCTTCCGCGCGCCCCTGGCCGTAGGTGGCGAGCAGGGCCTGCGCCTCGATCGGGTCACCGAGCCGGGTGCCCGTGCCGTGCGCCTCCACCGCGTCCACATCCGCGGCCGACAGTCCCGCGCTCGCGAGAGCGGCACGGATCACCCGCTGCTGGGACGGACCGTTCGGCGCCGTCAGACCGTTGCTCGCGCCGTCCTGGTTGATCGCCGAACCCCGCACGACCGCCAGCACCGGATGCCCGTTGCGCCGAGCGTCGGACAGCCGCTCGACGAGCAGCATGCCGACACCCTCGCCCCAGCCCGTACCGTCCGCAGCCGCAGCGAACGCCTTGCACCGGCCGTCGGGCGAGAGGCCGCCCTGGTGGCTGAACTCGCTGAAGGTGCCCGGCGTGGACATCACCGTCACACCACCGGCCAGGGCCATCGTGCACTCACCATTGCGCAGCGCCTGGATCGCCCAGTGCAGGGCGACCAGCGACGACGAGCAGGCGGTGTCGACGGTGACCGCCGGGCCTTCAAGGCCCAGGGAGTAGGAGACACGGCCGGACATGACACTGCCCGCGTTGCCGGTCATCACATGGCCGATGACGCCGTCCGCGCCGGACTGCTCCAGTTGTGCGTCGTAACCGCTGTAGGCGGCTCCGACGAAGACACCGGCCCGGCTGCCGCGCAGTGCGGACGGGGCGATGCCGGCCCGCTCGATCGCCTCCCACGCGGTTTCGAGCAGCAGGCGCTGCTGCGGGTCCATGGCGAGCGCTTCACGCGGTGAGATGCCGAAGAAGTCGGCGTCGAAGGTGTCGGCGTCGTGGAGGAAGCCGCCTTCGAAGGCGCGGCCGTCCTCGTCGGCGTACAGCTCGTCGGTGTCCCAGCCCCGGTTGCCGGGGAGTCCGGAGATCGCGTCGCCACCGGTCTCGACGAGCCGCCACAGCTCCTCGGGGGTGCGGACGCCACCGGGGTAGCGGCAGCTCATGGCCACGATCGCGACGGGGTCGTCGGCGAGGCTCGCGCCCGGGAGCACGCCCGAGAGCAGGCCCGGCGCGTCCGTGGCTGTTTCCTGAGGGTCACCGAGGAGTTCTGCGCGCAGCTGCCGCGCGAGCGCGGCGGGCGACGGGTAGTCGAAGACGAGGGTGGTCGCCAGTCGCAGGCCGGTGGCCGCGTTGAGGCGGTTGCGCAGCTCGACGGCGGTCAGCGAGTCGAAGCCGAGATCCTTGAACGCCCGTGCGGGCTCGACCTGTCCGGCCGATGCGTGGCCGAGTACGGATGCCACTTGCGTACGTACGAGGTCGAGCAGTGCCCGGTCCTGTTCGGGGCCGGTGAGGCGGTGCAGCCGTTCGGCGAGCGGGATGCCGCCGCCGGTGCGGGTCTGCGCCGTCCGGCGGCCTCCCGAGCCGAGGAGCGCCCGGAACACCGGGGCGGCCGGGCCGGGGCCCGCGGCGGTGCGCAGGGCGGTGAGGTTCAGGCGGGCCGGGACGAGGACGGGCCGGTCGGCGGTGAGTGCCGCGTCGAGCAGGGCCATGCCTTCGGCGGCGGAGAGCGCGCCCATGCCGTGCTGCTCCATGCGCCGCAGCTGGGCCTCGTCGAGTCCGCCGGTGATGCCGCTGGCGTCGGCCCACAGGCCCCAGGCGAGTGAGGTGGCCGGCAGGCCGTGGTCGTGGCGGTGCTGGGCCAAGGCGTCCAGGAACACGTTGGCGGCCGCGTAGTTGGCCTGTCCGGCGCTGCCGAGTGTGCCGGCGATCGCGGAGAAGAGGACGAACGCCGAGAGGGGCAGGTCCCGGGTCAGCTCGTGCAGGTGCAGGGCGGCATCGGCCTTCGGCCGCAGGACCGTGTCCAGGCGCTCCGGGGTGAGCGAGGCGATCACGCCGTCATCGAGAACTCCGGCCGTGTGGATGACCGCGCCGAGCGGGTGCTCGGCGGGGATCCCCGACAGGACGGCTGCGAGGGCGTCGCGGTCGGCCGCGTCGCAGGCGGTCCAGGTGACCTGGGCGCCCAACTCGCTCAGCTCCGCAGTGCGTTCTGCTGCACCGGGGGCGTCGGCGCCCTTGCGGCTCAGGAGCAGCAGGTGGCGGACGCCGTGCGCGGTGGCCAGGTGCCGGGCGACGATGCCGGCGAGGGTGCCGGAGCCGCCGGTGATCAGGACGGTGCCGTTCGGGTCGATGGCTGTGCTGTCGGACCGGGGGGTTGTACGGCTCCGGGTCAGCCGGGGGACGTGTACGGCCCTGCCCCGCAGCATCAGTTCAGGCTCGCCGGATGCGAGGGCGTCGGCGAGGACGGCGGCCGGGGCCCGGTCCGGGTCGGCCGTCACGGGCCCGTCCAGATCGGCCGTTACATGCCCGTCCAGGTCGGCGAGGACGAACCGCCCGGGGTTCTCCGTCTCCGCCGAGCGCACCAGGCCCCACACCGCGGCATGCGGCAGGTCGTCGACACCCTCGCCCGGGGCGGCGATCGCGCCTCGGGTCATGACGACGAGACGCGAGGTCTCGAACCGCTCGTCGGTCAGCCAGGACCGCACGAGAGCGAGCGCCCGGTGCGTGGCCTCGTGCAGGGCCTCCGGGCGGTTGTCAGCCGACGGCTGCGTGAAGGGGACGACGACGTACGCGGGTACGGGCGCACCGGCGTCGACCGCTTCGCCCAGCGCCGCCAGGTCGGCGTACCGGGTGGCCGGGCCGAACCCGGCGGAGCCCAGTACGGCCCACGTGTCGCAGGACACGGGAGTGCCGTCGGCGAAGGGCAGCGGCACCCAGTCGAGCTGGAACAGCGAGTCGTGGTGCACGGCCGGCGCACCCTGCTGAACACCGGGCTCCACCGTCCCGAACGGCCGCGGGGTCAGAGCGCCGACCGTCGCCACTGGTTCGCCCAGGTCGTCGGCGAGGTCGAACGCGAGGGCCCCGCCGCCGGCGGTCCGTATCCGTACGCGCAGGGCGCCGGCGCCCACCGCGTGCAGGGTCACGTCCGACCAGGTGCCCAGCCCGGCGCCCGTGCTCCGATCCCCGTCCAGTGCGAAGGCCGCGTGCGCGGCAGCGTCCAGCAGCGCCGGGTGAAGACCGAAGTCGTGTGCCTCCGGGCCGCCTTCGGGCAGACGAACCTCGGCGAAGAGATCTCCGTCCCGGTGCCAGACGGCCTCCACGGCGCGGAAGAGTGTGCCGCGCTCGGGCCTGTGCGAGTCCTGAGGGTCGTGTGCGTACAGGTCCGTGATGTCCACGGCCTCGGCCCCGGCGGGCGGCCACTGCGCCAGATCGAAGGACGCTGCCGGCGCGGTGGGCGCGAGGACGCCCCGCGCGTGGCGCACCCAGGGAGCGTCCGCCGGAGCGGTCTCCGCCCGGGAGGAGATGGTGAAGGGGCGGCGGCCGTGGTCGTCGGGTCCGTCGACGAGCACCTGGAGCCGTACGGCGCCTTCGGCGGGCAGGGAAAGCGGGGCGTCGAGCGTCAGCTCCTCGACGCGTTCGCACCCGGCCTGGTCCCCGGCGCGTACGGCGAGTTCGACGAAGGCCGCACCCGGCAGCACGGTCGTACCGGCCACGGTGTGGTCGGCGAGCCAGGGGTGGGCGCGGAGCGAGAGCCTGCCGGTGAACAGCACGCTGTCGGAGCCGGCCAGCGTGACGGCCGCACCGAGCAGCGGATGCGCGGCCGGCTCGAGGCCCGCTCCGCTCACATCACCGGCCCCGGCGGCGCTCGGCTCCAGCCAGTAGCGCTCGTGCTGGAAGGCGTAGGTGGGCAGCTCGACGCGGCGGGCGCCGGTGCCTGAGAAGTACGCGTCCCAGTCGACGGGGGTGCCGTGGGTGTGGGCCTGGGCGAGGGCGGCGGTGACGGTCTCGGGCTCGGGGCGGCCGGTACGGAGGACGGGCACGAAGGCCGCGGTGTCGCCGATCACGCACTCCTGGGCGAGAGCGGACAGGACGCCGTCGGGGCCGAGTTCGATGTACGTCGTGACCTGGGCGGCTTCCAGGGCCCGGATGCCGTCCAGGAATCGGACTGCCTCGCGGACGTGCCGTACCCAGAAGTCGGCGGACGACATCTCGTCCGAGACCAGGGCGCCGGTCAGGTTGGAGACGACCGGGATGCGCGGAGTGTCGTACGACAGGCCCTCGGCGACCGTACGGAAGGCATCGAGCATGCCGTCCATGTGCGGCGAGTGGAACGCATGGCTCACCGACAGGCGCTTCGTCTTGCGGCCCTGAACCTCGAAGGACTCAGCGATCGCAACCGCTGCATCCTCGTCACCCGCGATGACCACCGACTGCGGACCATTGATCGCCGCGATGCTCACGCGATCCGACAGCAGAGGCAGAACCTCGCCCTCCGACGCCTGCACCGCGATCATCACGCCACCTGTCGGCAGCGCCTGCATCAGACGGCCACGAGCCGAAACCAACGTGCAGGCGTCCTCCAGCGAGAAGACACCGCCGACATGCGCGGCGGCGATCTCACCGATCGAGTGACCGGCCAGGAAATCGGGCCTGAGACCCCACGACTCGACCAGCCGGAACAACGCCACCTCAACCGCAAACAACGCAGGCTGCGTGTACGCGGTCTGATCCAGCAGATCACCGTCCGCGCCGAACAGCACATCCTTCAACGGCAGTTCCAGGTGCGCACACACCGCATCCAGCGCCTCCGCGAACACCGGATACGCCTCGTACAGCTCCCGGCCCATCCCCAGCCGCTGACTCCCCTGCCCCGTGAACAGGAACGCGACCTTGCCCTCGGTCACCAAGCCCGTCACCAGTCCTGCGGATTGCTCACCTTCGGCAAGCGCGGTGAGGGCCGCGTCGAAGTCGTCCTCGGTACGGCCGAGGAGCACGGCGCGGTGCTCCAGGGCTGCGCGGGTGGTGGCCAGCGAGTAGCCGATATCGAGGGGGCGTGCAGCGGAGCGGCCCCGGCCGTGCGTGGTGAGCAGGCGCGCGGCCTGGGCACGCAGGGCGGCGACGCTCCTGCCGGAGAGCGTCCACGGCAGGACGGCCGGGACGAAAGCCGGGGCTGCGGAAGCCGTTGCGGGCTCCTCGTCGGGTGCCTCGTCGAGTTCGGGTGCCTGCTCGATGATGGTGTGGGCGTTGGTGCCGCTCACACCGAAGGCTGAGATGGCCGCGCGGCGCGGCGCGCCGGTCTCGGGCCAGGGCATCGGCTCGGTGAGCAGGGAGACCGCGCCCTCGGCCCAGTCGACGTTCGGTGTCGGCTCGTCGACGTGCAGGGTCTGCGGGAGCACACCGTGGCGCATCGCCATGACCATCTTGATGATGCCCGCGACACCGGCCGCGGCCTGCGTGTGCCCGATGTTGGACTTGAGCGAGCCGAGTCGCAGGGGCAGGCCTTCGGGGCGGTCCTGGCCATAGGCGGCGAGGAGTGCCTGTGCCTCGATGGGGTCGCCAAGGGTGGTGCCCGTGCCGTGGGCCTCGACCGCGTCGACCTCGGCCGCCGACAGCCGGGCATTCTCCAGGGCCTGGCGGATCACGCGTTGCTGGGCGGGCCCGTTGGGCGCCGTCAGGCCGTTGCTGGCGCCGTCCTGGTTGACGGCGGAGCCGCGTACGACCGCGAGGATTTGGTGGCCGTTGCGCCGGGCGTCGGAGAGACGCTCCACCAGGAGGACGCCGACGCCCTCGGACCAGCCGGTGCCGTCCGCGGACGCGGCGAAGGACTTGCAGCGGCCGTCGGCGGCGAGGCCGCGCTGGCGGCTGAACTCGACGAACACATCGGGGTTGGGCATCACGCACACGCCGCCGACGAGGGCGAGCGAGCACTCGCGCTGGCGCAGGGCCTGGGTGGCGAGGTGCAGGGCGACGAGCGAGGAGGAGCAGGCCGTGTCGACGGTGGCCGCGGGGCCCTCGAGGCCGAAGACATAGCTGACCCGGCCGGACAGCACGCTGGTGGCGCCGCCCGTCAGGAGCAGGCCTTCGAGGCCTTCCGGGGCCTCCTTGAGATCGGCTCCGTAGCCCATGGCACCCGCTCCGACGTACACGCCCGTGCGGCTGCCGCGTACGTCCGAGGGGTCGATGCCCGCGCGTTCGAAGACCTCCCACGAGGTCTCCAGAAGCTGACGCTGCTGCGGATCCATCGCAAGTGCTTCACGCGGCGAAATGCCGAAGAATCCGGGATCGAATGCGGTGGCTTCGTCGAGGAATCCACCACCGGTGTTGTAAAAGGTGCCCTTGCGGTCGGGGTCCGGGTCGGCGAGCGACGAAATGTCCCAGCCGCGGTCGGCGGGGAATCCGGTGATGGCGTCGCCGCCCCCGTCGACCAGTCGCCACAAATCCTCGGGGGACCGCACGCCGTTGGGGAACCGGCAGCTCATCGCGACAATCGCGATCGGTTCCTGGGCGTCCGCCTCGACCTCCTGGAGGCGGCGCCGGGTCCGACGCAGCTCAGTGGTCATCCACTTCAGGTTTTCGAGAAGCTTTTCTTCGTTCGCGCTGGCCACTGGAACGTCACCCCCTGGGGAAATGCAGAATGCATGCGGACATCGGATCGGTCATCGGATCGGTCATCAGATCAGGATTTTCCGAATTCGTTGTTGATGATGTCGAAGAGGTCGTCGGCGGATGCCGATTCGATGGCGATTTCTTCGTCCTCTCCGATGACCGCTCGGTCTGCCCTGTTCCAGTTCGCCAGGAGCGATTCGAGCCGTGCGGTGACGCGGGCGCGTTCGGTGGTGTCCTCGGGGACCGACGAGAGGAGGAATTCCAGTTTGTCGATCTCCGCGAGTGCCGGGAGTCGGGGCGTGGTGTCCTCTCCGAGGAGTTCCGCCCTGATGTGGGCGGCCAGTGCGGCGGGGCTCGGGTAGTCGAAGACCAGGGCGGCGGGCAGTCGCAGTCCGGTGGCGGAGTTGAGGCGGTTGCGCAGTTCGACCGCGGTGAGCGAGTCGAAGCCCAGTTCCTTGAAGGCCCGGCCCGCCTCGACCGTCGTCGCCCCGTCGTGTCCGAGGACGACGGCGACCTGCGCGCGGACCAGGTTGAGCACCACGCGCTCCGCCTCGGCCCCGCTCATCCCCCCCAACTCGGCTTCGAGGCTTGCCGCTTCCTCGGCGGCGGTGGCGGCCCTGTCCTGCTCGGCGGCGAGCGCCCGGCGCACCTCGGGGAGGTCGGCGATCAGCGGGCGCGGGCGCGCGGCGGTGAAGGCCGGCACGAACAGGCCCCAGTCGACATCGGCGACCGTCACGGTTGTCTCGTCCCGGTCCAGCGCCTGCTGGAGGGCGGCGATCGACAACTCCGGTGCCATGACGGGCAGCCCACGACGGCGCAACTGCTCGGCCGCCTCGTCGTCGGCGACGAGACCGCCTTCGCCCCACGGCCCCCAGGCCACGGAGGTGGCCGTCAGGCCGCGGGCGCGGCGCTGCTGTGCCAGGGCGTCGAGGTGGGCGTTGGCCGCCGCGTAGGCGGCCTGGCCTCCGCTGCCCCAGATACCGGCGATGGACGAGAAGAGGACGAAGGCGTCCAACTCCGTTTCGGCGAGCAGTTCGTCGAGGTGCGTGGCGCCCGAGACCTTGGCGGCGACGACGTCGGCGACGTCGGCGGGGCCGGTCTCGGCGAGCGGCGCGAACTGCCCGGCGCCCGCCGTGTGGAAGACAGCGGTGAGACCGGGGCCTGCAGCGCCGTCGGCGAGGTTCGCGAGCAGATCGGACACGGCGGCCCGGTCGGTCACATCGCACGCGACGGCCGTGGCGCGCACGCCCAGCGCGGCGATCTCCGCGACCAGGGCATCGGCGTCGGGTGCCTGCGGACCACGGCGGCTGACGAGGATCACGTACTCCGCACCGTGGGCCGCGAGCCAGCGGGCGACATGCCCGCCGAGCGCACCCGTCCCTCCGGTGACGAGGACGGTGCCGCGGGGACGCCAGGTGGAGCGGTCCGCCGCGCTGTCGCCGCCCGCCCTGGCGCTGCCGGCCGTCACCGTCGCGGCGTGCCCGATACGGCGGGCGAGCAGGCCCGCAGAGCGTACGGCGATCTGGTCCTCGTCCCCTGCGCCCGCGAGCACGGCGAGGAGCCGGTCGACAGCCCGCTCGTCCACCGTGACGGGCAGGTCGACGAGTCCGCCCCAGCGCTCGGGATGCTCCAGGGAGACGACCCGGCCGAGGCCCCAGACCTGCGCCTGCGCGGCACTCCTGATCCGGTCGGACGGGGCGGTCGCCACGGCTCCGGCGGTGACGCACCACAGCGGGGCGTCGACTCCCGCGTCGCCGAGCGCCTGTACGAGCGTTCCGGTCAGGAGCAGCCCGGTGGGCACCGCCGGATGGGCTGGGTGCGGGAGTTCGGCGAGCGCCAGCAGGGACAGTACGCCGTCGGCCTCGTCGCCCGCGAGCACCTCGCGGAGCCGACCGGCCAGCGCCGCACGGTCCAACTCCGTTGTTTCCAGGAACACTTCCCTGACGTCCACACCCTGCGCGGCCAAAGCTGCGGACACCGCGGTGAGGCCGGTGTGCTCGGTGGCGGGGGCCACGACGAGCCAGGTCCCGGACGGCCGGGTCACAACCGGATCGGCCATCGGCTTCCATGTGACCCCGTAGCGCCAGCCGTCGACAACCGACTGCTCCTGGCGCTGCCGCCGCCACGCGGACAGCGCAGGCAGCAGGGCACTCAGCGGCTGGTCCGCGTCGATGTCCAGGGTGGCGGTGAGCGCGGACAGGTCCGCGTTGTCGACGGCAGCCCAGAACTGCGCGTCCGCGGCTCCGAGGGAGCCGTCCGACGGCTCGACGGCCGCTGTGCCGGGAGCCTCCGCCAGCCAGTAGCGCTTGCGCTGGAAGGGGTAGGTGGGGAGGTCGACGCGGCGGGGACCAGTACCGGTGCCGGAGAAGTACGCGTCCCAGTCGACGGGGGTGCCGTGGGCGTGGGCCTGAGCGAGAGCGGTGGTCAAGGTCTCGGGCTCGGGGCGGCCCTTGCGGAG
>NZ_JBEZKA010000071.1:0-9334 GCF_040651435.1 Streptomyces sp. NPDC048479
GCGGGCAGACACCACAAGACTGCCGCAACCCCAAGAATCCACCCACGATCTGACGCTCACTCACCGATTGCCTGAATTAACCACCAGGATCGGAGGTGAAGTGAGCCCCCGCCGCTGGGACTTCATCTGCGAGAACCGCGCCGACTTCGGCATCAAGCGGATATGCAGAGTCCTGGGCGTCTCCCGCTCCGGCTACTACCGGCACCAGGCCAGTGCCGAGGCCCGCGCCGAGCGAGCCGCCGAAAAAGCGCGGACGGTGTCTGAGATCCGCGAGATCCACGCCGATCACCAGGGCGCCTATGGTGCCCCCGCGGGTGCATGCCGAACTGCGGTCCCGGGGACAAAAGATCAACCGCAAGCGCGTCACCCGGCTGATGAGGATCAACCGCATCGTCGACCGGCACCTACGGCGCAAGAAGCGCACGACCAACGCCGACAAGACGGCTCCGCCCGCGTCTGACCTGGTGATGCGCGACTTCACAGCGGACGTGCTGAACACCAAGTGGTGCGGCGACATTACTTACGTCGCCGTCGGATCGGTGTGGCTGTATCTCGCCACGGTGATCGACATCTGCTCGCGGCGCGTGATCGGCTGGTCTATCGCGGACCACATGCGCACCTCCCTGGTCACCGATGCGATCGAAATGGCCGTGGCCGCCCGCGGCGGCCAGGTCCACGGCGTGGTTTTCCACACGGACAGGGGCGCTCAATATACGAGCGCGGCGTTCGCCGATGTCTGCCGCCGGCACGGCATCCGCCGCAGCATGGGCCGCGTCGGCTCGAGCTACGGCAACGCCCTCGCCGAGTCGTTCTTCCAGGGCCTGAAACGAGAGTTGCTCCACGGGAGGCGCTGGATCTCCAAGGCGCAGACCCGCCTGGAGCTGTTCCGCTGGCTGGCCTACTACAACCGGCGCCGCCGTCACTCCGCCCTCGGCTACCTCACACCAGCCGAGTTCGAACAACAACTGATCACACCACGTACGCTGTCACTCGTCGCATGAAACCCGGTGTCCACTCCCGGGGATCAACCTCAGGTGATCTCCTGCTCGACCGATGGGCGGAGGGCGGACTCATCGGCGGACGGGCTGCCTCCAAGTGCACTGCGCGATTGTGGAGGTGGACTTGGCGGGCGACCTTGTTCTGGGCGAACTGATGGGGTTCAGGGCTGCCGCGCTCGCGCAGGCGGCGCCAGATGCGCTGCCAGACGTCGTCCATGCTCAGTGTGGATCCGGCGCCCGTGATGCCGTGTTCCAGGATGTCGATCAGTTCGCCGGTGAACTCCGGGAACGCTGCTTCGCGTGGGGCGAAGGAGGGCTTGGTCGGCGGGGCGGAGGTCAGGACGCAGTCGCCGTAGTCGTCCGTGTCGTCGGCTTGCTCCGCTGGGGGTTCGTCCAGGGCGCGGGCGAGGTCGGTGCGGGTGGGGGCGGCGATGGTGGACATGGCGCCGGCCAGGCCGCTGTAGCAGCAGTCGAGCACGGTGATCCGGTATCGGGCCTGGTAACCAGCCTGTCGCAGCACATTGCGCAGTGTGCGGTAGTGCACAGTCCCGATCTCCGGCTGGTCCGTGTTGGCGCCTGCCAGCGCGAGGTACAGCCGTTCATCGTGGTCGCGCAGTCCGTGCCCGGCGAAGTACACCAGCAGGGTGTCCGTGGCGTGCCGGGCTGCGCCGTATACGGCGCCAAGGATTTGTTCTGCGGAACTTTCGCGCCCAGTTCGGTGACGTGCTCGGGCGGCAGGCCCCAGACGGTCGGGTCCCGCAGCAGGGTGGCCAGCTGCTTGGCTCCGGCTGCCGCGGCGGGCAGCTGCTTGAGGTCGGGGTGGGGTGTAGGTGCCGATGCCGATCAGGACGGCCCGGCTGCGGGCGGGGTCAGGAACCGGCATTGCCTGCGCTCTGGGGCGGTGTTGCGAGGGCTTGTGCGATGCGGGCTGCGTCCTGCTCGGTGCCGTTCTCCACCACTACGCGCACGTTGCCGTGTTCGATCACCATGCGTGCCCCGGCCCTGAGGCGTGGTGGCAGGGAGGCGCGGAAGGACTTGTGGGCGTAGACCAGGGCGGTGGTGGAGAAGCCGGAGGAGATCGCGAGGCTGATCCATTCGACCAGGTCGCCGGACATCGCGCCGTCGGTCGGTTCCGGGCGGATCCGGCGGATCTCGGTATGCAGGGCCACGGTCCGGTCCTGTGCCAGCCAATTGGCGAAGTCGCCGGTCAGCCGTGCGGCTGCGTGCCCGTCCGGGCTGTCGTCGCTCGCGCTGCTGCTGTCGATCTGTAACGCATCCCCGCAACCCCCTGAACTCACCGGTCCGTTGAGGCACAGCCAGCTGCGACGCGCCCTGGACGCGTCTCCCCGGGACCGATCGCCACCACCGTAGAGGCCGCTCCCGGCCTTGTACACGAAAAGACCCGAAAAGGTGCCTCTATGGCTTTCGTCAAGCCGTAGCCGGTGTGGGTGGTTGGTAGAAGGTGCCGTCGCGGAGCATGGCGAAGAGGACGTCGATGCGTCGTCGGGCGAGTGCGATGAGTGCGGCGATGTGGTGTTTTCCCTCGCGGCGTTTGCGGTCGTAGTAGGCGCGTGACTCGGGCTGGGAGAGCGAGGCGAACGCGGCGAGGTAGAAGGCTCTCTTGAGTTGTTTGTTGCCGCGCTTGGAGGGGTGTTCGCCGCGGATGGAGGAGCCGGAGTTCCGCGTCACGGGGGCAAGGCCGGCGTAGGCGGCGAGGTGGCCGGCGGTGGCGAAGCCGCTGCCGTGCGAGCCCGGGCGAGGGCCTCTTCTGGTTCCCTGGGGCGCAGGGTGAGCATGCGGCGGCCCAGGGCTGAGATGGTGCGCTGGTCGCGGAAGGGGCAGGGACGGCAGGTGCGGACGCTGAAGGTGACGACGATAGCGTCCATGCCATGCTGCTTCACCGGGTTCCAGTGCGCGCTGCTCTGGCCGGCGGGGCAGCGGACCTGGCGGGTCTTCCAGTTGATGGTGAAGTCGCTCTTGTCGAAGCCGGTGGCAGCCTTGGCCTGGGCCGAGTGGTCCAGCAGGACCGGGGTGACCATACGGGTCCCCTGCTCCAACGCGGCGGCAATGAGGTCGGCGGAAGGGTATCCGGAATCGAGGTAGTGCTCGGCGGGCTTGATCCCCTTCTCTGCCAGGCGCTGTGAGACCGGGGCGGTCGCTTTCACGTCGGGCACGGTGGCGTCGGTGGTGAACACGTCCGTAATCAAGTTCGGTGCAGCCCGGACACCGGCTTCGGCTTCCGTGGGAGTGTCGCAGGTCTCGGTGAGGTGGACCTTGTAGCCCATCCAGAACAGATCCTCGCCCTTGGCCGCCCAGCGTGCGTCGAGGTCGTAGGGCGAGGCGAGGCGGAGTTGACTGGGCGGGACGCCCTCGTCGTCGGCGGCCCGCTTCTTGATCACCTCCCGTCCCCTTGTGTCGGTACGGAGGTAGTAGGTCTGCACAAGGACCTGCCGCAGGGCCCGCACCGCGTCGATCTCGCGGATCCATCCGGGGGCATCAGACGCCCAGGCCGCTCGGCACAAGGCCAGCGCGTCCTGACCGAAGGCCTGTGCGAGTCGATCGCGTTTCGTCTGCGAGGACGGCATGCGCCAGCCCTCCACCCGGGGATCGTAGCGGTGGGCGAACTCGGCCACGTCGACCTGTTCGGCCAGCCAGGACGGTGCCGCGAGAGCAAGTGCTTTCAAGGCCGCCCACACGCTCTCCCCGGCCAGCTCCAGTCGGTTCAAGTCCCGCACCGCACTGATCACATGGGTGGAATCGGTGTGCTGCCTGCCCCCGGCCGTGACCAGCCCTTCCTGCCTGCAATGTTCAAGGAGCCGGTCGAAGACCAACCGCTCCATGCCATGTTCGGCTAGCCGGGCACGGAACCTGCTCAGCACACTGGCATCGAAACAGGTATCCGTCAGCTCCGTCCCCAGGGCGTACTTCCAGTCGATCGCCCGCACCGCCATCGCCGCGGCCTGCCGATCGGTCAGGTCCTCAGCGAACTGCAACACCGTGACCAGGCACAACGCCCCCGGAGACAGCCCCGGCGCACCGCGCACCCCGAACGTTTCGGCGAACGGCTCATCCGCGAAGACCTCCGCAAGCCGGTCCCGTACCCGCGTCGCCAGGCTCCCCTTCGCAAACGCAGCCCGCGCCACCAGCACCGTCTGCTCCGGGACCTTCCAGCAGCCCCTTCGGCCGCATCGACATCCACACCACCCCCACGACCGCACGACAGGACAACGACCGCACGAACGATCATCCCGCGCCCACGCTCACCCTCGCACGGAATTGCGCAGCAGAGTGGCAGTCGATGAACCAGGTCACCCATGGTGTGGCGAGCTCGCCCTCCACGTCGACCTCGACGGGCACGTGCTTGTGGTCGCCTTCCCATACGGCGTTGCGGTGCGTCGGAGGCCGCTGGCCGAACACGTCGTGCGCGCGCCGCGCGGCTTCCCCGCTTTTCAGTCCGGCCCGCTCTCCGCGGGTCAGGTCCCGGCGGACCGCCCGGTGCAGCGTCGACAGGGACGGCACCGCCGGCGCGTCCGGATCCTCGGCCGCTCGCTGCATCAGCTCGGCGTGGACCCGGGAGGCGTTACCGCCCCACAGCGCCAGCAGCCCCGCGCGCGCGATGTATTCGGGCCGCTGCTGAACTCCGCTGCCTGGTTCCCTGGCCCGGGAGCGGAGTTCAGCAGCGGCTCGGTGCCCGGCTCGGTTACGCTCGATGGGCGGCTTGATACCTGTCGCGTAATTCGGATCGAAAGCAGCTCACCTCTGTGGCGACCGGCCCTGATGTCATCGAGACTCCCGACGATGAGATTTTCACCTCGGCACCGGCTGCCATGGACCCGGCCCGGCTCGGGGAGCTGGCTGCCTGTGCCGCTGTTTTCCTGCCTGCTGACCCGCCAAGGCTTGGCCGGGTGGCCTTCTGGCGTACCGACGGCCACGCTCCGCCTGCGGTGACCGGCCGGCTGACCGTGGTGAGGCCGCATGGTGTTTCTGTGCGGCGCCGTGATGTCGACGCCACGATCGTGCCGGTCTCCCAGGCCCTGCCCGCACTTGGCCGGATGCGCGGTGTGCCGGGCGCGGACCGGGCCGCCGCGTTCTGGGGCGCGGCGAGCGTGCTTGCTCTGCAACTCCTCGCCCGGGGCAGACTCTTGCCCGGTGTCAGCCCCGGTGGTTTCGACGCCTGGCGTATCGGGCCGTACGACCAGCAGGACGTGGCGCGGGTGCGGGAGTTGGCTGCTGCGATGCCGCCCGAGGCCCGGGCGGTGCCGCTGGCCGGGCCGGCGCCGGTTCGCCTGCCCGAGGCTGAGCCGCTGTTGCGGGCCTTCCTGGACGCGGTGGCCGATGCGCTGCCCCGTACGCCCGCCGCGCCGGCGGCCGCCGGCACCACGGCCTGGACCGCTCAGGTGCCGCAGCCGGTTCCCCACCAGCGCGGCTGGGCGGCGGAGGTCGCCGCCGGGCTGGATGCGGGGGTGCGAGTCTCCCTGCGGCTGGAGCTCCCCGGCCTGCCCGCCCGCGACCGGGACGACATCGATGACCCGGGCGCCTGGGAGGACGAAGACGGGGGCAGTCCTTTCCGGGCTGTCGTCCAGTTGCACAGCCTCGGTGACGCCACCGTGGTGGCGGATGCGGCGGATATCTGGTCGGGCCGGTCGGCGGCCGGTGGCGTTTTCGGTCCGCGTACGAAGATCGACACTTTGCTGACGCTTCGCCGGGCCGCGAGGGCCTGGCCGCCGCTGGGCCGGTTGCTCACCGCCGTGGCTCCCGCCGAGCTGGAGCTCTCGGACACCGAGGTGTCCGAGCTGCTCGGGGAAGCCGCCGCCTCTCTGGCTGCCGCGGGGATCCAGTTGCACTGGCCGAAGGAGCTGGCCCGCGAACTCCTCGCCCGCGCGGTGGTTGAGCCGGCCGGGAAGGCCGGCTCCGACCTGCCGTCCGTGCTTGGTGCCGATACGCTGCTCACCTTCCGCTTCCAGCTCACCGTCGGTGGCCGCGAGCTGGACGACGCCGAGCTGGACCGGTTGGCCGAGGCACAGCGGCCCGTGGTGCGGCTGCGTGACCAGTGGGTGCTGATCGACCCCGAAGTGCTGGCCCGGGCCAGGGGCCGCAAGGAGCGCCAACTCACCCCCGTCCAGGCGCTGGGCGCGGTCCTGAGCGGCAGCACGGACGTCGGCGGGGAGCGGGTGGAGGTCACGGCCGGCGGCTGGCTGGCCGAACTGAAAGAACGCCTCGCGGACCCCGAGGCCACGGCCCGCCGGGCACCGCTGGCGCAGCCCGCCGCGCTGAGGGCGACCTTGCGGGACTATCAGCTGCGCGGTCTGGCATGGCTGCAGCAGATGACCTCGCTCGGACTCGGGGGCTGCCTCGCCGATGACATGGGCCTGGGCAAGACCATTACGTTGATCGCTCTGCACCTGCACCGGCAGAGCGACCAGGCCACGGCCGGGCCGACCCTGGTGATCTGCCCGACCTCGCTGCTCGGCAACTGGGCCCGCGAGATCGAGCGGTTCGCCCCGGGGACGCCCGTGCGCCGCTTCCATGGCCCGGCCCGCAGCCTGGACGACCTGGCGGCAGGCGAATTCGTCCTCACCACCTACACCACGATGCGCTTGCACGCGCAGCAACTCACCCAGGCGGGCGCCTGGGGCCTGTTGGTCGCGGACGAGGCCCAGCACATCAAGAACCCCTTCACCGCCACCGCGAAGGCGCTGCGCACCCTCCCCACCCAGGCCAAGGTCGCGCTCACCGGCACACCGGTGGAGAACAACCTCTCCGAACTGTGGGCGCTCCTGGACTGGACCACTCCAGGACTGCTGGGCCCGCTCAAGGCGTTCCGCGACCGCTACGCCCGGGGCGCGGAGCGTGGTGAGGATCCCCGGGCTGCCGAGCGGCTGGCCCGGGTGGTGCGGCCGTTCCTGTTGCGCCGTAAGAAGTCCGACCCGGGGATTGCTCCGGAGCTGCCGCCGAAGACCGAGACGGACCGGGCGGTCGCTCTGACGAAGGAGCAGATCGCGCTCTATGAGGCGGTGGTCCGCGAGACCCTGGCCGAGATCGGCCGCAGCACCGGCATCGCCCGGCGTGGCTTGGTGGTCAAACTACTCACCGCGCTGAAGCAGATCTGCAACCACCCGGCCCAGTACCTGAAGGAGCCGGCGGGTAAGATCGCGGGCCGTTCGGGGAAGCTCGACCTGCTCGACGAGTTGCTCGACACCATCCTGGCCGAGGATGGCGCGGTGCTGGTTTTCACCCAGTACACCGCGATGGCCCGGCTGATCGAGGCGCACCTGGCAGCGCGTGGGGTGCCCACCCAGTTCCTGCACGGCGGCACCCCGGTGAACCGGCGCGAGGAGATGGTGCGGCGCTTCCAGGACGGGCAGGTGCCCGTCTTCCTGCTTTCGCTCAAGGCGGCGGGCACCGGCCTGAACCTGACCCGGGCCGGTCATGTGATCCACTTCGACCGCTGGTGGAACCCGGCGGTGGAGGACCAGGCCACCGACCGGGCCTACCGGATTGGCCAGACCCAGCCGGTCCAGGTGCACCGGATGATCGCGGAGGGCACGGTGGAGGACCGCATTGCCGAGATGCTCAAACGCAAGAAGGATCTCGCCGACTCCGTCCTCAGCGGCGGCGAAGCCGCGTTCACCGAACTCACCGATGCCGAACTCGCCGAACTCGTCCAACTACAGGTGAACCCCCGATGAGCCGTCCGAAGAAGGCTGACGACGGCCGTCACCGGACCTTCCCCCCGCTTCCTGCGGCCCGGGGCCCTCGGTCCTTCGCTGAATCCTGGTGGGGCAACGCGTGGGTGGAAGCACTGGAGGGCAAGCAGCGTTCCGCGACCGGGCGGCTCGCGCGGGGGCGGACCTACGCACGCGGCGGCAATGTCGGCGAGATCACCGTCACCCCCGGGCGGGTGGCCGCCCGCGTCCAGGGCAGCCGCCCCGCGCCGTACCGTACGTCGATGGACATCCCCCAGCTCAGCCCCCGTGACTGGGAACTGCTGCTGGATACCGCCGCCGCCCAGGCCGGGCATATCGCGGCCCTCTTCGATCACGACATGCCCACGGCCCTGGTCGACGACGCCGCCCGGGCCGGTGTCCGGCTGTTGCCCCGGCAAGGTGAACTGACACCCAACTGCTCCTGCCCTGACTGGGGCTACCCCTGCAAGCACGCCGCCGCCGTCTTCTACCAGGTGGCCCGCCTCCTCGACCACGACCCGTTCGTCCTGCTCCTGCTGCGTGGGCGTGGCGAGCGCGAACTGATGGACGAGCTCCAGCGGCGCAACGCCGTCCAGACAGCGGCCGAGGACATCGCGCCGCAGGCCCTTGCCCCGGCCAGACAGCTCGGTGTGCCCGCCCGCGACGTATTCGCCACCGCCCGCGCAGGGATAGCACCCCTCCCTGCCCCGCCACCCGAGGCTGACCGCCCAGGGCAGGTGGCATCGTTCGCGACCGCGGGCGACCCCGCACCCGAACTGGACCCGTCGGCCCTTCAGTTCCTGGCGGCCGACACGGCCACCCGCGCGGCACGACTGCTCCGCCAGGCCGCGCTGTCCCACGACGTCCCGCACCAGCCCACCGGCCCGGCCAACCTCACCGCGGCCGAGGATCTCGTACGCCTCGCGGCGGCCGCACCCCCATCGGAAGTCTTCGCCCGGCTCTGCAGGCACGCAGGCCGCACCCCACAGGCGCTCACACGAACGGTACGGGCCTGGCGACAGGGTGGCGCCGCAGCCCTGACGGTCCTGGACGACGCGTGGGACCCGGGCCCATCGCAACTCAGCCTGGCCCGCGAGGCGATCAAGCAAGCGTGGGAGGGCGAACAGCCCCCAGGACTGCGAACCGCGCGCAACCGGCTGACGGTGATCGGACACGACGCCCAGCTACGGCTGGGCACCGACGGACGCTGGTACCCGTACCGCAAGGAACAGGGCGGCTGGTGGCCGGCCGGTCCCGCAGACCGGGACGTGACAGCAGTACTGGCCGGGCTGCTCGCCAGCCTGGACATCACGCCCACTCCACGCCCAGCTCCGCGAGGGCGGCGCGCTGTGGGTCGGTGAGCTTGTCCCGCCTCGCCTTGGTGTTGCTCATAAATACGCCGAGCCGGACGGACACCGGTTCGGTCTCGCCGTCGACGGTGATTTCTTCGCTGTGCCCTCGGGGTACCGGCTTGCCCGCGCCCCCCGCGCGATGTACCTTCTCCGCCTTCAGCAGGCGGGCGTTCTCCGCCCGCAACCGGGTCAGCTCCTCCGCCTCACCCATACCGGCATCACGGCGGGCGGGCACGGCCTGAGACTCGTCCTTGCGGACCCATGTCCGCAAGGACTCGGCGGTGACACCGAGATCCGC
>NZ_JBEZKA010000072.1:0-9172 GCF_040651435.1 Streptomyces sp. NPDC048479
TCACCCTTCGGTACTTGTCTGCTTGGCCGCTGACAAACCGAAGGGTGATCAACTCCTCTACTCGAACGCCTCTACGACGCGCCGAGAACTCTGGACGTGAGGTTGTACCTCGCTATGGAGATGAGGGTGTACGCGGACACGCCATCGCGGTCACCCACACTGGCCGGGCTCACGCACGTAGCCAGGACGGTGCCGCGGGTGTCGACGAGCAGGTGCCGCTTGATGCCGCTGACCTTCCTGCCGCCGTCGTAGCCGTGCAGGCCACCGCGCTCACTGGCCCGGACACTCTGGCTGTCCACAACGGCGGCACTGGGAGTGGGATCCCGGCCCAGCTGCACCCGCTCGCGTTCGCGCAGCCCCGTCAGCATCCGCTCCCACACGCCGTCCTTCTGCCAGCGCCGCCAGTAGTGGTAAACCGTCTGCCACGGCGGTAAGTCATGCGGCAAGAGTCTCCAGGCACAGCCGGCCCGCAGCCAGTACAACAGCGCGTTGAGGATCTCCCGCCGCGCTTGATTCGCGGGCCGTCCACCAGACTTGTCCGCCGGAACCAGCGGACAGAGGATCTCCCACTCCGGATCAGACAGAGCCGTCGAGTAACCGGTACGCAGCCCGCACACCCCGGCCCCCGAAAGTGCGTCACCGCCCCGCTACCAGGCAACTTGCCCGCTGACAGGCTTTTCAGACGCCCTCTACTGAATTTGAATGAGCGATGTCGGCTTGGTCGTGGTCAGCCGTCCATGGTCAGGCCGGCGGCAAGGCTGCCGTCGCTGCATACGGCACGGCAGCTAAGGATGAAGGCATTGACGGCGTCATCCAGTTGGGTGTGGGGCCGGGCGACACCGATCTGGCTGGGGCTGACGCCCGTCACGGGCCGGTAGACGACGTCCGGTCGCTGGTAGAAGCGGGCGGTCGCCTCGGGCGTGAGGCTGATGCCCTGGCCGTGGGCGATCGCGTTGAGCCATTCATCGGGGTTGTGCGCGACCGCGCCGATTCGCAAAGGGTGACCCTCGCGCTCATCGGCCGCGAGCCAGTAGTCGCGCCATTTCCCTGACTTGGCGGGGGTCGCCACGAACGGTTCGTCGTACAGATCCTGGAACCGGATCCGGTCCTCCCCTGCGAGGCGATGCCCCGCAGGCAGAGCGATCCAGCGTGGCTCGGTCAGCAGCACCTCGACGGCGAAGTCGCTCTGCGCGGGCACTGGCAGGCGCAGCAACGCCACGTCGACCTCGCCGGTGGCCAACCCCGCGGTGGGGTCGGTCCATTCGGTCTGGCGCATCTGGACCCGCCAGCCGGGCCGGCGCCGGGCGAAGTCGGCGATGATCAGCTGGGTGGGCTCATTGGCGGCGCTGGCCACGAAGCCGACCCGCAGCGTGCGTGCGGCCCGGGTCGTGGCGCCCCGGGTGACGCGCAGCGCACGCTCCCAAGCGGTCAGCACGGCGCCGGCGTGGGCGGCCAGAGCCTCACCGGCCTCGGTGGGGGCCATCCCGGCGCGGGAACGGACGAACAGGCCCACCCCCAGCTGGGCTTCCAATTGCCGGATCTGCTTCGTCAGCGCGGGCTGCGAGATGTAGAGCCGCTCGGCGGCCCGCGTGAGGTTGCCTTCCTCGACCACTGCGGCGAAGTACCTCAGCAGACGGGTGTCGATATCCATGCTGCCAGGTTATGGAAGCAGGTATTGGACGACTACGGCGGCCCGGCGAGATCGTGATCACGCGACCGGGACAGCCCGGTACCGAACCCGCCGGAGAGCATGCAGATGACGACGAGTGAAGCCGTGTCCGACCCGAAGATCGAGGCCATCAACCACTTCTTCTCTGCCTACGCCGCCAACGAGGTCAAAGCGATGAGCGTGGTCCTGGCTCCGGACATCGAGTGGACCATCCCGGGCCACCACCCGCTGTCGGGCACCAAGCACGGACTCGAGGAAGTGGTCAGTTTCTTCGACCAGCTCGGCAAGGCGGGCTTCCAGGCCGAGCCTGTATTCCTCGGCAGCAACGGCGAGTACGTCGTCGACATCCACCGAGGCTGGACGACCCAGGGCGTGGGCCAGGTTGACACGATGTGGGCACTGGTATGGCACTTCGACGACGACGGCCAGGTTAATCGAGTGGTCAACCTCAGCGGCGACCAACACCAGATGGACAACTACGTCTGGGCCAACTTCTCGCTGGCACCCCTTCCAGCCCGCCTCGCCCGATGACAGAAAGAACAGCATGAAGATCATTGTGATCGGAGCGACCGGCACCATCGGCCGTGCAGTCGCAGACGCGTTAGAGACCGAGCACGAGGTGATACGGGCTTCACGCAACAGCACGCACACGGGTCGACCTTGAGATGCCAACCTCCATCGACGCCCTTTTCGACACCGTCGGCACAGTGGACGCGGTCATCTGCTGCGGGGCCAGCGGTCAGCTGACCCCACTCGCCTCCCCTTCGGCGGACCCGGGCGGAGCGTGGGCCCGACGATCTACCGAATGACCGCCTCAGACCCACGGTTGGAAGGTAGGTAGGACAAGGTCAGCGTGCGGGGGCGGTGTGGCCTACGACGGCCAGGAGCTGGAGTTTGTCGGCGGTGTCGGAGGCGGGCGGTGCGGTGTAGGCGACGATGCGCAGGTCGTTGTCGGCGGCGGCGAGGACGTCGCAGTCCAGGAGCAGCTGCCCGACGGTGGGGTGGTCGATGGGTTTGCGTTCCGCTGCGAAAGGTATGGCTGCGCCTTGGTTCCACATTGTGGCGAACAGGGTGCTGGTGTCGATCAGGTCGGTCACGAGCTGTTGCAGGAAGTGGTCGTGGGGGTAGCGGCCGCGGGTGATGCGGAGGTCGGCGACCAGGGCCCGCTGGAAGCGTTCGAGTTCTTCCTGTTCGACCAGGACGGCGGGGTTGGAGCGGGTGAAGGCTGTCCAGGCGACGTTTCCCTGTCGTCCGGCGGGGGTGCGGCCGAAGACCGCGGTCCACAGCTCGTTGCCTGTCAGGAGGGTCCATGCGGCGTCGTAACCGCGATCGGGGTGTCGGCGAGGCGGGTGAGCAGCCGCTGGACGCCCGGGGAGATGTGGGAGGGGACGACCAGGTCCGAGGGCGGCAGATGGCCGGCGAGCCGATAGAAGTGGCTGAGCTCGGCCGAAGACAGCTGCAGGGCGCGACCAAGAGCCGCGACCGTGCCGGCGGAGGGTTCCGCCCGCCCTTGCTCCAGGCGCACGATGTAGTCGACCGAGAGGTTGGAGAACGTGGCGAGCTCTTCGCGGCGCAGCCCGGGCACCCGGCGCGGCCCGCCCGTCGGCAGGCCCAGGTCGCCCGGCTGGACGCGGTCGCGCCAGACGCGCAGAAGCTGGGCGAACTCATGGGGCTGGGAGGTCATGCCCCCAGTGTGCTTTGTCTGCCGGAGATGTGGGTGGTACCGGCAGGCCCATGCAGAGCTCGTGCCACGCACACGGTGCACGGCAGGCCTAGCGTGGCGATTGGCGGGTCGGACACGGCGCTTCGGACGGACCGAATGCGCCCCGGCCCCCAGGTAGAGAACGGAAGTCATCATGGACACCACCCACCAGAAGGCCCTCGACACTGCGAAGGGCTTCATCACGGCTTTCGAGGGCCGCGACCGCGACGCTGTCGCAGACCTGCTCGCGCCCACCGCCAGCTTCACCATCCCGCTGTCGATCGAGGGCACCCCTGAGCCCTGGTACGTCTTCGACAGCCCGGAGAGCGTGCTGGGCTACATCGAGTCTGTCGCGGCGAAGTTCGACCACGTCGCGTTCCTCGACAAGGTGTGGACCGTCAGCGAAGACGCCCGCTCGGTCTTCCTGCAGGCCAACGGCGACATCCTGTCCACCGCGGAGAAGCTCGTCTACAACAACGTCTACATCTTCCGCATCGACGTTCAGGACGGGAAGGTCGTCAAGGTCTGGGAGTACGCCAACCCCGTCGCCTACGCCAACCTTGGCATCCAGAACTCCGAAGCCGAAGCAGCCGCCCAGGCACGCTGACCAACGCACTCATCAACAGGGGCACGCCCGGAACCCACCGTTCCCGGCGTGCCCCTGTTGGCATCCGTGGCTCACAAAACAGGTACTGGACTCAACCCGCATCTGCACGGCCTTCCGGCTACCGGGTTGCCCGCCTGGCGGGATCCGGCGTGAGGGTTTGATGAAGTTTCCCGCCCGGCGGGAAGGCACCGCCGATGACGCTTTTCCGCAGGTCACGGGCAGTGTCTTCTGGGCGGTTGCTGAGTCTTGCGAAGGTAGCCCGGGGCGCTGGGTGGCGCTACTACTTCCGTGGCGTGATGGTCGGTGACGGCCACCGTCCCGCGAGGAAGTCGTTGCGCGCCGCGCAGGAGGAGGTCGGTGCCCCGCCCGGGGTGTGGCTGGGGCGGGGGCTGCAGGCCCTGGGCCTGGTGCCGGGTGCGGTGGTGACGGAGCGGCAGGCGGAGCTGCTGTTCGGCGAGGGCCGGCACCCGGATGCGGACCGGATCGAGCGCGAGCTCCTGGCGGCGGGGGAGACCCCGGCCACAGCGCGGCGGGCGACCGTACTCGGGCGGGCGGTCGCGGACATCATCAGCCCAGTGCTTGCCCTGGATCTGGTGTTCCGGCCGCCACCATCGTCGTGCTGTGGGTGCTCGGGGACGACCGGACACGGCGGAGCATCGAGCGCGCGCACGAGCGGGCGGTCGCGGCGACGTTCGCGTGGCTGGAGGACGCGGTCGCGGAAATCCGGTGGGGGAGCGGTGGCCGCCACCGCGCGAAGGGCCCCGGCCCTGGTGATGGCCCGCTTCCGGCACTTCGACACGGACCCCAGAAGATCACTCACGGTGACTGCAGACCACCGTCGGCTGACGAACACACGACTCTCGACTACGTGAGGTCGCCAGTTTTGGCTGCCTCGCGCAGGACGAGGTCGAGCAGGCCGGGGAAGCGCCGGTCCAGCTCCTCGCGGCGAAGGGAGTTGATACGGCGCGTGCCCTCGTCTCGCTGCCGGACCACTCCGGCCTCACGCAGCACACGGAAGTGGCGGCTGCCGGTGGACTTGCCTACCGGGAGGTCGAAACAGCCGCAGGCCACCTCGGACTTGGCACCGAGGGTTGCCACGATGCCCAGGCGGACGGGGTCGTTGAGGGCGGCCATCACGGCGAACAGGTCCATGTCCTGCTCGTCGGGGTGGAGCAACGGGGATGAAGTTCGGCTGGCCACGTCCCCAGTATCCACGGAGCCTCGGACAACTCATGTTCGCATTCAAGCGAACATAGAATACGGTGGTGATCACCAGCCGGTGGCACCCGCCATGCGAAGGGAACTGCTATGCCCTCCCCTCTTTCGTTCACACACGCCTCCACGCCCGCGACCGATTCGCCCGCCCCGATCGGCGTCGGCATCGTCGGGCTCAGCGCCAGCGGCGGCTGGGCGGGGACGGCCCACGTCCCGGCCCTCGCCGCCCTACCCGACGCCTACGAGCTGCGCGCCCTCAGCGCCAGCAGCGCCGAGTCTGCGAAGGCCGCCGGAGAGGAGTTCGGCGTTCCGCTGGCGTTCGGCAGCGTCGAGGAACTCGTCGAGCGGGACGAGGTGGACCTGGTGGTCGTGACCGTGAAAGTGCCGCATCACCGGGAGCTGGTCATGTCCGCGCTGGCCGCCGGGAAGACCGTGCTGAGCGAGTGGCCGCTGGGCACCGGGACCACCGAGGCCGAGGAGATGGCCGCGTTCGCGCAGTCGCGGAAGCTGCGCGGCTTCGTCGGGCTCCAGGCGCGCTCCGCGCCACCGGTCCGCTACCTGCGCGACCTGGTCGCGGACGGCTACGTCGGACGGGTGCTCTCCACCAGCGTCGTCGCCTCGGGACGGAAGTGGGGCGCGACGTTTGACAATCGCAGCGCCTACCTGCTCGACCGTGCCAACGGCGCGACGATGCTGTCCATCCCGTTCGGCCACACCATCGACGGACTCGCCTCGGTGCTGGGCGAGTTCACCGAACTCAGCGCCACGACGGCCACCCGACGCACCGAGGTCCGCCACGAGGAGACCGGACAACCCGCGCCGACAAATGTCGACGACCAGATCGCCGTGACCGGAACCCTCGAATCGGGCGCCGTCGCCTCCGTCCACTTCCGCGGCGGGATCGCCGCTACCAATTTCCTGTGGGAGATCAACGGGACCGAGGGCGACCTGCTCGTCACCGGCGACTCCGGACACCTCCAGTTTGGGCAGGTCACCATCCACGGCGCCCGCGCGAACAACGCGGAACTAGCCGAACTGCCTGTCCCAGCACGTTACGACGCGAACGTCCCCGCCCTCGCCACCGCACGCGACAGCATGGCCTACACCGTCGCCCACGCCTACGCCCAACTGCGTGCCGACCTCACTGAGGGCACCCACACCGTCCCCGACTTCACCCATGCCGCGCGCCACCACCGCCTCCTCGACCACGTCCAGCAGGCGGCCATCACCGGCGAGCGCCAGCGCGTCAGCGGCTAGCAAGATGTCGCTGAGGTAAGCCCACGGGCGGCCGTCGTCGTCATGCCGCGCCTCGCTGGGTTCATGGAGATCACGCACGGTCACCAGCAAGCTGGTCTCGGCAGAGATTTGGCGACAGTTGAATACGCGATGTCGCCGGTTCTGCCCTCACCGTAGACGTCGTAGTTGTCGGCGTGGATCTGCTTGATGAACTGCGTCAACTCCGCATCCCGCACCGCGCGGGCGGACGGCTGCCCCTTCTTGGGCGTAGTAGGTGGACGGGTGGATGCTGCAGTCGTGCTCGGTGAGGATCCTGCAGATCGGCTCGACTCCGCCGAAGCGGTCCCGGTGCTCGTCGATGAACGCTACGAGCGTGTGTGCGTGGCCGGTCGAGCTCGGTCGCGAAGAAACCCGCCGCGGCCTTCAGGATCTCGTTGGCCCGCTTGAGCTCCGAATTCTTCCGCTTCAGGGCCCTCATCGCGGCGGACTCCTCGGTCGTGGTACCCGGCCGCCGGCCGCCGGCCGCCGTCGATCTCGGCCTGGCGAACCCATTTGCGCAGCGTCTCCGCGCCCACGTCCAGCTTGGCGCCGATCGAGCGGATCGCCTCGAACTCGCAAGGCGGCAAGGAGTCGACAAGGAGTTCAGCAGCGACGCGATGAAGGCTGTCCAGATCAACGGGCAGCGCCCGCCTCAGAGGAGATGTCGCTCAGCGACTGGGTGGCCGAGGAAGCGGTGTACGGCGAACTCCCAGCCGTAGGAGCCCGCATAGGGGAAGACGACGAGGTCTCCGGCGCGTACGCGGTCGACCCGGACATCGCGCAGCAGTATGTCGTGAGGGGGGGGCACAGTTCGCCCACAACGGCTACCCGCCTGTCCTCGGCGGTGGGGCGGGGACAATTTTCAGGCCAGGGCGCGACGGGCAGGACGGCGATGTTGTGGACGATGTCCCAGCAGGTGGGCAGCTGGAAGTGGTTGATGCCGCCTCGTAGGACGACGAACCACTCGCCATAGGAGGCTTTGACATCGATCACCTCGGCCGCGTACCAGCCGCAGTCGGCGACCAGGAAGCGGCCGGGTTCCAGAACAATCTTCACTCCCGCTGGCGGCTCGGTCCGTGCGGCCAGCTCGCCGAAGCGGGCGACGTCGAAGGGCTTCTCGCCTTGGAAGGCGACGCCGATTCCGCCGCCGATGTCGACGTGGCGCAGGTCAATGCCGCAGGCGCGGGCGGTTTGTGCGCTCCAGTCCACGCACCAGCCCAGGTAGGCGGCCTGGGTGCCGGCGTTGAGGTTGTTGGAGGCGGCGTGGATGTGGAAGCCCACCATGTCCAGGCCGGGTAGACGCAGAGCTTCGCGCACTACGTCCGGCACATCGGGCTCAGCGACACCGAACTGCCCGGCCGAGATCCCCATCACCGGCACACTGCTCATGGGTGATCGACGACAGCGTGGCCGAGAGCTACCTCGAGCCGTAGGCAGTCCGCCAATGGTGGCTGTGTCTGTTTCTTCGGGAGGCGTGGGGGCGTTCACCAGATCAACATCGATGAGTTTTGACGTCTGGGCAGCAGTCTGCCGGGGTGGGAAAGGCCGTGAAGGCTGCGCGAAGTGTGCGCGTCTGGCACCCGGTGGAGACTGGCGGAGCAGGGACTGGAAGGTGAGAACCTATGCGGGCGGCTTATCACGAGGAGCTGGCGTCGATCAGAGACAGTCTGGTGGAAATGGCACACCTGGCCGGTTCGGCCATGGGCCGGGCCACCAGCGCTCTACTGGATGCGGATCTGCAGCTCGCGGGGAGTGTGATCTCGGCCGATGTCACGGTCGATGCTCTGCAGCGGGATCTGGAGCACCGGGCGATCGCGGTCCTGGCGCGGCAGCAGCCGGTCGCCACGGATCTGCGCCTCGTGGTCACCTCGCTGCGCATGAGCGCGGATCTTGAGCGCTGTGGTGATCTTGCCCAGCACGTGGCCAAGCTGGCCCGGCTTCGCCATCCCGAACGAGCGGTGCCAGGCGATCTGCGCCGCACCATTTTGGAGATGGGCCAGCTTGCGCAGCGTCTGATGGCACAGGCCGCCGAAGTGATCGTCACCCAGGACGTCAACGCTGCGCTGCAGCTGGAGAAGGACGACGACCGTATGGACGAGCTGCACCGCATGATCTTTCAGCACCTGATGGACGACCGGTGGCAGCATGGTGTGGAAACGGCCGTGGACGTCACGTTGGTCGGCCGTTATTACGAGCGTTTCGCCGACCATGCCGTCTCGGTAGCGCGCCACGTGGTCTACCTGGTCACGGGCAAGTACGCGGACGAACTGGCCACGGATCCGCCCGCGCCTGCGTGATCACTCCGGGCCCTTGGACAGGGCCGTGGAAGACGAAGTTGCCCGGAACGCTTTGAGTCCCGGGCAGCATGCGCGGGCGGCCGCGAAGCGCCTGGGGGATTTGCAGGTCTGAGCCGTCTCAGGCTGCGGCCGTTGGATTCGCCACTTCGTCGGCGCGGCGGTATTCGGCGTTGATGCGCTGGGCTTCTTCGAGCTGGTCTTCGAGAATGACGATGCGGCAGGCGGCCTCGATGGGGGTTCCCTGGTCGACGAGCTCCCGGGCGCGGGCGGCGATGCGCAGTTGGTAGCGGGAGTAGCGTCGGTGGCCGCCCGCGGAGCGCAGTGGGGTGATGAGGCGGGCTTCGCCGATGGCGCGGAGGAAGCCCTGGGTGGTGCCGAGCATCTCGGCGGCCCGGCCCATGGTGTAG
>NZ_JBEZKA010000073.1:0-9130 GCF_040651435.1 Streptomyces sp. NPDC048479
TGCTGTTCTCTTCCATGAGTGGCACGGTGGGTGCTGCTGGTCAGGCCAACTATGCTGCCGCGAACGCCTACCTGGATGCTCTGGCCGAGCAGCGTGGTGCGGATGGTCTCGCGGCCACGTCGCTCGCGTGGGGCCCGTGGGCCGAGGGCGGCATGGCCGCCGACGAGGCGATGGACGCGCGGATGCGCCGGGACGGTGTACCGCCGATGGACGCGGAGCGGGCGATCCACGCTCTCCGACAGTCCGTCTGTGCCGACGACGCCGTTCTCACCGTGGCCGACGTGGAGTGGGATCGATTCCTCTCGGGCTTCGTCGCCGCACGGCACAGCCAGCTGTTCAGCGAGTTGCGCGAGGTCCGCGCCACGCAGGCCCGCGCGCAAGCGGCCCCCGAGGCCGACGGTCCGTACTCCCTCTCCGGGCGGCTTTCCGCCCTCGCGCCGGCCGAGCAGGAACGAGAGCTGCTGGATCTGGTCCGTACCCACGTCGCCGCCGTGCTGGGCCACGCCGGATTCGAAGCGGTCGGCGCGGCGAGGGCGTTCAAGGAGCTGGGCTTCGACTCGCTGACCGCGGTCGAGCTGCGCAACCGCCTGGGCGCGGCTACCGAGCTGAAGCTCCCCGCCACACTCATCTATGACTACCCCACCTCCGCCGCTCTCGCGGAGTACCTGGGGGGCGAGCTGGTCGGCAGCGTACGCGTCGCCGACACCGTCTTGCCCGCCGTGGCTGCCACCGACGACGATCCGATTGCGATCGTGGCGATGAGCTGCCGTTTCCCCGGGGGAGTACGGACCCCGGAAGACCTGTGGCAGCTGCTTGCGAACGGCACGGACGCGGTCGGCGCCTTCCCGGCCGACCGTGGCTGGGACCTGGACAGGCTCTACAGCCCCGACCCGGACCAGCCGGGCACCTCGTACACCCGCGAAGGTGGATTCTTCGAAGGGGCAGCGGACTTCGACCCCGGGTTCTTCGGGATCTCGCCGCGTGAGGCGCTGGCGATGGACCCGCAGCAGCGGCTCCTCCTCGAAACGTCCTGGGAAGCATTCGAGCGGGCGGGGATCGACCCCTCGTCGCTGCGGGGCAGCCAGGCCGGTGTCTTCGTCGGCACCAACGGCCAGGACTACCTCTCCCTCATCACCCGCGAACAGGAAGGCCTGGAAGGCCACTTGGGTACGGGCAACGCGGGCAGCGTCATGTCCGGCCGCGTCTCCTACGCCCTGGGCCTTGAAGGCCCGGCGGTCACTGTCGACACCGCCTGCTCGTCGTCGCTGGTCGCGCTGCACTGGGCGATCCAGGCGCTGCGGCAGGGCGAGTGCACGATGGCGCTGGCCGGCGGCGTGACGGTGATGTCGACGCCCGAGAATTTCGTCGACTTCAGCCGTCAGCGTGGTCTTGCGGAGGACGGCCGTATCAAGGCGTTCGCTGCGGCTGCGGACGGTACGGGGTGGGGCGAGGGCGTCGGCATGCTGCTCGTCGAGCGGCTGTCCGATGCACAGCGCAACGGCCACCCGGTGCTTGCCGTGGTCCGAGGCTCCGCCGTCAACCAGGACGGTGCGAGCAACGGACTCACTGCCCCGAACGGCCCGTCCCAGCAGCGCGTCATCCGGGCCGCCCTCGCCGGCGCGGGACTGTCGGCCGCGGACGTGGACGTGGTGGAGGCCCACGGCACGGGCACCAAGCTCGGCGACCCGATCGAGGCGCAGGCCCTGCTTGCCACCTACGGCCAGGGACGGCCTGACGGCCGGCCGTTGCTGCTCGGCTCGATCAAGTCCAACATCGGGCATACGCAAGCGGCTGCCGGTGTCGCGGGCATCATCAAGATGGTCATGGCGATGCGGCACGGGGTGCTGCCGCAGACCCTGCACGTCGACGAGCCGACCCCGCACGTCGACTGGACGGCCGGGGACATCGCCCTGCTGACCGAGCAGGCCGCCTGGCCTCAGGTGGACCGACCGCGACGAGCCGGTGTGTCGTCCTTCGGCATCAGTGGCACCAACGCCCACACGATCATCGAGCAGGCCCCGGAGGCCGTACCGTCCACGCCGACCGCACCGGCACCCGCGCTCCCGCTGCCGTACCTCCTCTCCGCGAAGAGCCCGGAGGCCCTGCGCGCACAGGCAGCTGCCCTGCGCGCGCACCTGGAGGCCGCGGAGAACGATGGGCCTGCGACCGCTGACCTAGGCTTCTCCCTCGCCACTGCACGCGCGCATCTCGGCCACCGTGCTGTGCTGGCTGCTGATGACCCGCAGGAACTCCTGGACGTACTGACGCGGCTGGCCGACGGCGAGCCGTCGCCTCGGATCACCACCGGGGCGGTGAGTGACGGCCGTACGGCGTTCCTGTTCACGGGGCAGGGGAGTCAGCGGTTGGGGATGGGGCGTGAGCTGTACGAGGTGTATCCGGTGTTCGCGGACGCGCTGGACGCGGTGTGCGCGCACGTGGACGGATACCTCGAAGTGCCGCTGAAGGAGGTGCTGTTCGCGGCCGAGGGCGACGCCCTGAACGAGACCGCGTACACGCAGCCTGCGTTGTTTGCGGTTGAGGTGGCGTTGTTCCGGCTGGTCGAGTCGTGGGGTCTCAGGCCCGATTTCCTGGCCGGTCACTCGATCGGTGAGATCGCCGCAGCTCATGTGGCGGGTGTGTTCTCGCTGGAGGATGCGTGTGCGTTGGTGGCGGCTCGTGGCCGGTTGATGCAGGCGCTGCCGACGGGTGGCGTGATGATTGCGGTCCAGGCGTCGGAGGACGAGGTTCTGCCTCTGCTGACGGACCGGGTGAGCATTGCGGCCATCAATGGTCCGCAGTCGGTGGTCATCGCGGGTGACGAGGATGCCGCGGTTGCGATCGCGGAGTCCTTCGAGGTTCAGGGCCGCAAGTCCAAGCGTCTGTCGGTGAGCCATGCGTTCCACTCGCCGCACATGGATGGCATGCTCGATGCCTTCCGTTCGGTTGCCGAGGGCATCTCGTACGAGTCTCCGTGCATCCCGGTGGTCTCCAACCTCACCGGGACCCTCGTCTCGGACGAGATGGGTTCGGCCGACTTCTGGGTCCGGCACGTCCGTGAGGCTGTCCGGTTCCTGGACGGCATCTGCACTCTGGAAGCCGCCGGCGTTACCACGTACATCGAACTCGGCCCGGACGGCGTGCTGTCCGCCCTGGCTCAGGACTGCCTGACCGGAGACGCGGACACCGTCTTCGCGCCTGTCCTCCGCTCCGGCCGCCCCGAGGCCGAGACCGTCACCGCGGCCCTCGCCCGGGCCCACGTCCACGGCACCCCCGTCGACTGGGACGCGTACTTCTCAGGCACCGGCGCCCAGCGCGTCGACCTCCCCACCTACGCCTTCCAGCGGCAGCGCTACTGGCCCAGCGCCGCCGCCTTCGCAACCGGGGATCCCGAAGCGATCGGGCTCGGAGACGCCGGGCACCCGCTGCTGGGCGCGGCGGTGGCGCTCGCCGACTCCGAAGGGGTGCTCTTCACCGGGCGGCTGTCGCTCGACACCCACCCCTGGCTCGCCGACCACGCCATTCTCGGCAGCGTCCTGCTGCCCGGCACGGCCTTCGTCGACCTGGCGATCCGGGCCGGTGACCAGGTCGGATGCGACATGGTGGAGGAGCTGACGCTCGAAGCGCCGCTCGTCGTCCCCGAGCGGGGCGGCGTACGGCTCCAGCTCGTCGTCGAGGCGCCCAGTGGACCCGGGCAGCGGCCATTCAGTGTGCACTCCCGCCGCCAGGACGCACTCGCGGAGGAGCCGTGGACGCGACACGCCTCCGGCGTTCTGGTCGCCGGTGCGGCGCGACAGGAACCGGAGGGGGAGTTCGGGGAGCTGGCCGCGTGGCCGCCGACCGGAGCCGTGCCGGTGGACGTGCGGGGTCTGTACGAGGAGCTGGCCGCGGACGGAGTCGTGTACGGACCGCTGTTCCAGGGGCTCAAGGCGGCCTGGCGGCGCGACGGCGAGCTGTTCACCGAGGTGGCGCTCCCGGACGATGCACGGCGTGAGGCGGCCCGGTTCGGGCTGCACCCCGCCCTGCTGGACGCCGGTCTGCACGCCATCGGCCATGACGGCCCCGAACAGGCAACGACCGGAGCCCTGTTGCCCTTCTCCTGGGCCGGAGTCTCGCTGTACGCGGTGGGCGCCTCCTCACTCAGGATGCGGCTGACCCCGGACACCCCGAGTGATCCGCACACCCTGGCACTGCTGGTGGCGGACGAGACCGGACGTCCGGTGGCGGCCGTGGAGTCGCTGACGCTGCGCACCGCATCTGCCGACCAGGTACGCGCTGCCGACGGCGGTCATCTGGAGTCGCTGTTCCGCGTGGAGTGGGTGCCCTCGGCGGGCGTTGCGTCGCCGCGCAGCGACGGCGCCGGCCGACGGTGGGCCGTGCTGGGCCAGGATGAACCGGGTCTGGGAGCCTCGGGCGTCCAGGTGACCGAGTACGCCGATGCCGCCGCGCTCGGCGCGGCGCTCGCGGCGGGCGAACCGGTGCCGGACGCCGTGTTCGTACCCCTGACCGCCCTCGTGGAGCAGGACGACACGGCAGCCTCCGTACACGCGGCCGTCACGAGCGCGCTGTCCGTCGTGCAGGCATGGCTGGCGGACGAGCGGTTCGCCGGTACGCGGCTCGTGTGGCTGACTTCCGGCGCCGTGGCCACCGAGCCCGGCGCGGGCGTGCCGGACCTGGCGGGCAGCGCCGTCCGGGGCCTGCTGCGCTCGGCGCAGTCGGAGAACCCCGGGCAGTTGCTGATGCTCGATCTGGACGGGGAGGCGGCCTCGCTCGCGATGGTGCCTGCCGCATTGGCTTCGGACGAACCGGAGTTGGCGATCCGGGGCGGGGCACTCAGCGCGCCGCGCCTTGCGCGCGTGCCGTCGGCGGACAGTTCGCGCGAGCCTTTCGGCTCCCTCGGTGACCCCTCCGGCACCGTGCTGGTGACCGGCGCCACCGGCACTCTCGGCGGACTGTTCGCCCGCCACCTGGTGACCGCGTACGGGGTCAAGAGGCTGCTGCTCACCAGCCGCCGGGGTCCCGACGCCGACGGTGCGGACGAACTGCTGGCCGAATTGACACAGTTGGGAGCCCAGGCCGACCTCGTCGCCTGCGACGCCGCCGACCGGGACGCGCTCGCCGCGCTGCTCGCGGACATCCCCGCCGAGCACCCGCTGACCGCCGTGGTGCACACAGCTGGAGTGCTGGACGACGGCGTGATCGCCTCGCTCACCCCTGAGCGGGTTGCCGCCGTGCTGCGCCCGAAGGTGGACGCGGCCTGGAACCTGCATGAGCTCACCCGGGACCTCGGCCTCTCGGCGTTCGTCCTCTTCTCGGGCGCGGCCGCCGCGTTCGGCGCGGCCGGGCAGGCGAACTACGCGGCGGCGAACGCGTTCCTCGAAGCACTGGCCGAGCAGCGCCGTGCGGACGGTCTGCAGGCCACCTCGCTCGCCTGGGGTCTGTGGGCTCCGCAGACGGGCGGCATGGCCCAGCGGCTCGACGAGGTCGACCTGCGGCGCATCGCCCGGGACGGCGTCGGCGCGCTCTCCGGCGACGAGGGCCTGGCGCTCTTCGACACTGCCATGACGGTGGACGCGGCGGTTCTGCTGCCGATGCGGCTCGACCTTGCAGTGCTGCGCGCCCAGTCCGTCTCCACGGGCGAGACCGTGGCGCTGCTGCGCGCCCTCGTACGGGTGCCGTCGCGGCGTGCGGTCGAGCAGCGCGCGGCGAAGGACGGCGGTTCGCCTCTGACGGCCCGGCTGTCGGCCCTGCCGGCCGTCGAGCGCGAGGACATGCTGCTGGACCTGGTGTGCGGGCGGGTTGCCGCGGTCCTCGGCCACGCGGGGGGCCAGGGGGTCGATGCGAACCGTGCGTTCAAGGAGCTCGGCTTCGATTCCCTGACGGCCGTCGAGCTGCGCAATGTCCTGAAGGCCGAGACCGGCCTCAGGCTCTCACCGACCCTCGTCTTCGACTACCCGACGCCGGTCGCGCTGGCCCGGCACCTGCTTACCGAGCTGTCGGGAACCACCGCGCACGAGGACGCCGTACGCGGGCAGACACCTGCACGGTCCGCCACGGCCACGGCCACGGCCACGGCCACGGCCGACGACGACCCGATCGTCATCGTCGGCATGGGCTGCCGCTTCCCCGGTGGCGTACGGTCTCCGGAAGACCTGTGGCAGCTCGTCTCCACGGGCGGCGACGGCATCACCGCCTTCCCGTCCGACCGGGGCTGGAACGTGGAGTCCCTCTACCACCCCGACCCGGACCACGCCGGAACGTCGTACACCCGCGAGGGCGGCTTCCTGCACGACGCGGCCGACTTCGACCCCGGATTCTTCGGGATCTCGCCGCGTGAAGCGCTCGCGATGGACCCGCAGCAGCGCCTGCTTCTCGAAACGTCCTGGGAGGCATTCGAACGCGCCGGGATCGACCCGGCGACACTGCGCGGCAGCCGTACGGGCGTCTTCGCCGGCGTCATGTACCACGACTACGCGACCGGCATCGGTGACGGTGGCAGCGGCCTTGAGCTGCCCGAAGGCGTCGAGGGATACCTCGGCACAGGCAACGCCGGCAGCATCGCCTCCGGCCGGATCGCCTACACCTTCGGCCTGGAAGGCCCGGCGGTCACCGTCGACACCGCCTGCTCGTCGTCGCTGGTCGCGCTGCACTGGGCGATCCAGGCACTGCGCAGCGGCGAGTGCACGATGGCCCTGGCCGGCGGCGTCGCGGTCATGGCGACCCCCGAGACCTTCGTCGACTTCAGCCGCCAGCGCGGCCTGTCGGTCGACGGCCGGTGCAAGTCCTTCGCGGCGGCGGCGGACGGTACGGGCTGGGCCGAGGGCGCGGGCATGCTCCTGGTGGAGCGGCTGTCGGACGCCGAGCGGAACGGGCATCCGGTGCTGGCGGTCGTGCGGGGGTCGGCGATCAACCAGGACGGCGCGAGTAACGGTCTGACGGCGCCGAACGGTCCGTCCCAGCAGCGGGTGATCCGTGCCGCGCTGGCAAGCGCGGGCCTTTCGGCCGCGGATGTGGACGCGGTGGAGGCGCACGGTACGGGCACCAGGCTCGGTGACCCGATCGAGGCGCAGGCGTTGCTCGCGACGTACGGACGGGAGAAGTCGCCGGACCGGCCGCTGTGGCTCGGGTCGATCAAGTCGAACATCGGTCACACGCAGGCGGCTGCCGGTGTCGCGGGCATCATCAAGATGGTCATGGCGATGAGGCACGGGGTGCTGCCACAGACCCTGCACGTCGACGAGCCGTCCCCCCAGGTCGACTGGGAGGCCGGTGAAGTCTCCCTGCTGACGCAGACGATGGAGTGGCCGGAGACCGGCCGTCCGCGCCGGGCGGGCGTGTCGTCGTTCGGCATCAGCGGCACGAACGCTCACACGATCATTGAGCAGCGGCCTGCCCTTGAGGCGGCGTCGGCACCTGAGACCACCGCGTTGCCGGTGGCGCCGTGGGTGCTGTCGGCGAAGGGTGAGGAGGCGCTGCGGGCGCAGGCGCGTCAGCTCCGGTCGTACGTGCTCTCCGCGCCCGAGCTGCGTCAGGTCGACGTCGGCTACTCGCTGGCGGTGGGGCGGGCGTCGTTCGAGGACCGCGCGATGGTGGTGGGCGGGGACCGTGAGGGTCTGCTGGCGAGGCTCGGGGCGCTGGCGGAGGGTGGCTCGGCGGCGGGGATCGTTACGGGCTCGCCGGTCGCCGGGAAGCTGGCGTTTCTGTTCACGGGGCAGGGGAGTCAGCGACTGGGGATGGGGCGTGAGTTGTACGAGGCGTATCCGGTGTTCGCGGAGGCGCTGGATGCGGTGGCCGCCCGGCTGGATCTTGAAGTGCCGCTGAAGGACGTCCTGTTCGGGGACGACGGTGATGCTCTCAACCAGACCGCGTACACGCAGCCTGCGTTGTTTGCGGTTGAGGTGGCGTTGTTCCGGCTGGTGGAGTCGTGGGGTCTGCGGCCGGACTTCCTGGCGGGGCATTCGATCGGTGAGATCGCTGCCGCGCATGTGGCCGGCGTGTTCTCGCTGGAGGATGCGTGTGCGCTGGTTTCGGCTCGTGGGCGGCTGATGCAGGCGCTGCCGACGGGTGGCGTGATGATCGCGGTGCAGGCGTCGGAGGGCGAGGTTCTGCCGCTGCTGACGGACCGGGTGAGCGTTGCGGCGATCAATGGTCCGCAGTCGGTGGTCATCGCGGGTGACGAGGATGCCGCGGTTGCGATCGCGGAGTCCTTCGAGGTTCAGGGCCGCAAGTCCAAGCGCCTGTCGGTGAGCCATGCGTTCCACTCGCCGCACATGGACGGCATGCTCGACGCCTTCCGTACGGTCGCTGAGGGCATCTCGTACGAGTCTCCGCGCATCCCGCTCGTGTCGAATCTGACGGGCGCCCTGGTCTCGGACGAGATGGGTTCGGCCGACTTCTGGGTTCGGCACGTCCGTGAGGCAGTCCGGTTCCTGGACGGAGTACGTGCTCTGGAGGCCTCCGGCGTCACCACGTACGTCGAACTCGGCCCGGACGGCGTGCTGTCCGCCCTGGCCCAGGAGTGTGTGACGGGTGACGCTGCGGCCTTCGTGCCTGCCTTGCGGAACGGCCGATCCGAGACCGAGACCCTAACCACCGCGATAGCCCAGGTTCACGTCCGTGGCGTGGCTGTCGACTGGCAGGCGTTCTTCGTAGGTACGGGTGCCCAGCGGGTCGATCTGCCGACGTACGCCTTCCAGCGGCAGCGCTACTGGCTGCAGATACCTGGCATGGTGCAGAGCGGCGTCGCTGACGAGGTGGACGCTCGCTTCTGGGATGCGGTGGAGCGCGAGGATCTGGAGTCGCTGGCCGCCACCTTGGAAGTCGACGACGAGAACGCGTGGGGCAGTGTGCTGCCGGCTCTGTCGGCGTGGCGTCGCCGACGCCGTACCCAGTCGGAGGTGGATGGTTGGCGTTACCGGGTGTCGTGGAAGCCGCTGGCTGAGGTCTCGTCGGGGGCGCGGTTGTCCGGCTCTTGGCTGGTAGTGGTGCCGGCCGGGGGTGTGGACGACTCGGCTGTGGTCGGTGCGCTGGCTGAGCGGGGTGTTGAGGTCCGGCGGGTGGTGGTTGAGGCCGGTGCGGATCGGGTCGCGTTGGCGCAGCTGTTGGTCGAGGCGGGTTCGTGTGCTGGTGTGGT
>NZ_JBEZKA010000074.1:0-9051 GCF_040651435.1 Streptomyces sp. NPDC048479
TCCTCCGGATACGGAGACTTGCGTCCCACCTGGACATCCCTCCCTGGACCATCAAGATCCATTGTCAGGGTGTCCACTCCAAAGGTTCAGCCTCATGAACATCCTGCCCCTGCTCGACGCACTCGACATCCAGGAAGAAGCCGCCCGCGCCCTGGCCGACGACCTCCGCACGCAGATCACCGAACTGCAGGCTCGGCTACGGGAAGCCGAGACCCACCTCGAGCACCTCGCCATCACCCGGAAGACCGTCACCGCCCTCAGCGAACGGCTCCCCGCCCACCCGGTTTCGCCCGACCTGCCCGAGCACCCGGACTACCCCCGCATCCTCGCCGTCTTCAACGAGGCCACCGGCCCCCTCCGGGCCCGCGACGTCTGCGAAGCCCTCGACCACGCACTGCTGCCGAAGAACATCGAGGGCACCCGCGCCAAGCTGAAACGCCTGGTCAAGCTCGATGTCCTCACCGAGGTCGACGCGGCAGCTTCACCAGGAACCAGTAGCCGACCGAGCACCGCGACCAGCAGCCCTGCCCCAGCCTCACCCAGAAATGGACATCAACTCACGAACCGCCCTCTGAGAGGGCGTTTACCCAAACTTGATCCGATATGCGGCTTACGCTCCTGTCCTACTTTGAGGGCTTTCAATCGGTAGGTAGTGAATGTCATCTCCCGGCCCGGGACCTCGGCTGTCCATCTCATTCACTTCCATGCCCGGGAGTCCGTCTGGTTTGAAATTGCCACGGAACCGCCCGATGGTCAGTGGAATCGAATCCTCCGGCCTGTTCGTACTCACGCTGTGCCGTGAACCCCCGCAAGCCGTACCCCAGCGACCTGTCCGACGCCCGGTGGGCCTTGATCGAGCCGACGTTGACGGCCTGGAGGAAGGCCCGGCTCGACCGTAGGCCGACGGGGCAGCCGGCCAAAGTCGAATTACGCGATGTGTTCAACGCGATCCTCTACGTCAATCGCACGGGAATCCCCTGGAAATACCTCCCGCACGACTTCCCGAACCACGGCACCGTGTACGCCTACTACGCCGCCTGGCGCGACGAGGGAATCTTCGCCCAGCTCAACTATGACCTCACCGGACTGGCCCGAGTGAAGGGGGGCGCAAGCCCGAACCGACCGCATCCGTGATCGACACCCAGAGCGTCAAGACCTCCACCAACGTGCCCCTGAACAGCCAGGGAACAGATGCCGGGAAGAAGATCGTCGGCAGGAAGCGAGGCATCCTCACCGACACGATCGGGCTCCTCCTCGCCGTGACCGTTACCCCGCGAGCCTCTCGGAAAACGCCGTGGGAATACAACTCCTCGACCAAGCCAAGAAGACCTACCCGACCATCTCCAAGAGCTGGGTCGACACCGGTTTCAAGAACGCCGTCGTGGAGCACGGCGCGAGCCTCGGAATCGATGTCGAAGTCGTCGACAGAAAGCCGGGAGTCCGCGGCTTTCACGTCGTCAAAAGGCGCTGGGTCGTGGAGCGGAGTCTGGGATGGATCATGATGCGCCGGCGCCTGGCCCGCGACTACGAGACCCTCACCGCCAGCTCCGAGGCGATGATCCATCTCGCCTCGATCGACAACCTCACCAAGCGCATAACGGACGAGAGCACCCCCACCTGGCGAGGGATCTACTAGGAGATAAAGGGCATTCCGCCTACATTAAACGCCCTCTGAGACGCCGGGGCTTGGGCAAACGACGCGGCCATCGTTGCATCAACTCGGGCGCAGAAGGCCTTCGATCGCTTGTCAGTCCTTGACGGTAGTACGGCGAGTCTTGAGGGGCCAACGACGTTCATCCCCCTTCTGCCCTGGGGCAGCAGGTCAGTTCCCGCATGCAATCGCTGGCTCTCCACCGGGATGTGGTGTGGGCGGCTGACGTCGAGTGACTGGGAAGTAACTGTCAATTTCTCACAGGTGTTCTGGAGTGCTCGGCTGCAAGGATTCCCCCGAAGCGAACGACGCTACGCCGCTAGGGCACTGGTTCCCTCGATGTGGAGGAGACGCATGACCTGATCATGAGGGGCTGTCAGGAACTATGACTCGGCCTGGATGCGCGTTGATCAGACGCTATGTCAGCCACGTCTAACACCGAGCGGGGCATCGGCCTGCAGGGTCTGCCGATAGGTTGGTGTTGCCCGGCAGTTCTGCGCTGACTGATGGAACAGTCCGCATAGTGAGCCGTTCCCGCACCTCCGGCATCCGACGAGGCAACACTTCCCGGTGACCGTGCGCACCCGTGGCGGGAAGTGGGACTTCTCGCGGCCCACTTGTCGCCCTACGCCCACCCACACACTGTCTTGTGCTGCGTCAGCGGCGCGTCCATGTCGATGGCATGGCCGCGTCACGCCCCGGCGCTCCTGTCGGTCACGCCGAGGGCTACGCCTTGACGAATTGCCGCCACCCCAGGCGGGAAAGGACGCCAGGAATGGAGTACCGCAGAGCCGGCCGAACGTCACGGCGCGGCGGCACTACCGATTCCGGAACGCCTACCCTCGATCGGCACCCAGCCCGTGATGACGCCCCGTTGCGGGCGGCCCTGCAGGACGCGGCGATGGGGCGGTGGGAGGGTCCTCGCGACCTCCTTGCGGCCACCGGGCAGGACTGGGACCGGCGTATCTTCCGCCTGCAAGTCCTCGCCCTCGCCGGGATGCGTTTGCGCTATGCCGAGACCTGGTGCAGTGCCGAACCGCGGTCGGCCGACGCCTTGGCCTTGCTGTCCCATGTGCTAGCCCTGCGTTCCATAGACGTTGGGCCTCATGAGGGCCGAGAGTTGATGGAGCAGGCGTGGAAGACCTGCACACTGGCTGCCGAGGCGAACCAAGCAGATCCTTCCCCCTGGGTCGTTCTGCTGGCGCTGCTACGCGTACACGCACCCCATTGGCCATCTGTTGAGCACACCTGGGATCAGGTCATTGCTCGTGACCCCTTCAACCGCGAAGCGCACCACGAGGTCCTCACCTACCTCTTCCAGCGCAATCAAGGCTCCATCGGCGAGATGTTCGACTGGGCGCTAGACACGGCTGAGAGTGCCCCGCTCGGGCTGCCGATCGCTGCGCTACCGCTGATGGCGGTTGCCGAAAGCCATCGACATCGCCTTGAAACAAACGCGCGCGGCTACGGCACGGCCATTCATCCGTGGCTTGAGTGCCCACACATCGACCGAGTGCTGGATCGATGGTGGCGCCACCGCTCTCCACGTCCACACGCCCAGTTCGCCGACGACGCCAACTATCTGGCGCACGCCCTCAGCTTTGCGGGCCGCCACGCCGAGGCCTTCGAGGTCTTCGAAGCAATCGGGCCGTACGCCACCGATCTGCCTTGGTCCTACTGCGGAGAGCCTGAGCAGCTCTTCCTACGCCACAGGGCGTGGGCGCTGAAAGCGATCACGCCACGCCGCCCCCCGCACCGCTAAGGCTGTCACGCCTCCGCCTGTCCTCCGCGTCAGCGGCATTGCTTTCCGAACGCTCCGTAAACCGTTCCTCTCCCGGAACCGACAGAAAAGGACCTCCTGTGCCACTCGACGTTCCCAGCGCCACCGATGAGGAAAGGCTCGCCCAACTCGGCTACAGGCAGACCCTTGCACGAAGCATGTCGGGCTTCGCGAACTTCGCAGTCTCCTTTACGATCATCTCCGTCCTGTCCGGGTGCATGACCCTTTACGGCTTCGGCATGAACACCGGTGGCCCCGCTATGATCATGTGGGGATGGGTTCTCGTAGGCCTGATGACGTTGTTCGTCGGTCTCGCCATGGCAGAGGTGTGCAGCAGCTATCCGACCTCTGCCGGCCTGTACTTCTGGGCCTTCCGCATGGCCCCGGAACGCAGCCGGGCCGCATGGGCGTGGTTCACCGGTTGGTTCAACGTACTGGGCCAAGTTGCGGTCACTGCTGGTGTCGACTTCGGGGCGGCGTCCTTTCTCAACGCCTACCTGGACCTCCAGGTCGGGTACGCTGCGACCCCTGGCCACACCATGCTCCTCTTCGGGCTGATCCTGCTGCTGCACGCCATGCTGAACACTTTCGGCGTGCGGATCGTGGCCGTACTGAACAGCGTGAGCGTCTGGTGGCACCTCATCGGTGTGGTGCTGATCGTGGGCGCCCTGGTCTTCGTTCCTGATGATCTCCAGTCGCCATCCTTCGTCTTCACTCACTTCGTGAACAACACTGGATGGGGCTCCGGTCTGTACGTGGGGCTGCTTGCCCTGCTGATGGCTCAGTACACCTTCACGGGCTACGACGCCTCGGCGCACATGACCGAAGAGACCAACGACGCCTCCATCGCCGGTCCGCGGGGCATTGTTCGCTCCATCTGGATCTCCTGGATCGCAGGCTTCCTGCTACTGACTGGCATGACGTTCGCAATCCAGAGTTATGACGGTGCACTGAACTCCGAGAGCGGGGTCCCGCCGGCGCAGATTCTCATGGACGCCCTCGGTGCGAGCACCGGCACGGCGCTCCTGCTGGTGATCATCGGCGCCCAGCTGTTCTGCGGCATGGCATCCGTTACCGCCAACTCCCGGATGATCTACGCCTTTTCCCGAGACGGAGCCCTGCCGTTCTCCCGCGTCTGGCATCGGATCAACCCTGCCACCCGCACCCCGACCAACGCGGTATGGCTCGCTGCGAGCGGCGCTTTCCTCCTTGGCCTGCCCTATCTGGTCAACGTCAGCGCCTATGCGGCTGTCACCTCGATCGCCACGGTCGGCCTCTACATCGCGTACGCCGTCCCTACCTTCCTTCGGCTACGACTGGGCCGGAGATTCGAGCGCGGTCCCTGGCACCTGGGACGCTGGTCAAAGCCCACGGGAGTGATCGCGATCGGCTGGGTCGCCGTGATCACGATCCTGTTCATGCTGCCCCAGGTCAGCCCCATAACCCCTGAGACCTTCAACTACGCCCCGATCGCGGTCGCGGTGGTGGTCGGCTTCGCCGGCACCTGGTGGCTCGTCTCGGCCCGCAAGTGGTTCCTCAACCCGAACCATCCGCGAAACAGAGAAGAGGAGGCACAGTACTACCCCGGACCGGAGAGGGTCTCAGACCGCTGGTAGCGCCAGTCCGTTGGTGGCTCCAGACGGCAAGAACTCTCGCTACCTTCGCCGTCGGGCACCCCACACCACGCCGGGGTGCCCGACGGCGAACACCGCCTTAGGAGTCCTTGCAGAATGATCTCGCTGTGGCACGGTGTAGGTGTATGTGTTCCCGTGTTTTGTGGGGTGTGACCATGGCGCGGCGGAAGCCGTGGGAGGTCAGCGACGAGTTGTGGGCGGTGATCGAGCCGCTGTTGCCGAAGCATGAACGGCGGTTTCGGCATCCGGGGCGCAAGCGGATCGATGACCGCAAGACGCTGCAGGGTGTGCTGTTCGTCCTCTACACCGGTGTCCAGTGGGAGTTCTTGCCGCAGGAGTTGGGATTCGGTTCGGGTCCTACCTGCTGGCGGCGGCTGGCCGAATGGCAGGAGGCCGGGGTGTGGGAGGAGCTCCAGCGGGTGCTGCTGGACCGGTTGAGGGCGGCTGACCGCCTCGACTTCTCCGGCGCCACGATCGACGCCTCGCACGTGCAGGCCAAGCGGGGGCGAAGCAGCCCAAAAGTCGGCCCGAGCCCGGTTGACCGCGCACGGCCGGGCTCGAAACACCACGTCCTGACCGATGCCCGTGGCACCCCGTTGCGCGTGTCCCTGACCGGTGGTCACCGCAACGACGTCACCCAGCTTCTGCCCCTGGTCGATGGGCTGCCGTCCGTGCGGGGCAAGCGGGGCCGGCCCCGGCGTAAGCCCCGCACGTTATATGCCGACCGCGGCTACGACCACGACATCTACCGCCGTCGGCTGCGCGAGCGTGGCATCGTCCCGAAGATCGCGCGGCGCGGACAGCCACACGGTTCGGGCCTGGGTCGCGTCCGGTGGGTTGCCGAGTCCGCCATTGCCTGGCTCCACGGCCCCCGCCGCCTACGGACACGCTGGGAGACCCGAGACGACATGCACGACGCCTTCCTCCAGCTCGCTCACTGCATGACCCTCGCCCGCAAGAATCCAGCTTTCTGAAAGGACCCCTTAGGAGTCCTTGCAGAATGATCTCGCTGTGGCACGGTGTAGGTGTATGTGTTCCCGTGTTTTGTGGGGTGTGACCATGGCGCGGCGGAAGCCGTGGGAGGTCAGCGACGAGTTGTGGGCGGTGATCGAGCCGCTGTTGCCGAAGCATGAACGGCGGTTTCGGCATCCGGGGCGCAAGCGGATCGATGACCGCAAGACGCTGCAGGGTGTGCTGTTCGTCCTCTACACCGGTGTCCAGTGGGAGTTCTTGCCGCAGGAGTTGGGATTCGGTTCGGGTCCTACCTGCTGGCGGCGGCTGGCCGAATGGCAGGAGGCCGGGGTGTGGGAGGAGCTCCAGCGGGTGCTGCTGGACCGGTTGAGGGCGGCTGACCGCCTCGACTTCTCCGGCGCCACGATCGACGCCTCGCACGTGCAGGCCAAGCGGGGGCGAAGCAGCCCAAAAGTCGGCCCGAGCCCGGTTGACCGCGCACGGCCGGGCTCGAAACACCACGTCCTGACCGATGCCCGTGGCACCCCGTTGCGCGTGTCCCTGACCGGTGGTCACCGCAACGACGTCACCCAGCTTCTGCCCCTGGTCGATGGGCTGCCGTCCGTGCGGGGCAAGCGGGGCCGGCCCCGGCGTAAGCCCCGCACGTTATATGCCGACCGCGGCTACGACCACGACATCTACCGCCGTCGGCTGCGCGAGCGTGGCATCGTCCCGAAGATCGCGCGGCGCGGACAGCCACACGGTTCGGGCCTGGGTCGCGTCCGGTGGGTTGCCGAGTCCGCCATTGCCTGGCTCCACGGCCCCCGCCGCCTACGGACACGCTGGGAGACCCGAGACGACATGCACGACGCCTTCCTCCAGCTCGCTCACTGCATGACCCTCGCCCGCAAGAATCCAGCTTTCTGAAAGGACCCCTTAGAGGAGGCGCCGGACCAGACGCGACTTGCGTTCAGTGTAGGGAGGGTAAGCCAGCGGGACGTCCAGTCGAGTGGACTTGGTGAGCACTGCCTTCTGGTGGCTGAATGTGTCGAAGCCCCATCGCCCATGGTACGACCCCATTCCGCTCTCCCCCACGCCGCCGAAGGGCAGGTGCGGAGCTGTGGCGTGCAACACGACGTTGTTGACGCCGAGAGCACCGGAAGATGTTCTCCGCTCCACCAAGCGCGCTGTGTCCCGCGAACTGGTGAACACGTATGCGGCCAATGGCTTGGGGCGCGCGTTGACGTATTCCACCGCTTCCCTCACGTCGCGTACCGGCCTGATGGGCAGCACAGGTCCAAAGATCTCCTCCGCCATCACGGGAGCCCCGTCGTCAACACCGTCGAGAACGGTAGGCGCGATGTAGCGGGTTACGGCGTCTCGCTGGCCTCCCATCGCGAGTCGTTCGTACCCCCCTGCGTCGATGAGACCGGTGACGCGCTCAAAGTGATGCTGGTTGACGATGCGCCCGAAATCGGGGGATCTCGTAGGGTCGGCCCCGTAGAACGTTGCCACCGCCCGGGCGACCTCTTCTACGAAGTTCTTCCGTACCGAGCTTTCCACCAAGACATAGTCCGGTGCCATGCAGACCTGGCCGGCGTTGAAGAAGCGACCCCAGGCGATCCGTCGTGCTGCCACCCGAAGATCCGCGTCGGAAGCCACGACCACGGGGCTCTTACCCCCCAGCTCCAGTGTGGTGGGGGTGAGGTTGCGAGCGGCCGCTTGGGCAACGATCCGGCCCACGACTCCGTTGCCGGTGTAGAAAATGTGGTCCCACTTCTGCGCGAGCAGATCGGTTGATGCTTCGACGCCGCCTTCTACGACCTCGAATGCCGAATCATCCAGGTACTGGGGCAGAAACTGAGCGAGCGCTGCAGACGTCTCCGGTGCAAGCTCACTCGGCTTGATTACAGCGCAGTTACCAGCCGCGATGGCTCCGGCCAACGGGCTGAGCAAAAGCTGGATTGGGAAGTTCCATGGTCCGATGATCAGGGCGACGCCGAGAGGCTCACTGTGCACCCACGCGCGGCCAGGTCGGTGGCTCGCCGGAATGGCTAGTCGGCGGTCCTTGGCCCAGCTCTTGAGCTTTCTACGGGCCAGCCGCACTTCGCCCATTGTGGAAGCAAGCTCTGATGCCCAACCCTCGATCTCCGGCTTGGCTACGTCGGCGGCCAGGGCCTTGATCAAGGGCCCTTCTTGTTCGACCAGCATCGCCTCGAGACACCGGAGCTGCTTGATTCGCCATTCAAGAGGACGTGTGCGGCCGGCTCGAAAAGCCGCACGGAGACGTTCTGCTGATCCTGAACCCGTGTATCCAGACTGTGGCATCTCTGCTCACCTTCGTGGGGCTAGCGTCGGCGCCAGATGGACATGAAGCACGAAGCTGCGCTGGCGCCATGACTAATGCGTGATCAGAGTACCACTTCAGGATATTATTGCAACACAATGTTTCAGTTACGGGGCCCGATGCTCGTCGACCACTAAGTGTGGAGGCTGGCCATCCGCAGAGTGAGCCGGCCCAAGAGCGAGACGTCATGACCCGGTCAAGATCGTAGTTGGGGTGCTTCCTCGCCTGGAGCCACGTCGCCAGCCCCCGTCCGCGTCGGGCAGGACATGCATCCTGGACCGGGCCTGCCCCGGCCCACGTGGCTCGGACCTGCAAGCTCGCTCCCTTTTCACCAGGCACATGGGGCAGAGTCGAGGACCGTGCGGAAGAGGTCGACCAAATCCCTCTCGTCCAAGAGTGGAGAACCTTTCTGGCAGGATGGTCGATCCCGTCGAGGAGCTCGGATGGCCTGGCGGCCGGAGTTGGTACGACGTGTCGACGCCGCGGGGAACCCTGCGGGCATCGCTGGGGCACGCCCTGTTGAGGGGTCCCGCGCTTCTCGGACAGCGGTGTTGAGGGTTCTCCTTATGCCGCTGCCTGCAACTCCTCGTACACGGCGTGGACTTCTGCGGGAGTCTTGTAGCCGAGTCCGGAGTGGAGGCGTTTTCGATTGTAGAACATCTCGATGTAGCGGACGATCGCCCGGTGG
>NZ_JBEZKA010000075.1:0-8868 GCF_040651435.1 Streptomyces sp. NPDC048479
CGTTCCGCACGAGTGCCGCAGACCAGGATCACGTCGCCTCTACGCCGGGCACCACCTGGCCAGTAGATCGGGTATCCGCCAGGCTCATCCCGGGGCAAAAAGTAACCCCCGGTTTTGATGCCGCTTCATCCTTAACGACGCGTCAACAGCGTCCCCCTTGACGGGGATTCGCGCTCCGTCTTCCTGATCCCCACCTGACGCCTCTTGGACGCCTTTTCCGCATCGCTCACCACGGTCGCGTCACCGCTTCCGCAGCATGTGGCGGTTTGAAGCCTCCCCCCGCAGGGCGGCTCCGAAGGGCCTACCTTCATCACTCGTGCAGCATCACGATCTGCCGCTCCTCCTGACGTCCTGCGGCAGTCTCTGCGCCGACTGGCCAGCATCAATGGGATGTCAGTGGGCTTATCGGCAACGTATGGAAGCTGGGCACCGCTTCGGTTGCATGCCTGTGTCGGACGAGGCCGTAGGGTGGGTCGGGCACAGCTGCGTGGATATGCGCGTCCGACGACTTGTTGGTGACTCACCGTGCCTTTGCTCGGGTATGTTGCGGCGGCTCAGCAGTCCCAAGGTCGGTGGGCACAGCTCAAGGCGCCTGGAGGGGACACCGTCATTCGCCGTGATCAGTGGGCCGTGGGGCAGGGCCGTCCCACACCTCACCGTGCGCCAGTGACATTGCTGCCGGCATCAGGGTGAATACCTAGCCTGCCACGAAGGGGTGTGACCCGTGTCACTCGATCGACTCATGAGGCCGAAGCATCCCATCAACGGGCTGCGCGTACACACTCCGCTCCTGTGCTCCGAGTGAACGGGGCAGCAAAGCGTCTTCGGCTGAATAGGGAGATCAAACGCCGCACCGACGCCGTCCAGGTCTTCCCGAACCCGACTCCGTCCTGCGCCTCGCCACCGCGGTCCTGGCCGAACTTCACGACGAATGGATCACGTTTCCCCGCCGCTACCTCTCCAACGCGAGCATGGACGCCCGCTACACCGACACCCTGACCGTTCTGCCCGGCACGTGCGTGGCGGTCGCGAGCGATCAAGATGTACCCCTCGGATTTCCGATGGTGAGCGCGACTTGCTGATCGCTCTGGTCCACAAGATCAAAGTCCCGCCGAGCGGCTGGTAGACCGTCTCCACTACCCGGTTCCAGGCCCTGCGGCTGTGCTTCCGTGCGGGTTCTGCTGGCGCGGAGTGAAGCCGAGCAGGTTATTTCCTACCGGTGTCTTTGGGCAGGGACGACAGAGACGGCAGCACCGGCGGCGGCAGCACCGACGGCGACGACGACGGCGACGTATGGGATTCGTCGCTCGGCGATGGCGGCGCTGACGGACTCGCGGGCCTGGCCGGCTGTGGCTGCTGTTGTTGGCCCACGCCGAGCACAACGCTGGCGACCGCGGCTGCCAGAACGAGCAGGGCCAGCGTGGTGGTGGTTGGGAAGCGGCGTCGGCCAGCCTCGGACGGGGGGCGTGCGGGCCGCAGATCGCGCAGGCTGACACTGTGAGCCCGGGCTTGCAGGGCAGCCAGGAGCCGGAGTTCGAGCGCTTCTTGATCCCGGTCGAGCTGGGTGCTGCGTCCCTTCATCGAGAGACTCCCAACTGTTTACCAAGGGCGTCCAGCGCCCGCTTGGCCGTGGATTTGACTGTCCCGCGCGACACCCCGAGGGTGTCGGCTATCTGTGCCTCGCTGAGGTTGGACCAGTAGCGCAGGACCAGCACCTCGCGCTGGCGCCGGGTGAGCTGGCGCAGGGCTTTGAGTACTTCCTGGTGTTCCTCGCCAAGCAGTACGTGTTCTTCGGCGGGTGGGGCGTGCCGTTCCCGCTCGGGTACGTACGCGCGCGCGGTCCTGCGGCGGCGCAGCACTGAACGCGCGCCGTTGACCACGCTTGTTCGGACGTAGGCCTCCGGGTCGCTCACGTGCAGCAGTCCGGCTCCGTGCCGCCGGAAGAGCGCGGCGAAGGAGTCCTGCACCACGTCCTCGGCGGTGGGTAGATCGTCGACGAGGAGCAGCGCGAGACGGACGAGGTCCAGGCGGCGATGGTGGTAGAGCTCGTCGATGCCGGCGGAGCCGTCCTCGGGGTGCACTGAGTGTGTGATCACGGACTGTGTCGTTGCCAGTTGGATCGGTTCATCATGGCGCTCCGACAGGCCACGCAGCAGCCATTGCCACCCTCGGCGGGGTACGCCCTGGGCGGCACGCGCCGAGGCAGGGCTGGGGACGACTGGATATATCGCTGTCCTCATGACTCTCCTGAGGGTCGGCGGGGGCTGCCGGGGTGACACTCCCGGCAGCCCCTTTCTGTAACAGCTGCTACTGTCCCGGCGCCCACATGTGGGTAGGTGCCTGGGCGGGGAGGGACTTGGGGGTGGTTGTACTGTCCGCGGGGAGGGACTTGGGGGTGGTTGTACTGTCCGCGGGGAGGGACTTGGGGGTGGTTGTACTGTCCGCGGGGCGAGACTCGGGGGCGGCAGCACTGTCCGCAGCGGTGGCGGGGGCCGGCTTGGACCCGGGCTTGGACCCGCTGGCGTGCGATGTCAGGGCGCCGCCGAGGATCAGCGCGGCGGCGGCAGTCGACGCTCCCACAGTGGTGCGCAGCTTGCTGTGAAGAGAGGGGCGTATTGTGACGTGTCGTGCGGACATACCGCTCCTTGGATCATGTCATTCGACGATGGCTAGGTGTGGCTGAAGGCGACGCCTTCGCCCCGATAGACGTCTGGCCCCGCCCGAGGTTGCTGGTGGGTGCCAAGATTTTCCGTTGCTTGCTGGCGTCCGGAGAGGATGGCGACTTCGTTGCCGACGTCACTCGTGCCGTTGGTTGCAGTCCGGGAAGACCCCGTCGGGCACTTTGTCGGTGTGATCGCGGTTGGGTATGCGGCGCGGTCGGTGACGGCCGCCTGAGAGACGACCCGGTGGCCGGCGCGGCCTTGACGCAGGTGGCGTCGAGGACGAGGTGAACCGGATGTGATCGAGGGCCCGGCTTCAAAACGTGTCGAGGTGTTCGTCGAGGGTGGCGCAGGTCCGGACACCTTCCTCTTCGATCTTCCGGTGCCCGGCCGAACGCAGTCATTCAAGCAGACGAAGCACATCATGCTGGGTCAGGGCCACCGCGCACCCCACGGCGGAACCGCCTGTTCACCTTGGACAGTTGCACGGTGACCTGCCTCTTGCTCGGGGAGCAGAAACCAGCAGCCGATGTACGTGAGGGAGCAGAACCCGCGCACTGAGACCCGGCCCGTTCCCACAGATTTGTCAACCGCAGTTCCGTGCGGCCCTCACTGATGTTGACGCAGCTTGTTGCACCGCTGGTCCCGCCCGTCCGCCACAACTTCGGCCAGACGGGGCTGAGCGTGGCGGCCGACCCGGTCGTTGGGCCGACACTTGGGGCTCGCCGACGCGCCGCCGATCATGGTCTGACGCAGAAATCTGCGGGAAGCACACACAACCGTTTGATGCCGAATATGTGGCCACTGCCAGCTGGGGGATCCGCTGCTCTTCGGTGGGAGTGGGCCTGTCGACGCGCAGCGTTCCCTGATCGGCTGGGCAGGGCCTGGTGGGACACCGTTCGGCCGAACACCTCCCCCTCCTCATGGTCGCGCTCGGCTACCGTTGTCGATCCTTCACACTCCCTCACGAGCCCACTGCATGAAGCCGATGGCCGCAGGAAGTCTTGCCTCACAGGGAGGACCTCCTCCGGGAAGCCACTCAGGTTGCGGAGCGTCGGCCGGCAGGCGTACGGCCACAGTCTTGCCGCCCGCTTCGGGCAGGACAGCCCACGCACTGCTCATCGCGTCGACCAGGAGCAGGCCGCGGCCGGATTCGAGCAGCGTCGACTGAGCGGCCGGGGGAGTGAAAACAGCTCCGCCGTCACTGACTGCCAGGTCGAGCCAGTCGGGACCGCAGGCTGCCAACACGTGCATGGGGCCCGTAGCGTGCCTCACAGCATTGCCCACCAGTTCGCTCACCACGAGAGAGGCCGGCTCCTGGAGGTCGTGATCCAGTCCCCATGCTCTCACTCTGTCTGCAACGGCGGTGCGGCCCGCGATTGCCGACCGAGCGCTGTGCGGAAACCTCAGCGCCGTGAACCGATAGCTTGACGCGGTTGGCAACGGCCGCACGTGCGGAGAAGTGAAACCCGAGTTGTGCTTCAAATGCATCGGTCGCAGCGGGTGAGTGTGGGGCACTGGCTGCACTTTTCTCGCGTGGAGAGGCGGGTACCGCTACAGATAGGGCGCTGGCGCTTCACGGAGCCACCGAGCCGCCCTGGTCAAGGGCGGCTCGGCGGCTCCGCCGCAGCACTTCATCCGGCCGGGAAGTAGGCAGTTGCGCGGCTCCCCACTGCGCCGGCCTGAGCCGTGGTCAGACAGCTGACGAGTGATTGCCCGTAACGAGCACCATGCGGAAGCGCGCGGCGCCGCCGAGCATCCGTTCGAACGCTGCGCCGATGTCCTCCATAGCCACCGTCTCCACCATCGGCCGGACGCCAGTGACTGCGGCGAAGGCCATCGTCCGCTCGGCGTCACGTGCCGTACCTGCGCTGTGACCGACGACCGTGCGGCTGCCGCCGATGAGCTGCAGAGGATTCACCTTCAGGGGATCGGGCGTGGCCCCGACGAGCACCAGCTGGCCGCGGGGGGCGAGGCCATCAATCGTCGCGCTCATCGCGTCGGCATTGGGAGCAGTCGCTACGATGAGACTTGCACCGCCCATGCCTGAAAGGGCGGCCGCCGGATCCTCCTCGGCGTTGTCAATGTAGTGGTGAGCGCCCAGTGTGCGCGCCAGAGGTTCGTCATCCTTTCCACGCCCAATCACCGCAGTCCGAAAGCCGAGCTTTACAGCGAACTGCGTGGCGAGGTGTCCCAGCCCGCCCAGCCCAAGCACCGCCACAAGATCACCGGGGCGTGCTTCCCTGCCGACCAGGGCATTAAGGGTCGTGGTGCCTGCGCACATCAGTGGTGCGGCTTCTGCAGCCGTGAGCTCATCGGGGACTCTCGCCATCGCGTCCACGGGTACAACAATGGAGTCGGCGAAACCTCCGGGGTAGGACAGACCGGGTACCTGCAGGTCGGCGCAGAGTACAAAATCACCTTCCCGGCACGTCCTGCACTGCCCACAGCTGCCGCCGAACCAGCCCACGCCTACGCGGTCGCCGACCGCCCACCCCTTGGTCCCCGGGCCGAGGGCATCAATGTGGCCTGCGATCTCATGGCCACCCGTAAACCAGCGCGGCATCTGTATGGCAGATACCGCACGCTTCCACGACGATTCGTGCCCGCCCCGTACCGGGCTCCGGCACCTCCCTTCCTGTGATCTCAAACTTCTGGCCGGGTGCTGCCACCTCGACAGCGCGCATGAACGTCATTGCTCTCCCTGCTCGGCCGCCACGAGTCTCCATGATGATGCGGAAATGTGCTCATGACCGGCTTCTGCATCAGGTGGACGCGCTCGTCGGGGCGCATTGTCTGAATACGCCCGCCCCTCCACTCTCGGAATAGGGGGGCGGGCGCCCTGCCTCAGTGCGAAGCAGGGCTGCCGCCGGAGGATGACCGGGGTCACCTTCCATAGCGACGCCACCTCATCCTTGTCGCGATCTCGTTCCAGCGGCCTGCGCATTCCAGCCAGTTACTCGCAGGTAGTCCCAAGGGAAGCCGACCGACCGGCGGCTACGCCCCCCAGGCGCTTCGGCGCGCCGGCCGCCAGCCGTGGGCGCCAACGACCGTGGCCCGGTCAGACGGACTGCACCAGGTCGCGGAGTTCCCTACGGCCGCGCACTCCCAGCTTGTTGAAGATGTTCGTGAGGTGAAAAGCGACGGTCCGCTCGGTTACGTACAGTGAGCTGCCAATCTCTCGGTTGGTCAAACCCCGCCCGACGAGTCTGGCGATCTCCCGTTCCCGGCTTGTGAGAGCGGACATGGCAGTCGATGCCCCACTACCTGTGCCAGGCACGCCACGAAGAGCGGCCTCCGCCTTACGCGCGAATACCGTCGCTCCCAGATCGCGGTACGCGTCGAAGGCACGTCGCAGCGCCTGGCCCCCTTGACGCTCCTCGCCCCTCGTCATGAGCGAGCGCCCCAGGTCGTGATGGAGATGAGCCTGCAGCAGGGGGGCCGCTTTCTCCTCCCCATAGGCTTCCGTGGTCCGCTTCCATGTCCGTAGCGCGCCGTCCGGATCTCCGCAGGTCTCGACCAACAGGCCCTGAACCCAGCCGCGAGCCATGTGAACCCAGGCTGGGGCCGCACGTCTCCTGGGCAATACGTCCAGCACTGCTCCCGCCTTGGCCGGCGATTGCTGCATAACCATTCCGAGAGCCAAGAAGATCAACGAGGTGTCGGCCTTCCAGCGCAGAGCGCGCTCAACGGCTTCGTCGACGATCGAGGGCTCAAGGAAAACGCCAGGCCACTCCTTGAAACCCGTGGCGTGCATGTACGCCCCCCCGACAACCGCGTGGATCAGAATCTCATTCGGGGCGAGTCCCGGCCGGCTCCGTGCTGCCGCGGCGGCCAGGTGTCGGTCCGCCGCATCCATGTCCCCCCGGCTGGTCGGTGTCAGGGCCGCAACAGCATGGGCGAGTGGCAGGTCAACCTCCCGAGCGATATCCGTTGCGAGTTCGGCGTGCACTTCTGCCTGGTCCCACGCCCCGGTGAACCAGTGGGCTACGGCGGCAGTGCACTCGCCAAGTGCTGCGACTGTTGCTGAGCTTCCAGCCCGCACCCTCCTACTGGCGGTGCCCAAGTCGGTGGTGGCCATCTCCAGATCGCCGGCTTTGTAGTGGAACAGGCCCCTGATGATCAGGGCATCCGTCTCCGCCAGTGGCACGAGCGTGGCGTCGTCCGGCATGTTCGAGTCAGAAATTTGCTGCAGGGCGGCGTCAACACCTCTTGAGGCGCCGATATGGGCATACCGCAAGGCGTGCAGTTCCGCAGTGATCACCGGATCGACGAACTGCCCGGTGACGGCTTGCGCAGCGGCGAAGGCATCGTCGCCGGGCCAGTCGCAGTAGTGATACGCCTCGGCCAACGCAGCGGACAGACGGGCGACCAACCGCGGTGGCCCCGTCCGCTGCGCGATTGCCAGCGCGGGCCGAAGCAACTGCATCGCTTCGGAGGTTTGGCCCTGGCGCGTCGCCAGCATGCCCAGCACCAAGTCACGCTCGCACGACTCCGCGCAACCCTGTACGGCATCGTTTTCCTCGATGACGGATGCCACGTCGTCGTCCAGAAGATGCTCGTAGCATGACGACAGAAACCGGCGCTCCCGGTCCTCTGCCTGAGGGGAGAGCTGCTGTGCCCAAGCGAAGTACCGAGCGGAAAGCCGGTGCTCGCCCCGCCCATGGGCGTCATCGGCCAGCTCCACGAGCTCGTCGGCGAGCGCCGTGTCCAGCCCTTCGGCCGCCGACACGCGGTGCTCCACGGCACTGCCACCCACACTGAGCTCCGCTGCCCGCAGGTGGAGGGACCGCCGATGCTCCACCGTGAGCGTCTCACGGATCGCAGCGGCGATCAGCGGATGATGAATCTCGGCCCTGGGCGGGTCGAAACGGGCGTCGAACTTCAGCAGGTCGGCTTCGGCTGCCTCGTGCAGTCCGGAGTCCAAACTCCCCGTCTCCACCATGGCGCGCAGCTCAGGCAATGATGTCGGCCGCGACAGCACGGCCAGGGCCGACGTCACGTCCGACGCCGTCTTGGAGAGACATCCGAATCGCTCGGCCACAAGTTGGGCATGGTCCCGTGGAGCGGGGTAGTCGCGCAACGTACGCCAGGCCTGCGTGGGCACCTCTCGTAGCAGTGCCATCAAGTGGAGTGGACTGCCGCCTGTGTGATCTCGCAGCCGCTGTGCCTCCCACACGTCCAGGCGCACGCCGTGTCGGCGGGCGAGCTGAGCGACGGCAGCGGAATCCAACCCCCGCACCGACAGATGCTCCACATCCGGGCAGTCCCGCTCCAGCCGCTGCCAGGTCGCTTCCACATGGGCCGACGTCGCTCGTGATGCCACGAGGACGACGACCTTGTCGCCCGGACGCAGCCGACGTACGAGGAGTGCCAGTGCTTCACTCGACTCTCGGTCGGCCCTTTCCAATTCATCCACCGTGAGGACGACAGGCCCTTGCCTTTGCGCCTCTCCCACGAGGTCCAGCAGCTGCGCCGTGGCGCCGGTGACGCTGCCCAAAGCCAGCGGTTTGCCCTTCGGAGTGCTGAGTAGATCCTTGGCCAGTTCGTAGCGTTCGGGTGCAGACGAGGGCGATCCCCGCCCCTGGAGCAAGACGAAGTCCTTCAACCCTCCAAGGGCGGCCTGCAACAACGCGCTCTTTCCCATGCCGGCGTCACCTGTCAGAACCACTGTGGACGGGTAGCCCACCCTTGCTCGACGTGCCGCTGCGGCAATGCGCTCAAGCTCGCGGACTCGGCCCGTGAGAGGCGCCACTGTTTGGTCCATCGCTCTGTACGACCTTCGCTTTCACCCGGTGCCGCCCCGCCAACAGCCGGACAACGACAACCCGGGTACCCCGGAACGATCGAGGTTTACGTCGGCGACCGTGGGGCGGAAGCTCTCGTCAGTGGACGCCCAGCGGGCGACAACGACGATCGTTTCGCTTCCCGAGCATGGGAGGACCTGTCAACACCTGACAGTCTTCCCCAGGAGTCGTCGCTTTTTGAAGACATTGGGTGTGCGTATTTGCCAGTAGCAAGGCAAGAAGGATGACGGCGTGCTGTCTACTAACTTGATCTTTAACCTGTGCAGCGTGGTCGTGGGGTAGTTGACTTCTTCGTTCGCTGCTTCGCAGGTTGTGTCTTGCGGGGTGTGTGCACGTCGTGGCGGGGTGTGGGCCGGGTGTTCTTTCGGCCTTGGGGTCGTCCGGGGCCGGGGCGGGAGGGT
>NZ_JBEZKA010000076.1:0-8367 GCF_040651435.1 Streptomyces sp. NPDC048479
CCATCCGCGTGGGGGCGGCGCGCTACCTCCGGGCGTGGGTGCCCCCCCCGCGCGGCGGCCCCCGGGGGGCGCCCCCCCCCCCCCCCGGCCGCCCGCGGCCCCCCCCCCCCCCCCCCCGGGCCCCCCCCCCCCCCCGGGACCGGCAAGCCCGAACAGTGCACCGCAGAAAGGCAGTTGATGATGACCACCGCTGTTGCCGATCCGCCCGAGATCGTTCCAGCCCCGTCCCCGGTTCCTCCGTCGCCGGCGCCGCCGCCGATCTCCGCCGAGCTGGAGACCGTCCTGAAGCGGATGAGGTTTCCGTACCTGCGTAAGGCCGCCCCCGACGTCCTCGCGACCGCGAGAGCACAACGCTGGGACCCGGCCGAGGTGGTCCGGATTCTGCTGGAGGAAGAGATCAAGGGCCGGGACGAGGCCACCCGCCGCAACCACCGCCGGCTCGCCCAACTCCCGTACGGGAAGACCTTCGACTCCTGGCGGGAAACGGATTCCTCGATCCCGGCGCCGACCCAGCACGCGCTGATGACGCTGGAGTGGATCTCCCGGGCGGAGAACTTGGCGGTTGCCGGGCCCTCCGGCACGGGGAAGAGCCACCTCGCCGAGGCCCTCGCGAACAAAGCGATCGACGAAGGCATGAAGGTCTGCTGGTTCACGCTGGAATCGCTGACCGCTCACCTGGGCCGGGCAACCGTCGACAACACCGTCGCCAAGGCCGTCGCGAAGATTACCCGGTGCGACCTCATCGTCGGTGACGACATCGGCATGCTTCCGTCCGGGCAGGCCGCCGCCGAGGCGTTCTACCGAGTCATCGACGCCGCCTACGAACGCCGGTCGGTAATCGTCACCTCGAACCTGCACCCCTCAGGCTTCGATTCGATCATGCCCAAGACGCTGGCCACCGCCGCCGTCGACCGGCTCCTGCACCACGCGCACATCGTCCTCACCGAAGGCTCCAGCCTGCGGCTGACCCAGGCCACCACCGGCCAAGGCGTCGTCTCATTGAGCGCGTGAACCGGTACTACCAGGGCCCCGGCCCCCTCTATCCGACGCCTGCGGACCAGTTTGCTTTCGCCAGGCTCATCTGCAGCGCGGAACAGGACTGCCCGTACACTCGTTCCACGTCGGGAAGCACCTGGTCCACGCGGAACCCGAGGCGTTCGTAAAGCCGCACCGCGTTGCCGTTGTGGGCGAAGACCCCAAGCTCCACTCGCTCCAGGCCCAGTTGAGCGAAAGCGAACGTCAGCACGTGAGTCAGCAACGCGGCCCCGTATCCCTGACCCCGGGCATCCGGGGCGACGAGCACCCGCCCGAGCCTGGCAGACAGGCCATCAGCGTCCAGCCGCAGCGACGCATGCCCCACGAGCTGGCCGTCCGGACCGACTCCCATCCAGGTCCGGCGCCCCGGCTCCACCACATAGGCGGCGAGTTGCGGATCATCCAACGGCCAGGTGAACCCGGGACCAGCCCACGTCAACAGCTCGGCAGGCCCGGATATCCACGACACGATCACACCAGCGTCCGCAAGGGTGAACGCGCGCAACTCAACCACAGCCCAACCCACCTTCAAGATCGGCTCCCATACCCCGGGACACTACCGAGGCCGAGCGCACCCAGGCCACCCCACGAGACCCACCCCAACAGGCTGAACGGTTAGACCAAACCGGGGATCAATCGGCACACCGGACAGGGAGATCAACTGTCCGCCCAGAAGGATGGCAAATGTCCGCTCACACGGATACAGCAGTGTCCGTTGACACTGCTCCCCGCACCCGCGGGGATGGTCCCCCGTCGAGGGTGAGCTCGAACGGGCTGCCGTCCTGCTCCCCGCACCCGCGGGGATAGTCCCCAGCCGGTGACACCGTCCACCGCCGTACAGCTCTGGTCCCCGCACCCGCGGGGATGGTCCCCCGTGGGACCTGTCCGACGTCCGCACGTTCGGCTGCTCCCCGCACCCGTGATGGGGATTCGTGAAAATGGTTCTGGCCGCAGTTCCGTGAATCCGCGGAGGACGCGTGTGGACAGACGGTGCGTGAAGTTCAGAGAGCATCGGGCGGGAGCGAATTTCCACTGAGCCAGTGACGAACCGTCTCCGCATCCCCTTCATGCCCTAGATCCTCAAGTAGATCTGCCTGCAGGGTAAGTACGACATGAAGCTGCGGAAGCACGGAGGGCATTTTGCCAACGTGACCGCGGTAGAGATCCACAGCCTTCCCAGTCACGCGCAGTGCCCCGGAAAGATCGCCTCCCACTGCCAGGAGAGTGGCCAAGGAAGACAGCGAAAAGGCAAGATCGGGTTCGTAGGCGGCGGGAGTGTCCGCCGCGAGCCGACGATAGATTTCCACCGCCTCTTCGGTGACGGTCAGGGCCTCGCCGCGGCGCCGCGCGACCCCATGCTGGACGCCGAGGCTGAACAGCGCGTGGGCGAGGTCGGGTTCGTAGGCGGCCGGGTTGTCGGCAGCGAGCCGACGATAGATTTCCACCGCCTCTTCGGTGACAGTCAGGGCCTCGCCCTGGTGCTCCACCTGTCCCAGACGGATGCCGAGGTTGGACAGCGAACGTGCGAGGTCGGGTTCGTAGGCGGCCGGGTTGTCGGCCGCGAGCCGACGCCGAATTTCCACCGCCTCCTGCTCAGCGGCCAGGGCCTCGCCACGGCGCCCCACCCCCTTCAGGTGGATGCCGAGGTTGGACAGCGAGGCAGCGAGGTCGGGTTCGTAGGCAGCCGGGTTGTCGGCCGCGAGCCGACGCCGAATTTCCACCGCCTGTTCGGTGGCGCTCAAGGCCTCGCCGTGGCGCCCCGCCTCCCCAAGCCGGACGCCGAGACTGGACAGTGAGGCAGCGAGGTTGAATTTGTAGGCGGCCGGGTTGTCGGCCGCGAGCCGGTAATAGATCTCCACTGCGACTTCGGTGGCGCTCAGGGACTCGCCGCGACGCCCCACCTCCGCCAGGGCGGTGCCGAGGTTGTGCAGTGAGTGTGCGAGGTTGGCTCTGTAGGCGGCCGGGTTGTCGGCCGCGAGCCGGTAATAGATCTCTACCGCGACTTCGGTGGCGCTCAGGGACTCGCCGCGACGCCCTACCTTCCCAAGCTCGACGCCGAGGTTGGACAGCGAGGCAGCGAGGTCGGGTTCGTAGACGGCCGGGTTGTCGGCAGCGAGCCGACGATAGATTTCCACCGCCTGTTCGGTGGCAGTCAGGGCCTCGCTTCGGCGTCCCACATCCCCGAGCCGGACACCGAGATGGGACAGGGAGTTGGCGAGGTCGGCTTCAAGGGCGCCCGGATAGTCATGCGCCAGTTGCTGGTCGGCCAGGGCGAAGGCGGCGCTGAGTCGCAGGGCAAGGGGGGCGAGGATGTGGGATGGATAAGGGAGCGCGGCTAAGGCGTTTCGGACCGCCTGATAGGCGAGGGGGGCGCCTTCAAGGGCGGTATCCAGCGCGCGAAGGACGTGGACGGCATGGGGGGTGCGTTCGGTGTTGTAGTGGGCGACAGCGGCGCGGGCCAGGACGGTGATGAGCTGGGCCTGCTGCCCAGGGCCGGCGGCGGCAAGCAGAGCCGGCAGCGGGATGCCGCCTTCGAGGAGGGTGCGGGAGGCGTGGTATTCGGCAATGCGGTCAGGCTGCAGGGAGCCCCAGTAGCGGTCGGGCTCGCTGAGCGGGCCGAGGCCGGTGACCGGTGCGGCGGCGAGCAGTCTGCGTACGGCGGGGGCGGCGTTGAGTGGGTCGGTGCGCCATTCTCCGTCGGAGCGGGCAAGCAGCAGCAGCCGCACACGGTGGCGGGAGCGGTGCAAGTGGGTAATCAGGCGGCGCAGCAGGCGGGGGCGGGTCTCGGCGTAGTCGACGACGATCAGCAGGGGCAGGGCGGTGGTCAGGGGGGTGAAGTCAGGCGGGGTGTCGTGGTCGGTGAGGTCGGAACGCAGATGCCCGGTGACCCAGCCGTAGCGGCCGAGGAGGTCGGTGAGGCGGCGGGCTAGGCGGGTCTTGCCCTGCCCGCCTGGTCCGGTCAGTACCCGTATCGCGACGGTGGGAGGATCGTTTTGGCACCAGGAGCGGCGGCGTGGGCCGCGCCGGGCTGGATGCTGAAGGCCGCGAGGGCGGCGGCACCTGCCGCGGTGGCGCGCTTGAGGTGCTTGAGGTGGTTCGTCAACAGACTTCCTCTCGTGGGGGGATACGCGTCCCGAACCCGGCCCACGAGAATCGGCGCGCCACGCCGACGACGGCATGGCAGTGCACCCGCGCACGGCCGTTGTGTCATGGCAGCACGCAGTCGTGCGTCCGAACCCAGTGGGGGATGAGTTCGCAAAGCGCATAGCGATTATGGGGAACAGTTGCGCGAGCATCAAGGGCGTTCGCGGGCCAACTCCCTCTCTGTCCGGTGCTGTTACGCATCGCCGCAACAGAGGATTGGCCAGCTGCCGGCGGGGTACAGGGCTGCGCTTCCACGGTGTTCACGGTGTCGGCACACGATGGGCGCAGCCTGTCCACGCGGGGGGAGCGACGGCATGGAAGGCTCTCTGTTCGAAAAACTGTTGTTTTGCGTCGGCGCGTACGAGAGCTGCGCCGCCGGTCGCCCGATCAGGGAGAGGACACCCCCCACACCATGTCCACCCACCGCCTCAAGCGCCGTAAACCGTGGCGCCTGGCCGTCGTCGCCGTAGCCGTGACCGGAATCGCCGCCCCCGCCGCCGCGATGGCCACCCAGAATCCCCCCACTCCAACTGCCGGACGGACCGCCGGCGCGGTGGGCGCGTACGACGACACGTACTACAAGGACGCGTTGGGAAAGACCGGCCCGGAACTGAAAAAGGCCCTGCACACCATCGTCAGCGACCAGACCAAACTCGGCTACGAGCAGGTCTGGGACGCGCTGAAGGACACTGACGAGGACCCAGCGAACCCGTCGAACGTGATCCTCCTTTACACCGGCCGCTCGCAGAGCAAGGGCAGCAACGGGACCGGAAACGACGACTGGAACCGCGAACACGTCTGGGCCAAGTCCCACGGCGACTTCGGCACCGACGTCGGCCCCGGCACCGACATTCACCACCTGCGCCCCACGGACGTGACCGTCAACAGCACGCGCGGGAACAAGGACTTCGACGTCGGCGGGGACGAGGTCCAGGAGGCCCCGGGCAATCGCACCGACGGCGACTCGTTCGAGCCCCGCGACGCGGTCAAGGGCGACGTCGCCCGCATGATCCTGTACATGGCCGTCCGCTACGACGGCGGCGACGGTTTCGCCGACCTCGAACCCAACGACAACGTCGACAACGGTTCCGCGCCGCACATCGGTCGCCTGTCCGTGCTGAAGGAGTGGAGCAAGCAGGATCCGCCGGACGACTTCGAGAAGAAGCGCAACCAGACCATCTTCGAGAAGTTCCAGCACAACCGGAACCCGTTCATAGACCACCCCGAGTGGGTGCAGGAGATATGGAAGTAGGAGTGAGCCCTTCTCTCTGACCTGTCCCTGCCGCAACGGCCAGGAGCCCGTCTACCACTTGGTATTCGCCACCCGGAGCCCTCATGGCCTGCGGTACGCCCACGACCGGCAGAGGCAGCCCCCTGTACAAGATGATCGTGGAGCCACCGATCAGCCTGTCGGCCTAAACGGCGGCCGGCAGCGGCATCTGGTCCCGGGTCCGGCCTTCAAGGGGGCGGCCGCCCGCCTTCGGCGTGTGGCCGCCCCCACTGCTTGAAGAAGAACGCCACCCGTCGCCGATGGCGGCGCCGATCGGGACCGTCGTCAGGCCGACGCCCTCAGTCAGGGCCTCGGCGACGGCGATAATGGCCCGGCGTACGGATGCGTCATGATGGTGGTGCTCCTTCGTCTGTCAGTTGCGCTCTGGGAGGGGGAGGTGCGTGCTCCGGGGCGGCCGGGTTCCGATGCCTGCGGCCGCGGCGTCTCATCGGCCGGCCACGCACGCGCCGTCGGTGCGCGTGACGCGAGTACGCAGACGGGCAGGTCGACTGGCCTTCATCCGTGGAACCTGTTGCGCTTGAAGACCGCTCTCTTGATGTTCACGACCATGCCGCCGTCGCCGGTCTTGGGGCCGCCCAGGCTCCCCAGGAGCACCCCGATCACTAGTGCTGCGACGCGCTGTTCTTGCGAGGGTTCTGGTCTGCTCCCCTGAGGGGAGGGGGTGTCAGGCTTTGACCAGCACACTGGCGAGTACAGCGCCTCTCCCACCACCGGCCTGCGTGTCGTCCTGCTCCTGCTCCTGGTCCTCGCCCTCGTCGCCGGCCCCGACGATCGCCCCTCCTCATCGCGCCGGACGTGCACCTTGCGCTGCCCGCTGGTGAGCGCGCGGGAGGCAAGCTGCTCCACGAGTCGTTCATCATGCGAGCGCAGGCCCTGGAGCACCGCTATACGGGGGCGGAAGCTGGCGGAGGCGACCACTGGGCCGGCAGCAACGCCGCACCGCTGGACGGCTCCAGGACGCGGCTGCGGGCCCGGACGTCGCGGTGCACGCGCTGCTGGATTTCGAACGCCAGGCGATTGTCAAGCTTGCCGAGGACTGGGGCGGTGTCGACCGCTCGCACCGCAAACTCGCCCACCGCGGCTCCCGGCTGAAGTCGGGTTGGAAGGCTGATTCGTTGCCGTCGTTACTCTTTTTGAGGTGGGACGGTTCGTGTGTCTGTGCTGGCGGCATTACGGTGGAATTCTTCGCGTCGCAGTGCTGTCCTTACCGACCTGAAAAGCTGTCAAGGTTTTTTTCAGGAAGGCCTGATGCATCTTCATGGGAAACAAGGGAATTTATGTCGTTCATCGGCCGTGACATGGCTGTAGATCTGGGGACCGCCAACACGCTGGTGTACGTCAGGGGTCGGGGGATCGTCCTCAACGAGCCGTCCGTCGTCGCTACCAACACCAATACCGGCGGCATCCTCGCGGTGGGCTGTGAGGCCAAGAGGATGATCGGCCGCACGCCCGGGAACATCGTGGCGGTCCGCCCGCTGAAGGACGGCGTGATCGCCGACTTCGAGATCACCGAGCGGATGCTCCGTTACTTCATCCTCAAGGTCCACAAGCGTGGCTGGGCGGCCCGCCCGCGCATCGTCGTGTGTGTGCCCTCCGGTATCACTGGCGTTGAGCGCCGCGCGGTCATCGAGGCGTCGAAGCTGGCCGGCGCCCGCAGGGTGCACATCATCGAGGAGCCGATGGCGGCAGCCATCGGCTCCGGTCTGCCGGTCCACGAGGCCACCGGCACCATGGTGGTGGACATCGGCGGCGGCACCACCGAGGTTGCCGTGATCTCGCTCGGAGGAATCGTCACGGCACAGTCCATCCGGGTCGGCGGCGACGAGCTCGACGCCGCGATCATCCAGCACATCAAGAAGGAGTACAGCTTCCTTCTCGGAGAGCGGACCGCCGAGAACCTCAAGATCACCATCGGTTCCGCGTACGCCCTCGACACGGACGAGCGCACCGAGATCCGCGGCCGCGACCTGGTCTCCGGCCTCCCCAAGACCGTCCTCATCTCCGCCGCCGAGGTCCGTAAGGCTATTGAGGAACCCGTCAACGCGATCGTCGACGCCGTGATGACCACTCTCGACAAGTGCCCGCCGGAACTGGCGAGCGATCTCATGGACCGCGGCATCGTCCTCACCGGCGGTGGCGCCCTGCTCCGCGGCCTTGATGAGCGCCTTCGCCGCGAGACCGGTATGCCCATTCACATCGCCGAGGCCCCCCTGGACTCGGTGGCACTCGGCTCGGGCAAGTGCGTCGAGGAGTTCGAGGCGCTCCAGCAGGTGCTGGACGCCCAGCCCCGCCGTTAGCACCGGGCCCCGGCACCCTTGCCGCGATGCCGTGGCGAATTCGGGGCCTGATCATTTGCCTCGCCGGTTATCCGGCGGGGCAAGTGCTGTCAGGTGTGCTTTTCTATACGCAGAACGGGGCACCCCGGTCCGGGGTGCCCCGACTGCATGGCCTTCTTCACCTTTCGGGCCCCCGTATCAGGTTCATTTGGCTCTGACAGGTGTCCAGCCGCCGGGCCGGTGATGGCTGGTGTACTGGCGTAGCCAGCGGGAAGCGGCATCCGCGTTGGCCGGCCTTCGCCCGCTGCTACGGATTCGACCTGGACCGGCCGGTCCAGTGGGAAGTTGAAGCCCTCGATCCCGCCGAGCTTCGGCGCCTGGTCCTTGACGCCGTAGAGCCCCACATCGACCGCGCGCTGCTCGCGCGGCAGCTCGCCGAAGAGATGCGCCAGCGCCGGCGCCTGGCGGAGTTTCTCGCCGGGTTCGGCGACATCGGCAGCGGGTGAACGCCGGGCGTGAGGCTGCTCCTTTGGAGTGGACACCCTGACAATGGATCTTGATGGTCCAGGGAGGGATGTCCAGGTGGGACGCAAGTCTCCGTATCCGGAGGAGTTCAGGAAG
>NZ_JBEZKA010000077.1:0-8340 GCF_040651435.1 Streptomyces sp. NPDC048479
ACATCGCGCAGCGACCAGTCGGTGAAGGGCTCCAGCGCCTTCGCACACTCATCCACCCGGGCAGCGAACACGGGTGAAGCGTCCAACAGCGCCTCTGCCATACCCACCCACTGCGAGCCCTGACCGGGGAACACGAACGCCGTCTTGCCACCCACGACAGCGCCCGTCACCACCTGCGCGGCAAGCCCACCCGACGCCACCGCCGCCACACCCGCCACATGATCACCCAGCACCAGCGCCCGGTGATCCAACCCCGCACGCGACGACGCCAACGACCAACCCACATCCAACGGATCCACAGCCGAATCACCAGCCGCCGGAGCAGCCGCAAGCCACCCCGACAACCGCTCCGCCTGCGCCCGCAACGCACCCGCACTCTTACCCGACAACACCCACGGCACCACAGCAAGACCATCAGACACCACAGGCCCAGCAGACTCCCCCGACTCCTCAACCCCCGGAGCCTGCTCCACAATCACATGCGCATTCGTCCCACTGAACCCGAAGGACGACACACCCGCACGACGGAGTTCACCGGTCTCCGGCCAGGCGATCGTCTCGCCGATCAGGGAGACGGCCCCCGCCTCCCAGTCCACGTGCGGGGTCGGCTCATCGAGGTGGAGGGTCTTGGGCACCACGCCGTGGCGCATCGCTTCGACCATCTTGATGATGCCCGCGACACCCGCCGCCGCCTGTGTGTGACCGATGTTGGACTTGATGGAGCCGAGCAGCAGCGGCCGATCGGCCGGCCGGTCCTGACCGTAGGTCGCGAGCAGGGCCTGCGCCTCGATCGGGTCGCCGAGTGTCGTACCCGTACCGTGCGCCTCCACGACGTCCACATCGGCGGCCGACAGACGGGCGTTGGTGAGCGCCTGGTGGATGACGCGCTGCTGCGACGGACCGTTCGGAGCCGTCAGACCGTTGCTCGCACCGTCCTGGTTGATCGCCGAACCACGCACCACCGCAAGCACCGGATGACCGTTGCGCTGCGCGTCCGAAAGTCGCTCGACGAGCAGCATGCCGACGCCTTCGCCCCAGCCCGTACCGTCCGCGGCGGCCGCGAAGGGCTTGCAGCGCCCGTCCGGCGCCAGGCCGCGCTGCCGGCTGAACTCGGTGAAGGTCGCGGGGGTCGCCATCACGGTGACACCGCCCGCAAGCGCCAGCGAGCACTCACCGGCCCGCAGCGCCTGGACGGCCAGGTGCAGGGTGACGAGCGAGGACGAGCACGCCGTGTCGACCGTGACCGCCGGGCCCTCCAGACCGAAGGTGTAGGCCACACGGCCCGAGGCGATGCTTCCGGAGCTGCCGGTGCCGAGGAAGCCCTCGACGCCCTCGGGCACGGAGTCGAGGCGCGCGGTGTAGTCGTGGTACATCACACCGGCGAACACGGCCGTCCGGCTGCCGCGCACGGACGACGGGTCGATTCCGGCCCGCTCGAACGCCTCCCACGACGCTTCGAGAAGCAGCCGTTGCTGCGGGTCCATCGCCAGCGCCTCGCGCGGCGAGATCCCGAAAGGGGCGGGGTCGAAACGGGCGGCGTCGTAGAGGAAGCCGCCCTCGCTGACGTAGCTGGATCCGGCGCTGTCGGGGTCGGCGTCGTAGAGCGACTCCACGTCCCAGCCGCGGTCGACGGGGAAGCCGGAGACGGCGTCGTCGCCGTTCTCGACGAGCCGCCACAGGTCCTCGGGGGTACGGACGCCCCCGGGGTAGCGGCAGCTCATCGCGACGATGGCGATGGGCTCCTGGTTCTTCTCCTCGACCTCGCGCAGCCGCCTGCGGGCCTGGCGCAGATCGGCGGTCGCCCGCTTGAGGTAGTCGCGAAGCTTGTCCTCGTTCACCATTGCGTGGGCTCCATGCCAGAGAGGCGGTTGTACGGTCGGTCGTCTGGGGGCCACGGGGGCCCGGCGTGCGGGTCCCCGTGGCCTGTTGCGGTGGTGCCGGGCGGGCGCGCCCCCGCCCGGGAAGGTGGGCGGGGAGGCGTTCCGCGCGGCTTCTCAGGAAGCGCCGAGCTCGTCGTCGAGCAGATCGAAGAGCTCGTCGTCGGTCGCCGTTTCGAGGTCGTCGTCGTCGACGTCCCCGTCCGTGCCGGCACCGTTCGCGTCCTGTGCGTCGGTCCACTTGGTCATGAGGGCCTGGAGGCGCATGGTGATCCGCGAGCGCGTGACGCTGTCCGCGTCCGCCGCGCCCAGGGCGGCCTCCAGCCGGTCGAGTTCGCCGAAGACGGACGGCCCGTCGTCGTCGAGGGGCAGCGTGGAGCGCAGATGTCCGCTCAGCGCTTCGGGGGTCGGGTAGTCGAAGATGAGCGTGGCGGGGAGGCGCAGCCCCGTCGCCGCGCCGAGCCGGTTGCGCAGCTCGACCGCGGTCAGCGAGTCGAAGCCGAGCTCCTTGAAGGCGCTGCCCGGTTCGATGGCGGCCGCGCCGCTGTGTCCCAGCACCTGGGCCACCTGGGTGCAGACCAGGTCCAGCAACACCCGGTCCCGTTCCGCGGGCGGCAGTTGGGCGAGCCGCTGCGCGAGCGAGTCCGGACCGTCCGCCGCCGCTCCGCCCGCCCTGCGCCGTACCGGGGTACGGAGCAGGCCGCGCAGCAACGGCGGTACAACATCGCCCACTTGGGCCTGGAGTACGGCCAGGTCGAGCCGCGCGGGCACGAGCACGCTCGCGGTCCGCGCGTCCTCGGGCACAGCGCCGGAGGGTGCACTGCCCGGCAGTGCGGCGTCGAAGAGCGCAAGCCCCTCGGCCGCCGACAGCGGGTTCATGCTGCCCCGGCTCAGCCGTCGCCGGTCGTGGTCGTGGAGCGTGGCGGCCATACCCGCCTCGTCGTCCCACAGACCCCAGGCCAGCGAGACCGCCGTGAAGCCCTGGGCCCGGCGGTGCTGGGCGAGGGCGTCCAGGAAGGTGTTACCCGCCGCGTAGTTGGCCTGCCCGGCGTTGCCGAACACGCCGGCCGCGGAGGAGAACAGGACGAACGCGGCCAGATCGAGTCCGTGGGTCAGCTCGTGCAGGTTCCACGCGGCGTCGACCTTGGGCCGCAGCACCTTCTCCATCCGCGCGGCGGTCAGCGACTCGACCGTGCCGTCGTCCAGCACACCGGCGGTGTGCACGACGGCCGTCAGCGGATGCGCCGTGGGTACGGACTCCAGCAGCGCGGCCACCGCGTCCCGGTCGGCCGCGTCGCACGCCGCCCAGGTGACCTGCGCACCCGACGCGGTCAGTTCTTCGGCAAGTTGCTCGGCGCCGCCCGCGGCGGCGCCCCGGCGGCTGGTGAGCAGCAGATGCCGTACGCCGTGCTCCGCGACCAGGTGCCGGGCGAGCAGTCCGCCCAGGGTGCCGCTGGCGCCCGTGACGAGGACGGTGCCCTCCGGGTCCAGGCCACGGTCCGAGGCCGTGTCGTCCGCTGCCGGGGCGATGACCGCCCGCGCCAGACGGGGAGCCAGGACGACCCCGTCGCGTACGGCGAGTTGGGTCTCGTCGGTGTCGAGCGCGGCGGGCAGCGCCCGGTACGAGTCGTCCTCGGCGTCGAGGTCGACCAGGACCAGTCGGCCGGGGTGCTCGGCCTGCGCGGAGCGCACCAGGCCCCACACCGCCGCGTGCGCCAGGTCCTCCACGTCCTCGTCGGGGTCCGTCGCGACGGCGCCACGTGTGACGACCGCCAGCCGTGCACCGGCGAACCGCGCGTCCGCCAGCCAGGACTGGATCAGCTCCAGCGCGTCCACGGCAGCGGAGTGGGCGGCCGACGCGAGGCCGCCCGCCGTGCTGAGCTCGGGTGCCAGGGAGACGAGGACCGTCTCCGGCGCGGGCTCCCCGAGTGCCTCGGCCAGGTCGACCGCGTCTCCGAGCGCGGACAGGCCGGGGTGGTGCCCGCCCGTGTCCTCGGAGGTCGCGGTGTCCTCGGGGGCCGCGCCGAACGCTGCGGCCCGCTCCAGGACCCCGGTGCGCTCCAGCGCGGCACCCAGCTTCAGCGGGTCGCCACCCAGCAGGGCCCAGCGCCCGCCCGGGGGCCGCTGCACCTCGGGCAGCGACAGCACGGGCCAGTCGACCTGGAACAGCGCATCGCGCACGGAGCCCGGCCCGCCGCTGCCGAACGCGTCGACAGCCATCGGACGCAGGACGAGCGAGTCGACCGTGAGAACCGGCTGCCCTGTCTCGTCCGCGACGGTCAGCGCGATCGCGTCCTGGCCGGCCAGTGCCATCCGCACCCGCAGCGCCGCCGCTCCCACGGCGTGCAGCCGCACACCCTCCCACGAGAACGGCAGCCTGGCCCCCTCGGGCCCGTCGGGGAAGAAGTCCCCGAGGCCGACCGCGTGCAGGGCGGCGTCGAGCAGCGCCGGGTGGAGCCCGTACAGGGCGCCTTCCGGCCGCCGGTCCTCGGCGAGGGCGACCTCGGCGAACACCTCGTCGCCGCGCCGCCAGGCGAGCCGCAGATTGCGGAACGCCGGACCGTATCCGAGACCGATGGCATCGAACGACGGGTACAGATCCTCCACGGCGCAGGGGACGGCTCCGGCCGGGGGCCACTCGGGCTGCGCCTCGGTCTCTGCCGCAACTGTCCCGGCTGCCTCGCCCGCGACCGCCAGGACACCGCCCGCGTGCCGGGTCCAGGGCTCCGCGAACGCGGCCTCCTCCGGACGCGTGTAAACGTGGAACACCCGCCGTCCCGACGCGTCGGGCTCCGCCACGGCGAGCCGCAGCTGCACCCCGCCTGCTTCGGGCAGCACCAGCGGAGCCTCCAGCGTGAGGTCCTCCAGCAGATCGCAGCCTGCGTGGTCGCCGGCGCGCACGGCCAGCTCCACAAGTGCAGCGCCCGGCAGCAGGACGGTGCCGCCCACCCTGTGATCGGCCAGCCAGGGGTGCGTGCGCAGGGAGAGCCGCCCGGTGAAGAGGAACCCGTCCGAGTCGGGCAGCTCGACCGCCGCGCCGAGAAGCGGATGCCCGGCGGAGCCGAGCCCCGCGGACGTCACGTCCCCGCTCGGGGCGTGGGCGGGCGCCTCCAGCCAGTAGCGCTGCCGCTGGAAGGCGTACGTCGGCAGGTCGACGCGCCGGGCGCCGGTGCCGGAGTAGTACATCTCCCAGTCGACGGTGATCCCGCGCAGGTGTGCCTGGGCCACGGCCGAGGTGACCGTCTCCTCTTCGGAACGGTCCGCGCGCAGGGCCGGGACGAAAGCCGCGTCGTCGCGCGTGACGCACGACTGCGCCATCGCGGAGAGGACGCCGCCGGGGCCGAGTTCGATGTACGTGGTGACGCCCGCGTCCTCCAGTGTGCGGATGCCGTCCAGGAAGCGGACCGCCTCGCGGACGTGCCGTACCCAGAAGTCCGCCGAGTCCATCTCGCCGGTGACCAGGGTCCCGGTGAGGTTCGAGACCACCGGGATACGAGGAGACTCGTACGAGAGTCCCTCGGCGACCTTCCGGAAGGCGTCGAGCATGCCGTCCATGTGCGGCGAATGGAACGCGTGACTGACAGTCAGGCGCTTGGTCCTGCCGCCCCGGGCCTCGACCGCCTCGGCGATCGCGACCGCCGCGTCCTCGTCGCCCGCGATGACCACGGCCTGGGCGCCGTTGATCGCGGCGATGCTCACGCGGTCGGTGAGCAGCGGGGTGATCTCCGCCTCGGCGGCCTCCACCGCGATCATCACGCCGCCGGTGGGCAGCGCCTGCATGAGTCGGCCGCGGGCGGCGACGAGGGTGCAGGCGTCGTCGAGGGAGAGCACGCCGGCCACATGGGCTGCGGCGATCTCACCGATGGAGTGACCGGCCAGGAAGTCCGGCTTCAGGCCCCACGACTCGACCAGGCGGAACAGCGCCACCTCGATGGCGAAAAGGGCGGGCTGGGTGTACGCGGTCCGGTCGAGCAGATCCGGGTCGGACCCGAACAGCGCGTCCTTCAGCGGTACTTCAAGTCGTGGGTCGAGCTTGTCCCAGATGGAGTCCAGAGCCTGCGCGAACACGGGATAGGTGGCGTACAGCTCCCGGCCCATGCCGAGGCGCTGGCTGCCCTGCCCGGTGAACAGGAACGCGAGCTTGCCGCCGGCCGGGGATCCCTCCGTCAGGTTGGCCGCCGTGGCGCCCTCGGCGAGCGCCGCGAGACCCGCGAGGAACTCTTCGCGGTCCCCGGCGACCACGGCGGCCCGGCGGTCGAGCGCAGTCCTGCTCGTGGCCAGGGCGTAGCCGGTGTCGGCGAGGGACAGTCCGGGGTGCGCGATCATGTGCGCCCGCAGCCGGGCGGCCTGGTCGCGCAGGGCGTCCGTGCCCTTCGCCGAAAGAAGCCACGGCAGACTCGCGGGAGCGCGAGCGGGCTCCGGTCGCGCGTCGAGCGGCTCCACGGGCTCGGGGGCCTGCTCGATGATGGCGTGCGCGTTGGTGCCACTGAAGCCGAAGGACGAGACCGCCGCGCGGCGCGGACGGCCCGTCTCGGGCCAGGCGGTGGCCGAACCGAGGAGCGTGACCGCCCCCGCCGACCAGTCGACGTGCGGGGTCGGCTCGTCCACGTGGAGCGTCTGGGGGACGACACCGTGGCGCATCGCCTGGACCATCTTGATGATCCCCGCGACACCGGCAGCGGCCTGTGTGTGTCCCATGTTCGACTTGATCGAGCCGAGCAGCAGCGGCTGCTCGTCGGCGTGCTCCTGACCGTAGGTCGCGAGCAGGGCCTGCGCCTCGATCGGGTCACCCAGAGTGGTGCCGGTGCCGTGCGCCTCCACGACATCGACCTCGGCGGCCGACAGCCCCGCACTGGCCAGAGCCTGGCGGATCACCCGCTGCTGGGAAGGCCCGTTGGGAGCGGTCAGACCGTTGCTGGCGCCGTCCTGGTTGATCGCCGAGCCACGGACCACCGCAAGAACCGGGTGACCGTTGCGCTGTGCGTCGGCGAGCCGCTCCACCAGCAGGACACCCGCGCCCTCGGACCAGCCCGTGCCATCGGCGTCGGCCGAGAACGCCTTGCACCGGCCGTCGGCCGCGAGCCCGCGCTGGCGACTGAACTCCACGAAGGGAGCGGGGGTCGCCATGACCGTCACACCGCCCGCGAGAGCAAGGGAGCACTCGCCATTGCGGAGCGCCTGCACCGCGAGGTGGAGAGCGACCAATGAGGACGAGCAGGCCGTGTCGACGGTGACCGCCGGGCCTTCGAGGCCGAAGGCGTACGACAGCCGACCGGAGATGACACTCGCCGCATTGCCCGTGCCGAGGAAGCCCTCGACACCCTCGGGGAGCGTGGTGAGCCGGGAGGCGTAGTCGTGGTACATGACGCCCGCGAAGACGCCGGTCCGGCTGCCGCGCAGAGCCGCCGGGTCGATGCCCGCCCGCTCGAACGCCTCCCACGAGGTTTCGAGGAGCAGGCGCTGTTGCGGGTCCATTGCAACGGCCTCGCGCGGCGAGATCCCGAAGAACGCCGGGTCGAAGTGGCCGGCGTCGCGGACGAAGCCGCCCTCGCGGGCGTAACTCGTGCCCTGCTGGTCGGGGTCGGCGTCGAACAACGCGTCCACGTCCCAGCCCCGGTCGTCCGGGAACTCCGAGATGGCGTCCCGGCCTTCCAGGACCATCCGCCAGAGGTCGTCCGGGCTCTCCACGCCGCCGGGGTAGCGGCAGCCGAGGCCCACGATCGCGATGGGCTCGTCGTCCCGGGCCGCGAGGGCGACCGGAGCCGGTGCCTCGGGCGCGGCTCCGACCAGCTCTGACCGCAGGTGGTCGGCCAGGACCGCCGAGTTCGGGTAGTCGAAGACGAGCGTGGCGGGGAGGCGCAGCCCCGTCGCCGCGCCGAGCAGGTTGCGCAGCTCGACGGCGGTCAGCGAGTCGAAGCCCAGCTCGCGGAACGAGCGGTCCGTCTCGACCGCCCCCGGCTCGGCGTATCCGAGGACCGTGGCGACCTGCGTACGGACCAAGTCCAGCACGTGCGCCGTCTGTTCGGCTACCGACAGTCCGGCGAGGCGTTCCGCCGGTGCGGATGCTCCGGCGGCGGCGGTGCCTGCGGCGCGGCGGGTGGGAGTACGGACGAGGCCGCTGAGCAGCGGCGGGAGCATGCCACCACTGCTTGCCTGGGCACGGAGGGCAGCGAGATCGAGCTTTACGGGGACGAACAGCGCCTGCTCGGACGCGGACGCGGCGTCGAACAGTGCCACGCCCTCCTCCGCGGAGAGCGCACTGACACCACCACGGCCGAGACGATCACGATCCGTCTCACCCAGCTCGCCTGTCATGGCCGACGCTTCGGCCCACAGACCCCAGGCGAGGGAAGTGGCAGCAAGGCCACGCGCCGTACGGTGCTGAGCCAGAGCATCCAGGAACACATTCGCGGCCGCATAGTTCGCCTGACCGGCACCACCGAACACACCGGCAGCCGAGGAG
>NZ_JBEZKA010000078.1:0-1447 GCF_040651435.1 Streptomyces sp. NPDC048479
CATCAGGGCCAGGCTGGAGGATGAACCTCTGACCTGGCCCTGGGCCATCAAGAGCGGGCGACGGGAATCGAACCCGCGTAGCTAGTTTGGAAGACGGCGTATGCGGGCCCTGGCCGACCTGCCGAGACTCCGGCCTGGGACAGAGCGCAGCGGGACCGCCCGTTCCCCGTGGCTCCCCGCTGCGTCCCCTCGGAACGGGCACGCAGCGGGCACGGTGAGCCTCTCGATGCGAACTATCGGCGGGGCGGTCGCTGAGGTCTGCTCGGCTGTTCAGTCGTCTTCTTGGGTTCGGTGGCGACCAGCTGCGGTCAGTGTGGTTGCTGTACTTCGCTGCTGTACCGCAGGATCCCGAGTGAAGGTGACCGTGGAACGCGACGTGCTCGTTCAACTGCTTGCTGACGGCGGCGCTGAGGCTAGAGTCGTGGCTCATGACGCGCTGCTGGACGGTGGTGCCTACGTGGTCTGGGACGGGTCGCCCTCTGCTGAACATTTACGGGCTTCGGCTCCAGCACACTCGCCGGATCGGTCCATGGCTCTGGAACACCCACCTCGGCTAAGCGGTTAAGTGCCTCAGGGCGGCGGCCCGGGTCGCCGTGAACCGGTCAGACCCGGGCCTGCCGCCGAGGGGTGGGGTGCTACCACCACAGCACGAGGTAGGCCTGGCCACCCGGTCCTCCCGGGGATCCGCCGGTGTCGGCCTGCCCGTTACCGCCCGTACCGCCTGTGCCGCTGGTGCCCGGCAGGCCGATGATGCCATCGGCGGGGGTGGCGCCTGCGCCGCCCGTGCTACCCGTGCCGTTGGAGCCGGCGTCTCCCGTCCGGGTCACGCCGTCCGCCACGCACGTCCCTGTGCCACCTGGGCCGCCGACGCCGGGGGTGGCGGGGCCGCCCGACGATGGACCGCCACCGCCGCCGCCCTGCCCACCGGTGGCGCTGGCCAGGACGGTGGAATCGGGTGCGGTCAGGGTCGCGTCATCCCCCGGACTGCCGGGGTTGCCAGGGTTGTTGATGGCCCCCCCGCCGCTTCCCCCGGCGCCGCCCGGGCCCGCGCTGACCGCGTAGATGTCCCCGGGCGTGACCGGTACCAGGCACCAGGCGAGGCCACCGGCGCCGCCTCCTCCGCCTCCTCCACCGGGGGCAAAGATCCCCGCGCCTGCGCCGCCTCCGCCCCCTCCGCCTCCCCAGGTCTGGACGAATACCGAGGTGACGCCCTCGGGTGGGGTGAACGATCCATCCTCGGTGAACTCCTGCAGCCCGTGCAGATCGAAACCAGACGGACCCGTCGGGCCTGTCGCTCCTGCCGGGCCGGTTGCGCCTGTCGGACCCGCGAGACCCACACCCGTCGGCCCCGTCGGCCCCGTCGGCCCCGGCCCGCCCGGGTCACCTTGCGTGCCCGTCGGTCCCGGCGTACCTGGGTCACCCTGCGCGCCCGTCGCACCCGGGTCCG
>NZ_JBEZKA010000078.1:1542-8313 GCF_040651435.1 Streptomyces sp. NPDC048479
GTCACCTTGCGGACCGGTCGCACCCGGCGTACCTGGGTCACCCTGCGCGCCCGTCGCACCCGGGTCACCTTGCGGACCGGTCGCACCCGGCGTACCTGGGTCACCCTGCGCGCCCGTCGCACCCGGGTCACCTTGCGGACCGGTCGCACCCGGCGTACCCGGGTCGCCCTGCGGGCCTGTCGGACCCGTGGGTCCTGTCGGGCCGGTCGCGCCCTTATGGCATCTGCCATTGTCGCCATGGTGTGGCCAGTCCTGGCACTTGTCGTCTCCGCCGCCCGTGCCGCTCGACGCGCTTACGCGTGCGCCCATGCTTTGAGCCGCGGACGCGACCGGACTGACCACCCCGGCCGCCAGGATCAGCGCGAGTGAGGCCATGGTTCCGCCGGCCATCCACCTGGCTCGACGGGGCAGAGGTCCCAGCGGGGACCGTGTCCTGTTGTCAGGACTCATGTACGCGCTCCTCGTTTCGATCGATTGGGGACTCCACGTCCGATCCCAAGGTCGAGCCTGTCCCGTGAGCAGCTGATCGGTCGTCACGCCAGGTCGACACGCAGCGATTATCAGTAAATCGGAGTAATTCCATGCAGGGCTTTGACAAGTGCCTGACACCGCCACCAGCCTCGTACTTGTCCGGGTCCGACGCCATGAGTTCCACCGAACAGTGCGAGACCAACGGCGTCGAGGTCGGTGTAGCGGGTTTGGCCGGTGTCCTGCCCGGTTTGGGGTCGTGCATGATCAGGGGGCCGTACGCTTGCCGGCTACTCGGGCAGGCTTGTCCCCTGCCCGCAATGTGTCCGAGTGGGCCCCTGGTCTTGCTCGACGCGGGTCCCGGATCGGGGAGGTGGGTAAAGCCGTGGAGCCGTCCGTCCCCACCCCCGGCCTGGTTCTTTTCGCCCCCCTTGTGGGCGCGGGCGGGCGACGACGTGCGGCCCCGGTGGCGTAGACATGGAGGGGCAAGCGCGTCGGCGCCCGACCGGCGCCGCCGCGCTGTGCGCGGCACCTCTGACCTCGCGTCAGACTGCTACCGCAGTTCAGGAGGCCGGGAAAGCAGACGCCCCAAGCGTCAACTGTGGTGTTCTCACGAGCTTCCGCCTGTTCTCCGGTGCGCCCTGGTGTCTTTGAAGTCTTCTGGGGCCACTCCGGCGCATGGCGGGACTGGGATGGAGTCGGGCTGTTGTGGCTGTGCTGCGCGGCGGCGGCTGGTCGGGCAGCGAGCGAAGCGAGTACTTGATGAGGTAGAGAAACCTGTAACGGGCCTGCGGCTGGGAGGAGTTCACTCAGCCACTGGCACTTTTACTGACAGCGGCTCCCGTGGCGGTGGGTACCTTCGTAGTGTCGAAAGGAGCCCGTGATGGGGGCCGATCTGAGCACAGGGCAGCGCGTAGCGAGAGCACGGCGACGAATTGGCTGGGATCAAGCGCGGTTGGCCGCTGCTGTTGATCGCTCCGTGAGCTGGGTCTCCAAGATCGAAACAGGTCGTCTCCCACTCGATCGCATGAGCGTTCTCGGCCAGCTCGCTGAGGTGCTCGGCGTAGAAGTGATCGAGCTGACGGGCCAGCCCTACCGCCACGAGAGTCCGGAACTCGACTCAGGCCACGCTGCGATTCCTGGGCTCCGCCTCGCCCTGCAACAGGCAACCATGCCCGGCGGAGCTGCCCTCATTAGTGCTACCGCCATCCCCACGCTGGACGATGTCACTTCTCGCGTAGAGGCTGCCGAGAGTCTGAGGCAGGATGCCAAGTTCACCGCCCTCGGAGATGTCCTTCCGCAGATTCTTCGAGACCTGATTGTTCTCTGCGACGCTCTGGATGGTGACGACGCACGCCGGGCAGAAGCGCTGATGCTCCGGTCGAGTCATATGGCACGGGTGTCCTCGAACCTTCTTGGGCATCACGATCTGGGATGGAGCGCGGTACAGCGAGAACTGGTTGCTGCTGAGCGCGCAGATTCGCCCGTTCTCCAAGCTGCTGCCCGCTGGGATCTCTGTGGGGTTTGGCTCCATGAGGGTGAGCTCACCGCAGCGCGGGACATGGCTGTGCGGGCTTTGGATGACCTGGAGCCGCATATGGCAACGGCCGGCGGATCCGTCCAATCGCTGTGGGGCGCTATGCACCTGCGTGCGGCCGTGGCCTGGTCTCGTCTTTGGGACCGCTCGGAAGCTGAGTCACACCTGACAGAGGCCCGTCGAGTGGCTGCTGATCTACCCGACGATGGCAACGTCTTTCAGACGCAGTTCAACGCGGTGAACACGGAGATTCACTCGGTGGAGATCAGTCTGGAGCTGGGTCACCCGCGTGATGTGGTGTCGCGCGCTGAGCTCGTCGACGTCATGCACATCGCCTCTGGCGAGCGGCAGTCTCACTTCTGGGTCTGCACTGCTGCTGGGCAGATGATGAATGGCAAGGTTGGTCCTGCGGCTGAAGCGATCTTGCGCGCCGACGCGATCGCTCCCCAGCACGTCCGGAACCGGCCGATCGCTCGGAACCTTGTAGACGATCTGCGGTCGAGTGACAGGCACTCGCGTGCGGAAGAAGTCCGGCGTCTTGCTGGACGAATGAAGCTGAGTTGAAAACGACATCTGAGAGGGGGAAGGCTGCCGTGAAGGTCGCGGACAGGGCACGGTTATTAGTCGAACTGCACGAGATCAGAAGGAAGCTGGCTGAGGCGGGTCAGCGAGTGGACCGCCTGTCTTCTTCCGTCAGGACTCGTGAGCCTGGCCTTCAAGGCGGTCGAGCCGCGAGTTAATGAGGTCCAACGCTGCCTTGATCTCGGCGAGTTCGCTGACCATCTGAGTGTCTCGCTCGGAATCGGCGCCCGGCGAATCGCTAGCGATGAAGGTGCCGCGCCCTTGCTGGCTGACGATCAGCCCCTCGTCGCGCAGGACACCCAAGGCATGCCGGACAGTCATCGGCGCAACGCCGTACCGTTCAGCCAACTTGGCGTTGCCGTCGAGCTTCTGCCCAGCCCTCAGCAGACCGGCGGCAATCTTGCGCCGTAGATCGTCGGCTACCTGCGCGTAGGCGCTTCGAGGGTCGTCAGGGCTCACGGTCACGTACCCAGGTTACCTAAGTGACCTAAAGAAATCTGCCCCAGGGCTGCAAAGGCCTTGCGCTCCCACATCCCCGTACTAATCTAGGTAACACAAGAGAAGCTAGACAGGTTCATTCGGCTGACCCGGAGGGCGACGCACCTACCGCCAAGCAGTTTCGCCGCCCTCCTTCGTCCCACGAAGGGAAGTTCCATCATGCCTGCGACGCTCACCACCTCGCACACTCTGGCCCTGGTCTCACCGGTCGTCGCCAAGCCGTTAACGGCTCCGCTGTCGCGTACGGATGATGCGGTGGTCGTCTCGTCGCCGTGCATGACGTGCGGTGTGGCCGTGGACGGCTGGGGCTGGGTCAACTTCGGCGGCCGTGGCGTACTGATGCACGACGTCGACGAGGAGTCGGTGCCCTGCCCGATCGCCCGGCCGATCGACTGGGCCACAGGTCATGAACTGCCTTCCATCGACACGGCGGGCCTGTCGGACATCGAATGGATCACCGCCCTGTACTGCTCCGACTTCGTACTCAAGTCGCGCCCTCCGGCCGTGCGTCTCGCTGCTCTGATCGCTGAGGGGCTGGCTCGGGTCGGCTACGCGGAGATCGCGGAGAAGGCATCACAGCTGCGGGAGTTCTGGGACCACTGCGAGGCGGGCACCGACACCAGCGCCGTATGGGGCACCTACGCGGACCGCTTCGACCGCACCCGCATCATGCAGTCCTCATTCGAGATCGAGCGCTCGTTCCGCGCGCTGGTCAAGCACTTCACCCCGGCCGTGGGGGTAGCTGCGTGACCCACTTTGCTGTTTCCCCGGCGGCCGTGGCTGACACTGCGGCCGCTGTGGGCGTTGATCCCATGACCCTGGCGGACATGCTGAGGGTCGCCAACTCGCCCGGCTTCGAGCGCTGGCAGGAACAGGTCCGGCGTACAGGTGGCTGTGCCAACCCGATCCATCTCAGCGGCCACTCGCGGACCGTGGACACACGGACGGGGGAGTTCTTCGAGTACTCCACCAGCAGCGAACCCGGCGGACGGTTACGGATCGCCTGCGGCAACCGCCGGGCCTCGCGCTGCCCTTCCTGCGCGTGGACCTACGCGGGGGACACCTATCACCTGATCATGGCCGGACTGGTCGGCGGCAAGGGCATCCCTGCCACGGTGGCCGAGCGCCCTCGCGTCTTCGCGACGCTGACCGCTCCTTCGTTCGGGCGCGTCCACAACCGGCCCGACTCCGGCCGCTGCCGCTGCGGCACTGCCCACAGCGATGACGACCCCGCCCTGGGGACAGCCTTGGATCCGGAGCGCTACGACTACGCCGGGGCAGTGCTGTGGAACAACCACGCGGGCGCACTGTGGCAGCGCTTCACCATCTACCTCCGCCGCGAAGTCGCTGCCCGTGCGGGTCTCACCCAAGCTGCGTTTCGGGACCATGCCCGGATCTCCTTCGGGAAGGTCGCAGAGTTCCAGAAGCGCGGAGCGGTCCACTTCCACGCCATCGTCCGCATCGACGGATCAGAGGGTCCCGAGTCTCCGGCTCCGGCCTGGGCCACGGTCGAACTCCTCGATGACGCGATCCGCGCCGCCGCAGCACGGGCCACGGTTCCGGTGGCTGGTGCCGGCCGATTCCCCGCCCGGACGCTGCGCTGGGGAACACAGCTCGATGTGCAGCCCATCGGCGCACTCGACGACCAGGACGATGTCACCGAACAGGCCGTTGGTGCCTACGTCGCCAAGTACGCCACCAAGGCAGCAGAGACGACCGGCACCCTGGATCGCCGCATCGGAGAGCTGCGGGAACTCGACTCGCACCCCGAACTGCCCGACCACACCCGACGACTGATCGAAGCCTGCTGGGACCTAGACCCGGACTATCCCGAAAGGCTGCTCGCGCACTGGTCTCACATGCTCGGCTTCCGCGGGCACTTCTCGACCAAGACACCCCGCTACTCGACCACCCTCGGAGCCCTGCGCGGTGCACGGGCCGACTGGCGCGCCCAGCAAGAACGCCGGGAACGCGGCCTGCCAGACCTCGACCAGGACGACGACACCACCGAGGACACCACGCTGGTGCTCGCGCATTGGGAGTACGCCGGACAAGGACACACACCCGGCGAATCCTGGCTCGCCGAGACCATCGCCAACGAGATCAAGCAGAACCGCGAACTCGCCCGGGAGCTCCGCGCCGAACTCGGCACGTCCGACGCTGAGGGGGAGTGGTGACCATGGACCGACTGCTCACCGTGGACCAGGTCGCCGATCTCCTCGGCACCACAGTCCGGTTCCCCCGGCGGCTCATCGAGGAGCGCAGGATCGAGTACGTCAAGGTCGGCCGTCATGTTCGCATCCCCGAGAGGGCCGTCGCGGACTTCATCCAGGCCAACACCGTTGCGCCTTCCGCGCGGCGGCTGAGGAGCGTGGCCTGATGGCAGGCAGGAAGCGGTCGTTCGGCCGTGTCCGCAAGCTTCCTTCGGGCCGCTATCAGGCTCGCTATCCGGCGCCTGATGGCATCGACCGCCCGGCGCCGCACACGTTCCGTACGAGGCGGGGAGCGGATGACTGGCTGGCCGAGCGCCAAGCTGAGCTGCGCGCGGGGGACTGGACTGACCCGGACGCCGCTCGGGTTGCTTTCGGCTCGTACGCCGTGACCTGGATCACCGAGCGGGGTATCAGCGCTTCGACCGGCGACCTGTACCGGTCGCTCCTGCGGAACCATCTCGCGCCCACCTTCGACCGCGTCGCCCTGGCCGATATCACTCCGGCCATGGTCCGCGCGTGGCGGGTCGCTCGCCTGGACGCGGGTGCCGGCGCTTCCTCGGTCGCCAAGTCGTACGCCCTCCTTCGGGCCGTGCTCATGACCGCGGTTGAAGACCGGCTCATCCGACGGAACCCCTGCCGCGTCAAGGGCGCGAGCGTCGCTCCCACTCCCGAGCGACCCACAGCGACTGTCCAGGAGGTCTACGACCTCGCCGAAGCGATCCAGCCCCGGTACCGCGCCCTCGTCCTCCTGGCGGCCTTCACGGGGCTCCGCTGGGGCGAGCTGATCGGCCTCTGCCGCCGCGATCTCGATCTCGACGCGGGCACCCTGCGCGTGCGTCGGAACGTGGCCGAACTCCACAGCGGCAAGCAGCTGGTGAAGGAACCCAAGAGCGCGGCGGGCAAGCGCACCGTGGCGATCCCTTCCGTGATCGTGACCGATCTCGCTACGCACCTTGCCGTATTCGCCGAGCCGGGCCCGGACGGCCGGATCTTCATCGGGGCCAAGAAGGCCACGCCTCGGCGCAACCACTTCAACAAGCTCTGGCGCATAGCGTGCAGCCAGGTCGGGATCAAGGACCTGCACTTTCATGATCTTCGGCACACGGGTAACACCCTCGCCGCTGCGACCGGAGCCAGCACCCGTGAGCTGATGACCAGAATGGGCCACAGCACGGCCCGTGCCGCGCTGATCTACCAGCACGCAACCGCCGAACGGGAGCGGCTGATCGGCCAGGCCGTGAGCGCTGTTGTCGAGCAGGCACGGAAGCAAGATCCCAAGCCGAACGGGCACGCAGCGGGCACATAGGCCGAATTGAAGTCCGGAAACGCATCAGGGCCAGGCTGGAGGATGAACCTCTGACCTGGCCCTGGGCCATCAAGAGCGGGCGACGGGAATCGAACCCGCGTAGCTAGTTTGGAAGACTAGGGCTCTACCATTGAGCTACGCCCGCAAGCACCGCACCGCAGGTCACG
>NZ_JBEZKA010000079.1:0-8082 GCF_040651435.1 Streptomyces sp. NPDC048479
ATACCTCGCTCAACTGCCGGGGAGCCTTGTCCGTTCTTCCTCGGTCCACGACCGCCCGACTGTCACCCGATCGGTGGCCGCTCTGAAAAGGCTCAGTGACGGGGTCACCCGGAGTATTTCTGCGACCGTAAGCGTCGGAATCGCTAAGATTGTCCCCATTGGTGGTTCCATCACCGTGGGAATGGATCAGAGCCATATCGAAACCTGGGGGCAATCAACCACGGAGACCGTTACAGACGGCCTCATCCTCAGTCCGCATAACAAGGGTTGCTGGAGCGGAGGCCCTAGACACCAGCCCCGGCTGTTCGGACCGCACGATCCGACGCCGTGTCAAACAGTGGGCCCAAATGGGGATATCGAAGCAGGTCCACGCCCTGGCACTGCAGGCGTACGACCGCATGATCGGCCTCGGCCTGGCCGAGGTCTCGGTGGACGGCTGCATCACCAGGCCCCCTCTCGTCGGCGAGGAGGCCGGCCGTTCTCCGGTCGACCGCGGCAAGCAGGGCCTCAAACGCTCGGTGTCCTCCGACGCGGCCGGAGTGCCGCTGGGGATCGTCTCCGCCGGCGCCAACCGGCACGACTCGCCCCTGCTCGGCCTCACCCTCCAGGCCACGAAGAACCAGGTCGGCCCCCTGCCGGACGAGGTGAACGTCAACCTGGACCGCGGATACGACAGCACCAAGACCCGTGACCTGCTGGACGAGTTCGGCTTCGCCGGTGAGATCGCCCGCAAGGGCGTGCCGGCGCCGATCCAGGCCGGAAAGCGTTGGGTGGTCGAGCGCATGCACTCCTGGATGAACAGCTACGGCAAGCTGCGTCGCTGCACCGAGAAGACCGGTGACGCCGTGGACTTCTACCTGTATCTGGCCGCCGCCTTCGTCACGCTCCGCATGCTCATCCGTCGCGCGACCAGCCGCTACCGCTGGGACGACCGCCCCACCACCCGACGCCTCAAGTGATCCATTCGCCGGACGGTCTTACATGGCGGGCCGCACGCCGACCGCCTCGTGTGCCCAATCCAGCAACGGACTGGCTGCGAAGAGGGGGAGGCCGGTGGCCGGTGCCGCACATCGAAGTGCACGGATGCGGGGATGGGCCCGGATCCCCTCCTCATCACGAGGGGGCAGACAACAGCGCTCGGCGCTACGGGAGGCCCGCTGGCGCCCACCGGAGCTCGCCGACGTTGGCGGGACGACGAGGCATCCTCACCGACACGATCGGGCTCCTCCTCGCTGTGACCGTCACCGCCGCGAGCCTCTCCGAAAATTCCGTGGGAAAACAACTCCTCGACCAGGCCAAGAAAACGTACCCGCCATCTCCAAGAGCTGGGTCGACACCGGCTTCAAAAACGCCGTCGTCGAGCACGGCGCGAGCCTGGGAATCGACGTCGAAGTCGTCAATAGAAACCCAGAAATCCGCGGCTTGGGAGTTGCCCGGACTGCACTGCACGGCTGAATCCGAGCAGGCAGTGATCTTCACTGTGCGAAGACGGTACTTCGCTCTCTTGCAGGGGGCTGGTCCAGGCGGGTTGTCGGGCCAGGACGAGGTCGTGAAGGGGCCTGACCAAGGGCACCTGCCCGATACTGATCTTCCTGGTGGACAGGTGCCCCGCTGCCAAATGGCGCCCGGGGTGCGGCCGGGCGATGCTGAAGGTACAGGAGTGGCCACAGCGAAGGAGTGCGGTGATTTCTGCCGGCTGATGTGACCTTGCGAAGGATGTGGCTGTGTACTTCGTGGACACCGTGGAGCTTCCGACCCTGGGAAATCGCAGCTATCTGGCCGGCGGGCCCTATGCTGCCGTGGCCGTGGACCCACCGCGCGATATCGACCGCGTCATCGCTGCGGCCGTCCGGCGCGGTGTGCGGATCACCGTGGTCGCCGAGACGCACGTACACAACGACTACATCACCGGAGGGCTGGAGCTGGCCCAGGTCAGTGGAGCTCGGTACGTGGTCCCGGCAGGGGCCGCGGTTGCCTTCACCCGCACGCCCTTCACTGACGGTGACACGATCGGCGTGGACCAGCAGCTGGTGCTGCGCGCGCTGGGCACTCCCGGACACACCCCGCACCACACCGCTTACGTCCTGGAAGAGGAACAACAACCAGTGGCGGTGTTCACCGGCGGGTCGCTTCTGATCGGCACGGTGGGCCGTCCCGACTTGGTGGAACCCTGGCTCACCAGGCAGCTTGCCCGTGCTCAGTACGCCTCGGCCCATCGCCTGGCCGACGAACTGGCCGACGACATTCCGGTATATCCCACTCACGGCTTCGGCAGCTTCTGCTCGAGCTCGCAAGCTCACGGGGAAACGACGACGATCGGCACCGAACGCAAGAACAACGGCGCCTTGACCATGGATGTGGACGCCTTCGTGGCCGAGTTGCTGGAGGGCCTGGACGACGTGCCGGCGTACTACGCGCGGATGGCGCCTGCCAACGCCGCAGGACCTGCACCGGTCGATCTCAGGCCCCCCGCAACGGCGGACGCCGAAGAGATCGCCGCCAGGCTGGCGGCCGGAGAGTGGGTCGTCGATCTGCGTCCCCGGATGGCATTTGCCGAAGGGCATGTCGCCCATTCGCTCAATTTCGAGGGCGCCGGCAAGCTGGCCACCTACCTTGCCTGGCTGATCCCTTTCGGGAAGCCCGTCACGCTGCTGGCCCGGACGCCGCAGCAGATCGCTGCGGCTCAGCGCGAGCTGGTACGCGTGGGCATCGACCGTCCGGCGGCCGCAGCGACAGGCGAGCCAAGCGACTGGGTGCGCGAAGGGGAGCAGCTCGCCTCGTTCCGACGGGCGTGCTTCGCCGACCTTGCCGAAGCACGCAGGCACGGCGAGGAGGTGGTGGTGCTGGACGTACGTCGTGACTCCGAGCGCGGGCGCGGATGGGTCGAGAACTCGATCCACATACCCATCCACCAGCTGCAAGACCGGCTCGACCACGTGCTGCCGGAGGGCTCTCCTGTCTGGGCCCACTGCGCTGCCGGGATGCGAGCGGCGATCGCCGCATCCCTGCTGGATGCGGCTGGACGCCATGTGGTCGTCCTCGACGACACATTCGATGCGGCTGTCCGCGAGGGACTGACTCTGCCCAGGGCCGCGGAGGACTGACGCCGCCCCGAGCTGATCGTTTCCTCAACCACACGCCGGCTCCGGACTCGGTGAACGTCCGGTGCCGCAGTCCGCGGATCAGTGTTCCTGCTAGTTGGCGCCGAGCTCGATCGGCACGCCGACGAGGGAGCCGTACTCAGTCCAGGAACCGTCGTAGTTCTTGACGCCGTCGACGCCGAGCAGCTCGTGCAGGACGAACCAGGTCAGCGCGGAACGCTCACCGATACGGCAGTAGGCGATGGTGTCCTTCGCCAGGTCGACCTGCTCCTCGGCGTAGAGCTCCTTGAGTTCGTCGTCCGACTTGAAGGTGCCGTCGTCGTTGGCGTTCTTGGACCAGGGGATGTTGCGGGCGCTCGGGATGTGGCCGGGGCGCTGCGCCTGCTCCTGTGGCAGGTGGGCCGGGGCGAGCAGCTTGCCGCTGAACTCGTCGGGGGAGCGGACGTCGACCAGGTTCTGGCTGCCGATCGCGGCGACCGCGTCGTCACGGAAGGCGCGGATGGAGGTGTCCTGGGCCTTGGCCTTGTACTCGGCGGCCGGGCGCTGCGGGACGTCGGTGCCGTCGACCAGTTCGCGCTCCTCGAGCTCCCACTTCTTGCGGCCGCCGTCCAGGAGCCTCACGTCCTGGTGGCCGTAGAGCTTGAAGTACCAATAGGCGTAGGACGCAAACCAGTTGTTGTTGCCGCCGTAGAGGACGACCGTGTCGTCGTTCGCGATGCCTTTCTCGGACAGCAGCTTCTCGAAGCCCACCTGGTCCACGAAGTCGCGGCGGACCGGGTCCTGGAGGTCTTTCTTCCAGTCGATCCGGACGGCGTTCTTGATGTGGTCCTTGTCGTAGGCCGAGGTGTCCTCGTCGACCTCGACGACGACGACCTTCGGGTCGTCCAGTTGGGCCTCGACCCAGTCGGCGTTTACCAGGACCTCGCTGCGGCTCATGCTGTTTCTCCTCCGGGGCAGTGTGCGGCGGACATGTTCCTGCACGTTTTCCGTAGAAGGCTTGGTGCACCCGCTGGACGCCGGCGACATGTGCGGGGCCTCGACACGGATTGGCGGCCCTCAGGGCGACGCAGTAGGTGGTGATCTGGCGCAGGCGATGGCTCGTTCCCGGCACGATGTGCACCCTCTAGAGCCGATCGTAAGATGGCCGCCCATATCGCGCCACCTGTGCCGTTACGAGTGGTTGACGGCGTGGGCACCGAGCTGGACCGGGTCCGCGGAACCTGCCCGGCAAGCTGGCCTGCGCATCGAGTAAGTGCCGTCCCCGTGGGGTGATCCGGTCGTTCTGGCAGCGGCGCATGCGTCCCGTTGCCCCGTCCTGATCGTCTCGCCGACCGGGAGACCACGCCTCATCGAGATCCGCGACAACCTGGCGGAACGGATCGCGGAGGCCGAACGCGAAGGCTGGCTCGGTGAAGTCGAAGGTCTCTCCACCAGCCTGGCCGCCGCCAAGGAGAAGATCGCCCAACTCGATGCACATCAGGAGCGGAAGGGCTCACAGGTCTTTCTAGGAGTTCCAACATTCGATCAACTCGTTGCCCGAACCGCCGAAGCAACCAACTCCTGACTCGATCTGGCTGACAGCCACGACCCCGTAGTTCAGAGAAGGCACCGACCACGACGATCCCGACCCCGGTCCGCGGCCGGGGCACGTCTACCGGGAGTTGGTCGGCGGGCCGTTGGATGGCCTGCTGCTGGACGTCACCGGCTGGAGCGCGGGGCAGCTGGCCGAGGGCGCTGCCCTGAGCACCGAGATCGGCGCGTTCGGTCCTGGGGGCCGGGCGGTGTACGCACCGCGGGCGGATGATCCGCGTGCTGGGACTGGGGCGGAGACATCCGCTGAGTGCTGGTTGCCTGCCCGGCCCGGCGGCGGCAACGGCTTCAGTGGTGGGCACCGCCGGGCCTGAGCAAGGCTCGCACACCGTCTACCGGCATCGCTGCGGCGGCCGGGTTGCTGTCGTTCGGGCGGCACGGACCCACGCGCCGGACCCGGGGCGTGGGTCCTCCTGCGTAAGAGGGCAGCGCACCTATTGCGCCCACATACTCAGTCTCCGGGCACGGTGCCCCTGCGCCCCCACGACGGCGTCCGTAGACTCGGCGGCTGCTTCCGGCAGCTGGCGGGAAGCACCTGCTGTCTAGGAAAGGACCCGTGCCGTGAGCCCCGCGGACCGATCGGATGCCCCCATCTACGCCGAAACGAGCGTGGGGATGTCCCGGCCGAAGCGCGCCAGGTGGCTGAGCAGACACAGCGGATGCTCGAGCAGGCGGTCGACTTTGGCCGGCATTCGTACGGACGCAGCTGGCAGTAGACGGCAGGGCCCTTGGGCGGCTGATAGCGCCGACCGTGCCATGCGGTTGCGCTGGTACTCGCCGACCGGATCGCCGGAGCCGAACACGAGGGGTGCCTCGGCGAGAGGCCGGGTGTCGCCCGGGCCGTGACGAAGCTCGGGCCGCCTCGTTTAATTGCGTATCCCCCGAGCTGTGAGGCTCCCGGTGACGTAGCCCCGGGAGCCTCATGCTGTCCGATGCCGCGTCGCGGGAGACGGTGCGACCACGCACCCGGGCTGGACGGCCTCGTCTTCCTCGGCATCGACATGACGCGTCCCACCTCGCAGGAGCGGCCGGACATCGCCCGCAAACGCGGCCAGGTTTAGATACGAACGCGCGTCGGTGATCGTCACGAGCAACAAGCCCTTCGGTCGCTGGGGCGAGGTCTTCGGCGACGACACCGTCGCCGCCGCGATGATCGACCGCCTCGTCCACCACGCCGAAGTGATCTCCCTCAAGGGCGACAGCTACCGAATGCGGGGCCGCGACCTCGGACGGGTTCCAGCGGCCAACACCGGGGAATGACCAACATCAACTGAGCAGCTGGGGGTCACTTTTCAACCGCCGGAAGTGGGTCACGATTCAAGCGTCGCCGACACTCGAGTACAGCGTCTGCTGTGCCGCCGCTCGCGCGCTGCGGCGGCGCTCGAGCCTCAGGGGTGTCGCGGCGCGGTGGCGGTCTAGAACAGCAGCCGATGACCGCCAGACTGAGGGGGAGGACGACGGCACTGACTACGAGCAGTTCGCGCGGCAGAGCGGGCTGCGTGCTCAGCAGCGCAGCTCGCATCGCCCAGCCGCCAGGGCGGGCACAGCTGGCAGCTCGGATCAGGCTGGCGGCATGTCGATGCCGAATTGGTGCAGCAGCCCTCGGTGAGGTCGGTGGCGCATGCGGTGAGGCCGCGTCGTCCGCGAGGGAGGCGAGTTCGCTGCCAACTCCGGCCCGGAGCTGGCCGCATAGAAGGTCTCCACAGTCCGAGGGGATTGACAGAGCTCATGTCCCTCACCAATGGGACCGGCTCTGTGTGCGGGTCGGGCGTCGCGTTCCAGCGCAGGCGGCCAGCCGGTGGCGCTCATGCTGCTCGGCGTCGTCATCTTCATCGGCGACGCCGAGGAGTCGTACGGGATAGTCCGGCGCCTCATGGACGCGCTCCCGCCCGGCAGCCACCTGGTGCTGTGGAACGAGAAATGCTTGAGGGGCGCACGGACCAGGTTGTCATGCGGCTTTCTGTTCTGGTCCGTACGCCATCGGGTGAACGATTACCGGCGGCTCAGCCTTGCGAGCTCACCAAGCCTGCCGAGGCCATGGCGGCCGCTGCCCGGTCATGGGCGTTGCTCTGGCCGGACAGGTCTGGGTGGCCGGGCTTGTCGTGGTCGCCCTTCTTGCAGACGGTGACGGTGGAGGACTGGTAGGTGTCGTCGCCGGCGAAGGTGGCGGTGTAGCAGGCCTCCTTGTCCTGCTTGCCGGTGACCTTGCAGGTGGCTCGGCCCTCGTTGTCGGTCGTGTCGCTGCACAGCGTCGTGGAGTCGGTGGTGAATTCGATGGTCTGGCCTTCCAGGGGCTGGCCCTCGGCGCTCAGCGTGGCCTTCAGCGTGAGGCCGTCCTTGCCCTTGGAGCCCTTGCCCTTGGAGCCCTTCTTCTTCTCCACCTTCAGCTTCAGCTTGGTCGGGGTCTTCTCGAAGGTGGCGAACGCCACATCCTTCGGGGCGTCACCGACGGGGAAGGTGGCGATGACGGTGTTGGAGGCCGTGTTGATCACCGACACATTGTCCGAGTTGAAGTTGGTGACGTAGACGCGGTTGTTGTCCGGGGTCACCGCCACACCAATGGGGGCGTCACCGACGGGGATGGTGGCGGTGACGGTGTTGGTGACAGTGTTGATCACCGATACATTGTCGTCGCCCTGGTTGGGGACGTAGACGCGGGTTCCGTTGGGGGAAACCGCGACACCCGCGGGGGCGTTGCCGACGGGGATCGTAGCGATGACAGTGTTGGTGGCCGTGTTGATCACCGACACCGTGTTGCCGAATTCGTTGGTGACGTAAACGCGGGTGCCGTCAGGAGTCACCACCAGCGCCGACGGGCCGTCACCGACGGGGATGGGGGCCCCGATGACGGTGTTGGTGGCGGTGTCGATCACCGACACCGTGTCGTCGCCGAGGTTGGCGACGTAGACGCGGGTGCCGTCCGGGGTAGGCGCCACCCCGTAGGGGAGATCGCCGACGGGGATGGTGGCGATGACGGCGTTGGTGTCCGTGCTGATCACCGACACATTGTCCGAGAGAGAGTTGGCGGTGTAGACGCGGGTGCCGTCCGAGGAAATCGACACATCGCGGGGCCCGTCGCCGATGGGGATGGTGGCGGTGACGGTGTTGGTGGCGGTGTCGATCACCGACACCGTGTCGTCGCCGAAGTTGGTGACGTAGGCGCGCTCGTTGTTCGGGGTCACCGCCACATCACCGGGGGCGTTGCCGACGGGGATGGTGGCGGTGACGGTGTTGGTGGCAGTGTCGACCACCGACACGTTGTTCGAGTTGAGGTTGGCGACGTAGGCGACGGTCCTGTCCTGGGCGGCGGCCGGGGTGGCCAGCGTGACCGGCAGGGCCAGGCCCGCCAGCACAGCCAGTCCCGTCAGCCAGACCGGCACCAGCCTCCACC
>NZ_JBEZKA010000080.1:0-7660 GCF_040651435.1 Streptomyces sp. NPDC048479
CTGTGGATCTCACCCGTGCTGCCGGGCCGTGCCCACGACCTGACGGCCGCCCGCGCCCATCGGATCATCCGGATCTGCGAACGCCAGGGCGTCCCCATCCTCGCCGACCGCGCCTACATGGGAGCCGGCTCGTGGGTGACAACACCCCTCAGACGCCCACCGGGCCGCGAGCTCACACCGACCCAGCAAACCGACGCACGGGCACCGGTCGAACGCGGCGTCGCACGACTGAAGTCCTGGCGCATCTTCCGCAGATCCCGGTGCAGCCCGAATCGAATGACGTCAATCGCCGCGGCAGTCCTCACCCTGGAGCGGCAACGCTGAAAGACCTCAGTGTGCCCCTACTTCGCATGGGAGGAGCTGCAAGATGATGTGTGGCTGTTCGCTGATGTGGACCAGGTACTCCAGTTGCTCACGCATGACTTCGCGGCTGCCGACGACCCGCCACAGGGTTAACTCGTCGAGCACCGCCCACAGGCGAAGCGGCCGCCCCGGTTCGCTGAGTCGGTTTTGGCGGCGCAGTCGTACCTGGAGTCGCGTGTTGATCTGTTCGGCGGTGGCATGAGGCATCTTCGACAGTCACTCGGGCGTATGCGGGGGTCTATAGCAGACCGGGGATGACCAAGGACTCGTAGGCGTGGATGGCGGCGGCCGCCGCCTCCAGTCCGATGTAGGCGCCGTATGGGATGTCGCCGTAGGAGTTCCACCATCCCTGCTGGCCGGACTCTTTGGCCATCCTCATGAGGGGATCGACGACCTGGCGGTCCACCACCCCGTAGATCTGGCACAGATCGCGGACATCGCGCTGGCTGATCCGGCGGCGACCGTTCTCCATCAAGCTGATCTTTGTCTGGGAGAGATAAGCAGTGTCGCCACATCGACGGCGCGGATGGATGTGTCCCTGAGCTCCCTGCCGGACGGGATCTGGCGTTCCCCGCGCCGTTAAGCCCGACAGGGGTGGACCTTCCCCGGCTGTGTGATCAGAGCGGGTACCAACTACCGCCCGGCAGAGCGCCGGGCGCGAATAGTCGCTACGAGTAGAGGAGAAGTCGCATGAACGCACAGCGCAGCATAGTCAGTGGTAGGCCCGCCCCGTGGGGAATGAGCCGCATGGCCCCTCTCCGCAACGGCCAGCCCACCCCGTTCCGTTACGAGAGAATCGACCCCGAGACGTAGACGGGCGGCTGGGTGCGGCGACGGCGCATTGGCCCCCTCGAGCTCGGCAAGCACCGCACCAGCGTGAACACCTACCCCGAAATACAGGTTGGAAGGGCGACAAGATGGACTCCGACAGCGGCCAAGACGCCACTCAGGGCTGAGGGCGTAGCGGATGACTGGGGCCCTTGCCGACCGCTGGGGATGCGAACTGCCAATCGGAATACCGGACCGGCGAGTCGTTCCCTTAGGGCATGGCGTTTTCCTGCCCTGGCTCCATGCGCCATCTGCGTTCGAGGAGGGCCTACTTGAAGCTTCTGCGGCATCGACTGGGCGTAGACCACCCGACGTCGGGATGAGCGAGGCGACCTGTCGCCAAGCGAAGGATCAGCGACGAACTGCCGGGCTGGAGACCTTACGGCGCCTCACGCAATTCCTCAGGGGAATCGGGCGGCCGTATGGCTTCCAAGGCTTGGACAGCGACATGCAAAGAGAAGCAGCTCTGCAGATCATCTAGGTCTACTGAGAGGACCCGTTCGATTCGATCCAGCCTGTCATAGAAGGAAGGGCGAGACATGCCGGCTGATTCTGCTGCTGCGGTCTTGTTCCTTCCGCATTGCAGATAGGCGGCGAGTACGGCCGTGAGATCGGTACCGCGGCGTGCGTCATGGTCCAGCAAGGGGCCGATCTCTTGCTCGACATAACTCTGCAGTCGACTGTCATTACGCAACTGATCCAGGAGCCCGCTTACGTGGAGATCGCGGAACTGGTAGTGAAACTCCCGAGGGGAAGCCAGATGCGTGCGGTGGGCGGTCGCCGCAATACTGATTGCTTGCGTGAGGGTTGTCCTTGCCTCTCCCATAGAAGTCACCAGAGATCCTGCAGCAATGATGAGTTCGTCCTGGCGGCCTATATCCGTTCGGCGCGTGCTCTCAATGAGCTGGCGGTGCGCTTGCTGGAGTCCTGTGGTCATGGTTTCAAGCGCCTGATCGCCTCGAGTGCCGAGGACCAGCAGGATGGCCACCGCGTCGTCGACTGTTGCCACCAAGCCCTTCATTTTGTGACGGTGCAATGCTGTCCGAACCGTATCCTCCAGTTGGCGGACTTCTGTCCCTTGTCTGGGCAGAGCAGTTGGGCGATGACGCACCGCCAGACCGACCAAGGACCCCCGGTCGAGTGGAAGTCCCATAGACTTGGCCCGCAAGGCGACTTCGCTATTCATCAATGAGTGCGAAAGGATACTGCCCAGCAGTTCGGCATGTGCTCTGCGTTCGGCGTTGACGTGAAAATGTATGGTCATTTTATTCATGGCAAGCGTCGCTGCCCCACATTCCAGGGTGGCTACAAGCACATCTTCATTGGGATGCAGTGAAATCTGCTGTTCCTGTTTGGGTGCGAGCATGAGCACACGGCCCCAGTCCGTTCCGCGTGCTCCTACCGCAGTGCTGAGCCAGCCCGTGCTCGCATCATAAAAAGTCCGCCCAGCTGTACGTATCCGGCGCGAGACCTCTTCCCAGTCCTCCAGAATGTCGCGTGTGTAGCCGGCGGCCTCATAGGCGAGTATTTGGTGGGACAAGCTCTCCAGTACTACCGGGCATCGTGCGATTTCAGCCATGTGTTGGACGACTTGCCAAGTGTTCGCGCCCTCGAGGGATAGCTCGTTGAAAGTCCGGTGGATTTCGTCTAGCTCGGTAAGGCGTTGCAACTGACGACTGAAGATCGTCCGGCCTATTGCTTCAGTTACCTCTCTGAGGCTGGTCGGATGACCACAGGTAATAAGTGGCAGCTGGTACTGCTCGGCGCTGCGGACAAGGCAGATGGGCAACGTTCCGGCGTGCCCGTGCCCCGATAGCACCACAAGCCCACTGACCCCTGATTCCGCCATAGATTGGATCATCCTTCTCTGGCTCTCCACGTCATCAGCGAAGGCGTCACTACAGGTGATCAGAAGGTCGTTCGGACGTAGCGTCCGTGAACAGGATGACGCCCCCAGAACAGTGACCCACCGCACTAGCCGTGTAAGGCCTTGCTGGCCGGCGACCACCGCCGGTGCGCCGCGTCTGATGACGTCCATCTCCAGCACATCCGCCAGCGTTACCATCGCTGCTCCTTGTCCGGCGAGCCGCCCGGCCCTTTCGGTGGAGCAGTCCGCGCACTGTCCTTGTCCCGCAGCCCTCCCCTCAAAGAGGCTGGCCGCGCAAGATGCCCCCAGGAGTGCGCCCGTCGGCTACGTAAGCGTAGGGAAGCCGCACCTCAAGGCCAATTGTGATTGCTGGGATTGCAACACCGTTTGAGGGCGGTGGCTCTTTCCAGACCGGGAGATCGCTGACAGGGCTTGCTGGAGGGCGCCAACAACCAGTTCCGGCGCTGGATCGACGACGCCTGGCAGGGGCAGCCCCGGTGGCGTGTAGCGCAACGATCGTGGCGAGCCGGTCACAGCAACTCAGCCGAAGGTGCTCTTCGGCGCCGCCGGGGTGTGCCGGCAGTGGCCACCTGGTGGGTGTGCGGTAATGGCCCAGCGCGAAGACGTACCACGGGATCGTCTACGGGGCGCGAGCCCTATGGCGACGGAGTGCCCGTAGTAGTCGCAGGAGTCACGACCTGCCAAGAGCTCCGGGAGAGAACTGCACGCGGCTGCGGGTCCTGCGCGCCTATCCGCGGAACGACCAGAAGACCGCGATCCAGTTCCGACCACGTTCTGGTCAAGCTGCCGTTCGCTGTCGAGCAGGTCCAGACCGACAACGGCCAGGAATTCGGTCCAGCCTTCCACTGGCACCTGCTCGACAAGGGCATCGGCCACGTCCGCATCAAGCCCCGCACGCCGCGGCTGAACGGCAAGGTCGAACGGTCCCACCGCATCGACTCCGAAGAGTTCTACCGCCTCCTGGAGGGACAGGCCATCGACGACGTCAACCTGTTCAACACCAAACTCCAGGAGTGGGAGGACTACTACAATTACGATCGCCCCCACGGCGCATTCACCGGCCACACACCCTACGAACGACTCCGGCAGAAAGCCCAGAACCCACTGTCATAGTCCTCCGTCAGTTGCACATCCTCAATAGCCAACCCACGTTGTTACCACCGTTGTGCCACCTGCTCAGCACGTTGTGATGGTGCGATAATCGTTGTCTTGGGTGGTAGGGACTATCTGTGCCCGGATGCCGTGACAGGCGGAGCCGGCGAACTGATGGCTGGCCGTCACTGCGTAGCGGCGACTCCCCTGCAGTTGCACAGAGAGGGAGTTGCCGCTCCTGCTCTCCGGTGAGGCGAGTGTCCCTCCGATGGTGGCGTCGTACCAGGAAATGGTGACAGTAAAGGGGGCGGTCGTCGTTGACGTGACGGTCACAACGGCCGTGACCTTGTTGGCTGAGGTGAACCGCAGTTCAGGGATGCTCACCGTTCTCACGAACCTGGGAACCCCGCGGGTCGGCGGAGGGCTTCCTTGTTGAGCCTTCACCGTGGGGCTTCCGGATGCGGCAGCGGGTCGGCCCTCTTCCTGATTGGTGGGAAGACGGGTGGCAGAGATTGATTGAGACGGCGATAGATTTCGTAGAGACCCGGACGTTTCTGCTTCCCCGACAGAACCGCGCTTGGGTGAATTCCGGACGCTGGTGCCCTCTCGCGCAGGAGCCGACCGCTCCTGCGGGGCATCAGCCGCCTTGACGGCAAGTGTGGCCGTGCCCGTTATGCACAGAACGAGTCCTACGGACGCGATCCGTGTCTGCTTTGTCGACTTCTTTCGCAGGTTGGCAGATGAGGGAGGGGCCGGACTCTTGCCTGTCAGTGTGGATACTATGTGGCCTATCTCCTCCCTGCCGCGTTCTTCCCATTCTGCCCCTAGTGCGGAGACAGACCAGTCAGTGATAGCCCTTGCGAACTCCCGGGCATGTACTGGCTGGGGGCTCTGTGCCTGGGCGATTCCCCAGTGGAGCAATGGGATCAAAGAGCTGGCGGATGTGCACCTAATAGCTTGGAGTGCCGGATCGTCGTCGGATGTGGGCTCTGCAGGCAAGGGTTCACCCGTCAGGCACTCGATGAGTAGGGATGTCACCGTGCGGGTATCACTACCCGGCTGCGTGGCTTCGGTTCGCCAGAGGACACCGCTCCAATCACATCCCTCCACCTTCACGTGCCCGTCCGAACCGATCATGACGGATTCCGGGGTGACGTTGCGAAACAGCACGCCAGCTTCTTGAGATGCGCTGATTCCCTCTAGGGCCTGCACGCTTACCGCCAAAGCTGCCTTCAGCGGCAGGATCTTCACGGCCTGCAGGATCTCGCGAAGCGATAGTCCGGGGACGAATTCGGAGATCACCGCCACCCCATGGGGGCCGATGCGATACCCGTTGGTTCGGATCAGGTGCGGATCTTCTGACCAGTGAAGCGCTTCGGTATCGGCTCGTATGCTCTCAATAGTCTTTGCGCTGGAATAGCCGGAGGCGAAGAGGTAGGTGATGACAGCGCGGCCGCCGGAGTGCTTCGCCCGTGCCAGGACAGACGAGGACCTCCGGCTGCTATGGACTTCGCGGATCAAGGCGAAGTCGTGAAGAGCCCACGGCCTGCGGTCCACTCCTTCCACGGGATCGCTGTCAGGGCCCCATCTTCCCCAGCGTGCGTCTCCTGCTGCCCAGTCCCTGAAGTGCACTACGGCTCCCTTGACTTGCTCACTGCGACTTCGAGCGGTACGACCTACGGCATCCGTGGGACGGCGTCAAATTGAACGCGCACAGAGCGGGAAGACCTTGGGCAACGTGGCCGAGCCCAGCCAGAGCATCAACGTCGAACTGCGCCACCGCCAGCGGGCACGCGCCGAGGACCGCATCCGTGCAGCCCGCGCGACCGGCCTCGGGCGGCGGCACCCACGAGTTCGTCGACTGGCTCTCCAAGCAGGGGAGATGGCTGTCGTATTCGGTGGGGATGACCATCACCGACGCCATCCACCAGGCCGTCCTGAAGATTCCGGCATCGGCCTGGACGGCGGCCGTCGAGCCGCAGGGGCAGGTCCGTGACGGCGCCTGGGTCGCCGAACTCGCCGGAGACGTCCTCAAGGGCTGGCCGAAAGGTCTGCGGCTGATCGTCGCAAGGAACGGCCGCACCCCGGCGCCCAGTTGCACATCACCGACATCGACGGCAACCGAATCACTTGCTTCGCCACCAACACCAAGAACTCCCCGATCGCGGAGTTGGAACTGCGCCACCGCCGCCGGGCCCGCTGCGAGGACCGCATCCGCACCGCGCGAGCGACCCGCCTGCGCAACCTGCCGCTGCACGGAGCTGCCCAGAACCAGCTCTGGCTGCAGATGTCTCGCTCGCGTTGGATCTGCTGGCCTGGCTGCCGATGCTGGGGCTGACCGGCCCGGCCCGTCGCTGGGAGGTCAAAAAGCTCCGCCTGCGTTTGTTCTCCACGGCCGGCCAACTGGTCACCTCCGGCCGACGCCGCTACCTCAGGCTGGCCCACACCTGGCCATGGACCGACGTGATCACAGCAGCGATCAACCGGCTCAGCGTTCTTCCGAACCCGGCTGACAAGAAGCTTCACCCGTCCCGACAACCTGCTCCACCTGCCGGAACTGTGGAACCCGGCGCACACCCGACGCGACAGCCGGGCCATCAGTCTGCCCGGACCCGAAAACCCCGCCAACTCTCGTCATAAGGGAGCCGTCAGCAAGCTGACGGCTCCTCACGTAGGGTCGCGAGGCGGCGCGAGCCTGATCTTGGTCGCCAGCGTCCCGGCGAACGCCGCCGCGGGAGCGGTCACCCGCCCGGTCCCGCCGATCGCGGACTCCCGGTCCCAGACCAACGTCCTCGGCACTCGGCCGATCCCGCTGATCAGCGACCACATGCCTGAGAGGATGTCGCCGGCCTGCCGGGTCCGGATCATCGTCGCGGTCATGAACCGGGAGAACCCCCAGCGCCATCACCAGCACCGGCACCACCCGCTCCTGACCCACGGCGACCTGTACCTTCGTCTCCGGGAACCACAGATCGCACTGCGCGATCTGCCCCGGCTCGTAAGTCACCCGATCGATCGGGTCGATGCCGACATACTCCGGCCGGATCAACGCCAGCCGCTTGCGCAGGGGCGCCGACGAGTACGGCCAACCGATCCTCTCGGCGATCACCGGGGCCGGCATCCGGGGCCACTCCTTCAGCAGGGCCCGCATCTGCGGCTCGAACGCGTCCGTCACCTGCCCGCGCGGAGCCCGCTCGTACTTCGGCGGCCGATCTGAGGACAACGCGGCCCGCACTGTGTTCCGAGCCACCCCCAGCTGCCGCGAGATCTCCCTGATGGGCACGCCCTCCGCACGATGCAGCCGACGTATCTCTGCCCAGTCCTCCACCTTTAGCACCCTCCAAGAATGATCAGGGGGGTCAAGGTTGCCGGAGCAGTACGGGGTCAGTCTTCAGGTTCTGGATCACTTTCCGTGCAGAGCCACGGAGCGTCACCGAAGCCGCGAACATGAGCGGTTGTGGCTGACGAACTCCTCCAAGACCTCTGGTT
>NZ_JBEZKA010000081.1:0-6178 GCF_040651435.1 Streptomyces sp. NPDC048479
CCCTGCCGTTATGCCGCGGCTGCCGAGAGATCACCCAAACAGGAACCGTGTTCGACTGATCAAGCCTGTCGAACGGTAAGCGGAAGGCTTCTCAGGCCAGGTCCGGAGGTAGGAGCTTCGGGCAGTTCCACGGCCGCATCGACGAGCCGCAAATCCTGTGCCCGCAAGTGGAAGGGCCGGTCCTGACCGACGGTGTCGTCACCGACTGGAGGAATCCTGGCCGTCTCCAAGCGGGCGAACTTCCAAAGCGGTTCAAACGGCCCCTGCAGGCGTTCGGTGGAAAAGAACCGCTGGAAGGAGATCTCGTACCCATTGCTGGTCCTGGCAGGATCGATCCAGGATCCCGACTCCTCTGGCAGGACCTGGCGCGCCACGTACTCCTCCGGGTTGTCACCGAAGGGGACTTTGAGGACCCGGCGCAGCGCGGGGTCCGGCACCGGGGCGTCCTTAAGTCTTTGGACCTCGCCCTGCAGATCCCGCACGCCCAGCGCATCCAGCAGCGCCCGCTGGAATGCCGCGCTTGTCGGCCAGGGGTAGCCCTGGCCAACAAGCGCAGCCTTGACTGCTTTGACGGCAGCGGACTTGCCCGACCACACCGCACCCGCCGTCGGGCGCAGGGCAGTCAGCAAGTGGTGCAGAACGCCGGACTTTTGCAGGGCCTTGGACTCGGCAAGACGGGCCAGCGTCTCCTCGGAGACCTCGAAACGCAACCGCAGCGGCTGCTCAACGGTGACTTGCTGGTAGCCAAGCTGGTCGGTGCGCACCACTCTGACCGTGCCGCGTTGCGGATGCCGGCCGTCAACAGCCGCGGCCAGGGCCTGCCCATATGTAGTGGTGATGGCCTCGGCCTCGGCGGACGTGATGTATTTGCGTTTCGACCCAAGAGGCCTGCGCATCTGCTGCCAGCGCTCCTGCGCATCGAGCAGGATGACCGTGCCACGCAGCTCCTTTGGTTTGCGGTTGCTCAGGAGCCAGACGTACGTCGGGATAGACGTGTTGGGCAACAGCTGCGTGGGCAGGGCGATGATCGCCTCGAGCCAATCGTTCTCGATGATCCACCGCCGGATATTGGACTCGCCTGACCCTGCTGCGCCCGAGAACATGGGCGCTGCACTGAACAGGACCGCCAGACGACTGCCGCCTATCCCTGCGTTCACCGGCTTCATCTTCGAAAGCATGTGCTGGAGGAACAACAGCGAGCCGTCATTGACGCGCGGCAGTCCGGCGCCGAACCGGCCGTTGTAGCCGAGCTCTTGATGCTCGGCGACCACGGCTGGCCGCACCGCCTTCCACTCCATGCCGAACGGCGGAGCGGCAAGAAGGTAGTCGAAGTGAGCGTTGGGAAGGCCGTCATCAGTGAAGACGTTGCCGAACGTGACGGTGCCGGGATCCTCACCCCGCATGATCATGCTCGACTGACAGATCGCCCACACCTGGCCGGCTAACTCCTGCCCGTGCAGGCTAATGCTGGTGTGCTGGCCTAGTTCGGATATCCGCTCCCCGACCTCGATGAGTAGGCCGCCGGTGCCACAGACCGGATCCAAGACACTCCGGCCCTGGCCGGGCAGGCTGAGCTGGTCCACGTCTGGCGCGATCAGCAGCCGGGCCATCAGGCCAGCCACGTCACGGGGGGTGAAGTACTCGCCTGCGTTCTGGCTGGCCTGCTCGACGAAGTGGCGGACCAGCTCGTCGAAAACAGCGCCCATCTGCTGGTCGGTCACCTGCACAGGTCGCAGGTCGAGATCAGCGAACCTTCGGATGACCGGGCTCAGGAGATTGGCCCGGTGCAGACGTTTGATCTCCTGCTCGAAACCGTACCGCTCCAGCACCTCCGAGACCCGCCGGTCTGTGAAGGCGCCGACGTAGGAGAGCAGACCAGACGCGGCGGAAGTGACGTCACCGTTGGCAATCCGCCGGAGGGTGAGCGGACTCGTGGTGGCGAGTCGCAGCGCACCATGCGATACCTCAGCGGCGGTGCCGTCCTGATCCTCAGCTGTCTCCGCGGCGTGCTTTCGTGCCGCCTCGGCCGCACACTCCAACCGCCGGATCACCGTGAAAGGAAGGATCACCCTGCCGTAATCCGAAGCCTGGTAGTCGCCGCGCAGCAAGTCGGTGACGGACCAGATTAGTTCGGCTGGATGCTGTCCGTCGCTCATCAAAGCTCCTGCTGTCTCGTACACGGAAGAGGGATCATCCCATGTCTATTTCAGGCATGGGTCGGCCTAGGCGCTTCCTCCAACACCTCGCCGACCGGCTGGAGTTGCCATGCCTCGCACTGGCCACCCACGTCCGCACCCGACCGCCGCCACATCCCTGCCCGCACACCACCCCGGCGCCATCAGACAAGGCGCGCTATTGGAGGTGCCACGTAGCTGTCCTGCAGTTCTGCCGCAGGGTGCCACTGGCTTCTGTCACCTCATGTCAGTAAGCCGCCAGCAGTCTTCCCCGGTTGTGACGCTGAAGGCGCATATCTGACGGTGACACAGAAATGAGACCCACGCACTGGTAACCCAGCGGCACTTCACAACATGGCCAACCTCCGCAGGAAGGGCGCGAAGAACGGCCTGGGCAAGGACCCGGAGCGGGCCGCCGTGCGCGCGGCGCAGCTGACGGAGATCGACCCGGACTGGGACTGCCCGTGGCCGCTGGACTGGCAACGCCACTACCGCGTCCTGGCGGACCTCGTCGACGCCGACGGCCAGCTGCCCGACATCGCACCCGGCGTGCTGATGGACGGCGACGACATCGGTAAGTGGCTCCAGCACCAGAAACAGCCGGGCACCTGGGCGCGGCTCCTGCCCGAGCAGCAGGAGCGGCTGACCGTGCTGGGCGTCAAGCCGCTTGAGGCGCCGTCTGCCGCCCCGGCGGCCGGGCGTGCGGCAAAGGGTCCGAGCAAGGCGCAGCAGGCGTTCCAGCGGGGCCTGGCGGCGCTCGCGCAGTGGGTGGAGCGGGAAGGGGCGGGCCGGGCGGTGCCGCGCGCGCACAGCGAAGAGATCGCGGTCGACGGCGAGACGGAGCCCGTGGTCGTGAAACTGGGCGTGTGGGTATCGAACACCAAATCGAGGCGGGACAAGCTCACCCAGGAGCAGCTGGACGGGCTGCGGGAGATGGGCGTCGAATGGGCGTAGAACCGGACTGACAGGGGCCGATCGCAGCAGTACGCGGCTGGCTCCTTCGTCGCTTTTGAGGGGCGGCGCAAGATCCTCATCCGTTCGAGTGAGCGGCGAGTAGCGCGCCCGTGCGCCGGGCGTACGCGGGAAGCATCCGGGTCCGGAAGGTACCCAGCCGGTCCCTCGGGACCTGCACTGTCACCGCGCTGACCTCCGTCATGACCTTCTTCGGCCGGTAGCCGTTGCGCATGTTGCCGCCCGAACGCGATCCGCGCCCGCCGGCCCGGCCGGCCTCGGCGGCCAGGTGCTGGTCCATCTCCGCCTCCAGGGCGGCCTGCATCAAATGCTGGGCCAGCTCGGGCAGCAGCCCGCCCTCGCCCATCAGCCGCAGTCCCTCCCCACGGACCTTCTCGGCCGCGAGCGCGGCCAGCTCCTCCAGCAACTCGCTGGACAGACCATTCGGCGACACCGGCATCGACTTCACGTTGGCACCCTGAACACTGTCGTCAGCCACGGCAAGCGACACGCTGCCCAAGGTCTCGATCCGGTGATCCGTCGTCATACTCATCAGGTGACTCCTTCGGGGAGGAACACACCTAATTCATGACACTCCCCGCGCCGCACTCGCCGAACTGGGGGTCGAATGGGCATAGCGGTAGGCCGCTACTCCGGGGACTTCATGGAGGGCGGTCGGCCAGATGCTGGGCGTCGCGGCCTTGTTGCCAGAGTGCAGAATCAGCCGTGCTCATCAGTTCCAGAACCGTGGTGGGCTGGTCGCTGAGACACTCGTGCGCGTATCGGTCGACGGCGGCATCGGGGGATGTGGACCTGTGGCTCAGAATCGCAAGGGGCACTATCGGGCAGGGCACTACGTGAAGCCGTCATCGGCGTCGAGCCGGTGGAAGAAACCGTCCGCGGGTGTCGTCCTGGTGGCTGTGCTGTTGGCTATCGCCGGCTGGAACACGCTGTTCGGGGATGATTCGGACCGTCCTGACGCTCCCCGGCCGCAGCCGTCAGTATCTTCAACCCCTGCCGTTGGGGGTCAGTGACGTCGTTCGCGGCGGAAGACCGAGAACGACCGCTGCCACGACCTCTTCGTTTGAGGCTCCTCTGTCTGCTGGGCGATTTCGCTCGCGGTGTCTGCGGTCGGTGCTTCGTCGCGCAGCCGCTGCCAGATGGCGTGCCACTGCGTGATCTGGTCGTCAGGGACGCCGCAGGCCGACAGGTAAGCGGCTGTCGTTGCCCATGTCGTGGGAAGAGTGCGGCGGTTCAGCAGAGTGCTGACAGTGCCGGCCGAGATGCGTCCCGCCGAGCGCTGACTGACTGCCTGATGGGTCAGCCCGCTGGTCACCCGCACGTCCGCGAGTGCGGTGAAGAACCCCGTGACGGTGCGGATCGCATGCGGATCGGGCCAAAGACGCCGCCCGGCCCCGGCGGTCTCCCCCAGGGGAAAAGGTGGGGCAGGAAGAGCCGCGTGGTTGCGCCCGAGTGCCACACGGGCGCCGCTGTTGCGGTCCCTGGCCTGCGGGATGGGGCGTCCGCGGGCTTCCAGGGTCACCCTCAGATGCCGGTAGACGGCTCCCAGGTCCAGCAGGGGCGGGCCGTCAGGTATGCCGAGGCGCAAGGTGTCCAGGAGCGCGCCAGTGAACGCCGTGTAGGTGTCTCCGACCGGTGCCAGGGCCGTGCGGGTCTCGGCCGAGGCCGCCAGGAGGAAGCTGCCCTCGACGGCGGCCTGGTCGGCGAGACTGGACGAGGCACTCATCCTGCCGAGGGCCAGACCGCTGTAACAGCAGTCCAGAATGACGACATGCCGCTCCGCGCGCGAGCCTAGAAGGATCCGGCGCAACCAGTCGTAGTTCAGGCAGGTCTCGACCCGGTCGGGCTGTGTGTGCGGCAGAGCGAGAGTGAGTGCGTCTTGGGGGTCGATGAGGCCGTGGCCGGCGTAGTAGACGAGCAGGGTGTCGGTGGCCTCCGCGGCCGCGCGGCGCAGCGGTTCCATCACGGTCGCCGGGTCGGGTGGGTTCTCGATAACGGTGACGTGCGGGGCGGGCATGCGCAGGGACAGCGGACCGGTCAGGAGGTCGGCAAGGGTGGTCAGGTTGTTCGAGACGGCCGGCAACTGCTCAAGGTGGTCGTAGCAGCTGGTGCCGATCAGAACTGCCCGTGAGGCTCCTGGGTCGGGCAGGACACTCACGAGTCCCGATCCTCGTCCGGGGTGGCGTCCAGGGCTCTGCTGGCCCGCTCGATCTCCTCGAGTGAGCAGTCGGTGAGGACGATGACCGTGTCCCCCCGGCGGATCTCCACCCGCGGCTGCTGCGGCCGGGTACGCCGCCACGCCACCAACGCCAGCACGAAGGACGCCGCGCTCCACCCGTTCCCCGTGACCAGTTGCAGCATGTCGAGTGCGGTGCCCATCTCCCCCGGCCGCGGCGTACTCCCGCGCACCTCGACCACGGCGGACCGGCGCACATCAGGATCCGACCGCAACCAGCCCTGCAACGAACGCAGATCACCCACACCCGACCCGACCCGCACCTCTAGCCGCACCAAGCCCTCCCCCACTGCCCAAGCCATTCCCGATGGCGATGCACCCTCTATCTTCCGCCACAACCTGGGGCCCCAGGCCGGAGACGCTGCAACTCGTCGTTCACCCAGCCGAACCCGTGGGTCTGTCCAATGAACGGTGTATCTCGGGTTGTTGAGGTTACTGGCGGGCTGCGAAGAGACGGCCGTCGAAGGTGATGTCGAAGGCGTTCAGCGCGGTCTTCCAGCGGCTGGTCCAGCGGGCTTGTCCCTTGCCCGTCGGGTCCAACGACATGATGGCCATGTAGACGCACTTCAGTGCGGCCTGCTCGTTGGGGAAGTGGCCGCGGGCCTTGACCGCCCGCCGGATCCGGGCGTTCACGGACTCGATTGCGTTGGTGGTGCAGACGATCCGGCGGATCTCGCTGTCGAAGCGGAGGAACGGGGTGAACTCCTCCCACGCGTTCTCCCACAGCCTGACGATCGCCGGGTACTTCTTGCCCCATGCGTCGGCGAACTCGGCGAACCGGTCCAGCGCGGCCTCT
>NZ_JBEZKA010000082.1:0-5717 GCF_040651435.1 Streptomyces sp. NPDC048479
CGGCTCAGCCACCTCGACGGTCTCCGGTTCAGGCATGTTGTTACTGGTCATCGGCGCATCTTCCATGATCAGGAGTTACACCGTTCGTTTTACAGTCCCCGTTAGGTCTGTCTCGCGGTCCTGTTTGGGGGCATGTTGGGGGTGTGGACGCACATGAAGTGAATCGGGCTCGGGCGAAGTTGGCGTTATTCGTAGCTGACGTGTTCGCGTCGGTGCCGCGCAAGGATCAGCGGGCGAAGGGCGACTGCTATCTGCGGGGGCTGATGCTGGACGGGCGGCGGAAGTCGATCCAGCCGATGGCGGAGCGGCTGCCGGATGGCAACGAGCAGGACCTGCAGCAGTTCGTGAACCAGTCGACCTGGGATCCGGTGCCGGTGCGGCGGCGGATCGCGCAGCGGATGGTGCCGCAGATCGGCCCGGATGCCTGGGCGGTCGATGATGTGTCGTTCCCGAAGGACGGGAAGATGTCGGTGGCGGTCGCGCACCAGTACTGCGGGGCGCTGGGCAAGCAGGCCAACTGCCAGGTCGCGGTGAGCGTGCACGCGGTCTCCGACACTGCCTCCTGTCCGCTGCAGTGGCGGTTGTTCGTCCCCGAGGAGTGGGCGCACGACGCCGGACGGCGGCAGAAGACCGGGATACCGCAGGAAGCCGGGCACCGGGAGAAGTGGCGCCTGGCCCTGGACACCTTCGACGAGCTGGCCGGGTGGGGTCTGGTGCCGCCGGTGGTGGTGGCCGACGCCGGCTACGGGCAGAACGCCGACTTCCGCGACGGCCTGAGCGAGCGGGGCATCGGATATGTCGTGGCGGTCCGTTCGGACGTGACCGTCCACCCGCACGACGCGCAGCCCACCGCCCCGGCGTGGTCCGGAAACGGCCGCAAGCCGGAGCGCCGCTACCGCGACAAGCCGTCCTCGGTCGCCGCGCTCGCGGCCGGCCATGGGCGGCAGGCCTTCACCGAGGTGACCTGGCGGGAAGGCTCCCGCGGACCGATGCGCTCGCACTTTTTGGCGCTGCGGGTGCGGCCGGCCGGGGTCCGAGCCCGCCGCCTGGCCCAGGCCGCCGCCACCGCGCAGGAGGGCTACTGGGACGGTGTCCTGCCCGAGGTGACGCTGCTGGTCGAGTGGCCCGAGGACGCCCAAGAACCCACCGACTACTGGCTCACCAGCCTGCCCGCCGGCACCCCGCCGGCCGAACTGGTCCGCCTGGCCAAGATCCGCTGGCGCATCGAGCACGACTACCGCGAACTCAAACACGGCCTCGGCCTGGACCACTTCGAGGGCCGCTCCTGGACCGGCTGGCATCACCACGTCACCCTGGTCACCGCCGCCCACGCGTTCCTCACCGAACAGCGCCTGGCCCCAAAAGCCGATACAGCGGACTCACCCTCTACCAGATCCTCGACACCATCCAAGACCTGCTGAACTGCTGGACCGGCACCTGCACCACCTGCCACCGCCCCCTGCCCAGAACATCCCCCACCAGCCAGAACCCAAGAGCCAGAGCAACCTAACGGAGTCCTACTAGTGCTGCATTCCGCTTTTGCTGGGTATGTGTACTGGTAGCGGGGCGGTTCGGGTGCTCGGGGGCGGGTGCTGGTTGATGGTGTTACGAGCACGACAAAGCCGTGACGAGGACGAGCAGGCGGTCATCCATCGACTGTCGCGAGCCCGCAAGGCCCCCCGGGATGTGGTGATGCGGGCCCGGATGATCGAGCTGAGCTGGGTGGGGCAGCGGGTGCCGGCGATCGCGGATGAGCTGAGCTGCAGTCAGAAGACGGTGCGCAGGTGGCTGCACCGCTTCAACCGCGCCGGTCTGGAGGGCCTGGAAGATCTCGGCGGGCAGGGCCGCAAGCGGCGGATCACCGAGGCCGAGCGGTCACGGATCATCGCCCTGGTCAAGCAGGTGCCGCCCGGGAGGCTGGAGATGCAGCCATACGGGGACCTGTGGGCGGCCGACGAGTCGGGGGCGGCGGAGTGGACGTTGGACTCCCTGGCCGCCGAAGCCCAGCGGCTGGGGATCGATGTGGGCCGATCCCAGGTCCGCCGGATCCTGCTGGCAGAAGGCGTACGCTGGCGCCGCACCCGCTCCTGGACCCGCTCGAAAGACCCGGACTTCGCCCCAAAAGGACGCGGATCATCGGCCTCTACACTCACCCGCCGGACGGTGCGACGGTCGTCTGCGCCGACGAGCTGGGGCCGGTGATCCCGCGCGCCTTCCCACCGGCACCGGGCTGGTCGCCGGACGGGCACCGCATCAAGTCCGAGATCGACTACAGCCGCGGGCCGGAGAAGACCTGGGTCTACGGCGGCCTGCGCGTGAGGGACGGCCAGGAGATCACCATGGCCGCATCCTCCCGCAACAGCGCCTTCTACCAGCAGTTCCTGCAACAGATCGAGGACGCCAACCCGACCGGAGAAATCTGGGTCGTCACCGACAATCTGTCCTCCCACAACAGCCTGTCCACCCGGACCTGGCTGGAGGATCACCCGCGGATCCGGCACGTGTTCATCCCGGTCGGCGCGTGCTGGCTGAACCTGCAGGAAGGCTGGTGGCGGATCTTCCGCAAGACCGCCCTGGCCGGCCGGTCCTTCGCCAACCCGGACGACATCACCCAAGCCACGGCCGTGGCCACCGCCCAGCTCAACGCCCGTGCCAGACCATGGATCTGGGGCCGACCAGCCCCGCCCACCCGCCAACTACGACGCCGATACGTGTACTGCCTTTGAGGAATCCAGCACTAGTACTCCAGTCGCAGTTCGCTATCGTCGCTGGTCAGGGCCCTGCTCCTGAGCGTAGTCGGCTGAGGTTTCGTCAGGTGTCGGGAGTTCGTGACCTCGGGTGCGGCGGGGCGTTGTGCTTGTCGTGCGAGATGATGTGCAGCCCTCGCCCGCGACTACGAAACCCACCCCCACCGTTCCGAAGCCATAATCCACGTCGCGATGATCGACCTCATAAGCCGCAGACTCACTCGCGAATCCACCCTGAACTGGCGCGACACCTGAACCTCGGACCAAACAGCCTCGGTGGGACAAAACGCTCTTTAACAAAAGGACCACACCAGCCGGTTTGGGGATTTCCCGCCGGAGTCGTAAACGCCGGGGTTCCTCGCAAGCGTTGGCTGGGGAGGACGTCAACAGCGGCATGTCATTTGGTGTGCACGCGTATGGCCCAGTCGAGAGCGTGGTCGGCGACTTCCTGCCACCCGTCCTCGGTGATCAGCAGGTGTGAGCGGCCGGGGAACTCGTGGTAGTCGGTACGGGCGGTGGAGCGGCGGTACTTGCGGGCGGTGGCCTTCACCAGGGCCGGGGGGATGATGTGGTCCTTGCCACCGGCGATCAGCAGCAACGGGGCTCGGTTGCTCTTGCGGTAGTCGACAGTGGTGGCGGCGTTCGGTGTGAGGTTTGCCAGCGCGCTCTGGAAGAGCATGCGCCCGGAGCCGGGAATGCTGTAGCGGTCGTAGGCGGCTTGTGCCTGCGGCTGGCGGAGGGTGTTGGCGAAGGCGTAGGTGAACTGGCGCAGGTTCAGCGGTACGGCCCGGCGCCGGTTCGCCGGGTTGGACAGCACAGGCCAGCAGGATCGCAGAGTGGACAGCGGGGTGCGCAGTACGCCCTTGGGCGCGGCGGGGTCGATGGCGACCCCGGCGGCTCCCAGTTGCCGGTCGAGGAGCAGCTGCACGATGAGCCCGCCGAAGGAGTGGCCGATGAGGATCGGCGGCTGGTCGAGCTCGCTGATCAGGCGCTCGTAGTGGTCGACGATTTCGGTGATGCCCAGGCCTTCCAGCGGTCTCGGATCGCCGTACAGCGTCGCAACGCCTCCGTCCAGGCCCGGCCAGGCTGGCGCCTGCACGGTATGGCCGCGGCTCTCGAAGTGCTGGGCGAACTTCTCCCACGACAAGGGCGTCATCCACAAGCCGTGAATCAGCATCACGGTGGGGCTCGTCGGTGCCGTTCCCATAAGAAACCTCATTTCTGGCCCAGCACAGAGCTGGTCCGCTTACAGAGCGTTCTGTCTCTTTGTTTCCTGCACGATTAATGCCAATTCATGGCATCGAAGACCCGCGACCAGCACGAGCAGCCCCGCGTCGCCTCGGGATCTAATCCCTGGCGTCGGCCGGCTCATCGCCGAGGCCCATATCGCCAAGGCAACCGTCTATCGCCACCAAAGACGCCCTGGTCCGCGCCTGCCTCCAAGACCGCGACCAGGCGATCCGCGCCACAACGGCCGCCCTGGCCAGACAGACCCGAGACCACAGACGTGCTGACCGCCACAGTCGCGGAACCAGGGAACCGAGCGTGCGCCACCGGCTTCAGTGGCCGCGCGCATCAACGCCGCCGCCGATTACCCCAATCCTGGTCACCCGGCTCGCCAGGCCGTCACCGAACACCGGTGCTGGTTTCGGGCGCGCCCGCCCCAACTGCCCAAAAGACACTGGCCACCCCCACCCGAAGACACCGCTGGCACCCTTGTCCTGCTCCGTGACGACACCATGACCGGCGGCTACCTCCGACGACCGACACACGCCGCCGCCGTGCTGCGGACTCTGGTTGGTCCCGGCCAGGCCGCGATCAGCCCGGAGGTGATCTTTAGACTCAAGTGGTTGCCAACCGAGTCGTCCGCGGCTGGTCTTGGTGGAACCAGCCTGGCGGTCACACGCCGCCTCCTCTGCGGCGGTCATTTTGCGCCCGTCGGCGTACAGGCCCGTAAACGGCTGCGCCGCGAGCGCGCCAGGGTTCGTCGGGGCGGGCAGATCGCCCGTGATGTCGGTGACAACGCGGTAATATCCTGGTTCCATAGCCGATGCCCGGTCTCGTCCGACGCTAACTCTTTCACTCTCGGGACGTGCACATAGGCCACTCCGTGGGCGGTGCCATGGAAGGTGCCGAACCAGCCCACGCTCCTAGAGGGGATGGTCAGAGACACGGAGCCGCTCTCGGTGCCCTCCTCGCCCCACGCGTAGCTGTAGCTCGTGACCGACGCTTCGGCCCCACCCCCGAATGGCGCGACATCGACCTTGACGGTACCGGCGAGGGACACGCTGCCCCCTGCTGTATGGGCTGCTGTGTTGGTGTGAGCCCATCCCGTCGTCAGCGTTGAATCGCCTAGTTTGCTGCAGTGGGGCAGCGGCTTGGTGACTTTGCGACTGTAATCCTCAATCCAGTGCAGCCGCCCTCCTCAGAGAACAAGATAAGTTGGCACTGCCTAAATCCTTGGCCAATGCCGACTTTCTCACAGTAGTCACTGGCGGTACGGCCGCTGGTGACTGTGCCCCCGCGTTGTCGAAGCCTTGCTGAAGAATAGCCCTATCGTCGCGACTGTCAGTGCACATGTTGTGAATCCCGCAACTCTTCCGGATGGTCCAAGTCTCACAGCTTATTCACCTAACGTCGAATCCCGCAGGATGTGCTGTGCCGGTGCCACGCGCGGCCGCAACCGACGCATGAAATCCTGCACTTTGCGTCCTGTCGGGTGTACCCCCGTCGTCGTAAAAACTCGGCAGTCTCTTTGACGCCAACGTCGGCCGTGGCAGCCGACTTCGGTCGGGTCAGGCTCAACTCCGCCTGTTCCAGGACTCCTTCCCTCCCCGCAAAGGTCGGCCACCCTGTGGGGGCAGTGAGGTGATGACAATGAGCCTTTTCAGCGTTGCCTCTCCAGGGTGAGGACGGCTTTGGCTGCTGACGAGAGGCGGTTGGGACTGCAGCGTGCGTGGTGGAAGATGC
>NZ_JBEZKA010000083.1:0-5595 GCF_040651435.1 Streptomyces sp. NPDC048479
ACTGGTCACACTGGCGCAGACTCAGCCAGACACGCGCCCGCAACAGCCACTACAAACAACGCGGACACACCCCGTAACTGTGATTGCAGTACTAGACGGCACCGGGGCCTGGGGGCAGCGCGCTGCCCCCAGGCCCCGGCCTGAGACGTCGACTGATCCTCCACACACACCCTGCGGCCGGCCTCGCCGGGGCGGGTGTTCCCATCCGGAAGGAAAAGGGGATTACACCCGCCCTTTATTTCAGTATTATGGAACCTGTTCGTCGGCACTGTCAGAACGTTCGTCGCATCGAGGAGTACCTCCATGAGCGGAGAGACCGCCGCCGTCGTCCGTGGCCGCGTCTACGGAACCGTGCAGCTGCGCCACACCGAACGTGGCACGCCCGCCGCCCGGTTCACCGTGGTGCAGGTCCCGCGCGAGTACGACCGTGCACGCGGCCAGTGGCGCGACGGGGAACCGGTCCCGGTCATCTGCACCGTCACAGGCCCTCTTGCCCGGCAGGTCGCCGAATGCCTCACCGACGCCGTGCACGTGATCGCCACCGGGAACGTGGCCCTGCGCGACAACGCGCTCTATCTCGACTCCGCACAGGTCGGCGTGGACCTCGCCCACCACGTCGCCTGCATCGACGACACCTTGCCTGCCGTCCTTGCCGGACGCGCCCCCGCTCGGGCCCCGCGTGCGGCCGCCACTCCCGCACCCCCGCCGGCTCACCGCGCCGCACCGGCCCACCCCACCACGGCAACCCGCCCGGCTCCGGTCCCGGCCGCAGCGCCGGAGACCGACTGGTGGCAGTCCGCGCCGCGCACGTCCTGGGACGCCGCCACCGCGCCCAGCCGCACCGGGCGCTGACCGCGCCCTCGATCCAGCACACCACCCATCGCGACACCGGCATCCCGCCGACCGCAGCCCCGTCACGGAGGTTCGCCGTGCCCAGCCCCGCCCGGCCCGAACGCGCCGCCCGCGCCGCACTCGCCGCTTACTTCGCCCCTGCTCAACTCGCCTCCGAGCTGGCCCAGTTCTCCGCCCAGGAGGTCTGGGAGCAGCGCGTCCGCCACGACAACAGCGGACGCCTGGCCCAGTACAGCCGACCGACGAACTCGCCAACGCGCAGCTGTCCTGCCAGTTCATCATCCCCTCGGACAGGTCTGGCCCGCCGCCCTGGCCGACCTCGGGCCCGACTGCCCGCTGGGCCTGTGGGCCCGCGGAGGCGACCAGCTGCCGCAGCTCACCGTCAGCGCCGTCGCGGTGACCGGCAACCGCAACGCGACCGAGCAGGCCATCACCCGTGCGCAGGTCTTCGCCACCGCCATCGCCGAGGCCGGTCACACGGTCACCGCTACGCTCGCGTGCGGCGTCGACGCAGCCGCCCACCGGGCCGCCGCCCTGGCCGGACGGGCGACGCTCGCCGTCCTGCCGCGCGGCCTGGACCGCGCCCACCCGCACGACCACGCCCAGCTGCTGAGCTCCGTCCCCGCGACCGGCGGCGCGGTGGTCAGCCTCTACCGGCCCGGCACAGAGGCCAGCGGAGCGACGCTCAGGGCCAGTGCGACCCTGCTCGCCGCGCTCGTGCGCGCGGTGATCCTCATCGAGGCCCTTGACCACGCCGAGGCGGCGATGCACACCGCCCAGGTCGCAGCCGACCTCCACCGGCCCCTGCTCGCCCCGCCCGCCACCAAGGACGTACGCGCCGACGGAAGCGCCCGTCTGCTCGCCGAGCAGCGCGCCGTCCTGGTCCCGGACCCCGCGCGAGCGCTCGCCCTGCTCTGACATCCCCAACCGCCCCCGTGCCCGGCCGTTCACCGCCGGGCACGGGCCCGCCTCAGAAGGTTTGACGGACCGCAATGTCCCGCACCGCGTACACGCCGTCGCTGCCCGACCTCAGCACCACCGAAGACCTTGACACCGTCATCAACTGGGGTCTCGGAGCCGACTCCACCGTCTATCTCGCACGGATGCTCACCGACCCCGCCGCGCACGACATCGACCTGGAGCGCACCGCCGTCCTCTACGTGGCCACCGGCAGCGAGTGGCCCGTGTTCCTGTGCGCTGTGCGGCTTCGCGTCCCGGCACGACCTGCTGCTCTCCACCGGCCGGCGGCCGCGGCTGGCCGGTTTGTACGCCGAGGTCGAGCAGGTGCGAGGCGACAGCTTCCGCGCGGACTGGCGCATCACCGATCTGATCCGCCACGCCAACACATGCGGGGCGCCCGACCCCGGAGTCGTCTGCCCGGACGACGGCCCGGAGTTCACTGCCCTGCAAAACCAGGTGCGGGCAATGCTCAAGAACGAACCGCGCAAGGAACCTGATCTGGCCCGCAAGGACGGCCGCGCACTGTGCGACGGCTGCACCGCCCACAGCTGATACCCGCCGTGTGCCGCGGCCGAGTTCGTCCGGCCCCGGCCCGGCACACGCCCCCTTACAGTGGATGAAGGAGATGACCATGGACACCAACCCCACCGCCCTGCTTCTCGACCTCGCCGCCAGCGCCCAGGACCTGAGTGACCGGGACGCGCTGCAGGACCTTCTCGCCACAGGCCACCGCGCCTGGTGCGAGGGCGTCGCCGACGTCCAATCCGGCATCCGCCGGGAGGCCGCGAACCTGTCCGACGCCCGGCTCGCCGAGCGCTGCTCTGCAGCGGGCGCTCCGTGGGAAGAGGGGATGACGCGCGGCGAGGCGGTCTCCGCCCTCGTGTTCGCGACCTGGGATGCCGCGCCGGCCGCCATGGCCTACACGGAGCTGGAAGAGCGCGCCGCACTCTTCGGTGTCTGCCTTGTTGGCGAGGAACTTCTTTGACTTCCACTCCCCGCTCTAAAGGGCGGGGGTCCCTACCACGGTCGGCTGACCGTCTCGGCGGGTTCCTGCTTCAACACGCTGCGCCGGTACAGGTACCGGGCTTACCTGCGCTCGACAGGCTGTCACGGCCAGTCCGGCCGCCTTGGCGACGTTGACCGCCGCGTTGATGTCTCTGTCCAGGACGACTCCGCAGGCTCCGCATGTCCACTGCCGGATGTGCAGGGGCTTCGGGCCGTCCTTCACACCGCACGCTGAGCAGACCTGCGACGTCGGCTCGAACCGGCCGATACGTACAAAGGTGCGCCCGTACCGTGCGGCCTTGTACTCCAACATGGCGAGGAACGCCGACCAGCCGGCGTCGTGCACGGACTTGGCCAGGTGCGTGGGGGCGAGACCTTTGACCGCCAAGTTTTCAACGGCAACCGCTTGGTTCTCGCGGATGATCGTCGTTGAAAGCTGGTGGTGGAACTCCCGCCGTGCATCGGCCACCCGTGCGTGAGCGCGAGCCACCTTGTGCCAGGCCTTCTCCCTGTTCTTGCCGCCCTTCTCCTTGCGGGAGAGCGAGCGCTGAGCGTCCTTGAGTTTCCTCTCCGCCCGGCGCAGGAAGCGCGGGGCGTCGATCTTCCGCCCGTCGGACAGGACTGCGAAGTGCCCCAGGCCCAGGTCTATGCCAACCTCGGGCGTTGTCTCGGGCAGTACCTCGGACGGTTCGGTCTCTACAACGAACGAACAGAAGTACCGGCCCGCGCTGTCCTTGATCACCGTCACCGCGGACGGGGTGGACGGTAGGGAGCGGGACCACTTCACTCGGACGTCTCCGATTTTCGGCAGGCGCAAGCCGCCGCCGGGAGTGATCGACCAACGGGCGTTGGCGGTGAACCTGACGGCCTGCCGCGTGTCCCTCTTCGACTTCAATTGGGGCGGCCCCATCTTGGGGCGCTTGCCCTTCAGGCCGTTGAAAAAGTTCCGGTACGCCCCGTCCAGATCCCGGAGGGACTGTTGCAGCACGACGGCCGAGACTCCCCCGAGCCATGCCCGCTCCGGGGTCTTCTTCGCCTCGGTCAGCCGCTTACTCAGCTCCGCCGTAGTGACGAACGGCAGGCCGGCAGCACGGGCGTCCTCACGAGCGCGAAGCCCGTCATTGAAGACAACCCGCGCGCACCCGAACGCCCTGGCCAGCGCGGCACGGTGAGGCCCGTTCGGATACAGGCGGAACGAGTACCTGAGCTGCATGAGAACACCCCCCTTCGACTGGTGATCAACATAGTGCCGGCCACTGACAACGGAGCGAGGCTCGGCGCTGGGCTGGACACGAACCCACCGGCTTTGGCATTATCGAACCTGTCGCGCTCGACCGGGTGTCGGCACCGCCTTGCTGATCCTTTCAAAGGGGCCCAGATGTCTCCCGCCGAGCGGCTCCTGGACACCATGCAGATCGTGTCCGAGTTCGGCGCGAGCAAGCCCCGGATCAGTGAGTGGAGCAACAACCCGGACAGCGGATTCCCCGCGGTCGCGCACACCGAGGGCCGCAAGCGGTTCTGGCGGTACGACGAGGTCGCGGCGTTCTTCGCGCAGCGCGCACCGAAGAAGCGCACGCTGCCGGCCGCGGTACTCGAGGCCGACCAGGACGAGCTGCTGAGCAAGCGGGAGGTGGCCAAGCTCCTCGGCTACACCCGTACCTCCACCATCGACGCCTACTTCCGCGACCGGCCCGGGTACTTCCCCGACCCCGACGAGGACATCGACGGCCCGATGTGGCGCCGCGGCACGATCGTCGCCTGGGCTACCAGCCGCCCCGGCAAGGGCCGGCGCAGCTCCGCCCCGGCCGCCGCGCTGCCCCCAGTTCCAGTCGACGGGAACCCCGACGAGCTGCTCGGTACGGCCGAGGTCGCAAGCCTGTTCGGCTACGGCAGCGTCGCTTCCTTCTCCAGCGCCCTCTACCAGGGGCGCATCCCCGAGCTCCCCGAGCCGGACACCCTGGAGAGGGAGGAGGGTAGCCGCGGCGGGGCCCGCAAGAAGTGGCGCCGGGCTACCGTCGTCGCCGCCGCCCGCAAGCGCGGTGTGCTGCCGGCCGCCGACCAGGACGAGAACGAGGACCTGGTCGGCGCCGCCGAAGCGGCCCGGATCCTCGGGTACAGCAACGCCGACAGCTTCATCAGCGCGCTCGGGCACGGGCTCCTGCCCGATCTCGAGCAGCCCGACGGGTTCGAGTACCGCCGCGGCAGTGCCGGCCGACCGCGCCAGCAGCGTTGGAGACGCTCCCGCCTCGAGGAGCTGGCCGCCCGCCGGTCCTCGACGCCCTGACTACAGCGCGCCGAACCGCGTTTCACGCGGGATACCGTAAGACCGCGGCCTCTGGTTTAAGGGATCGACGAACTCCCGGCGGGCCAGGCGCCGCACGATGGCCGGTATGGAGAGGCCAGCCACCTCTCCGCCGCGAAGCCGCACGGCTTCGCGGCACCGGCCATCGCCGTTTCCTGAACGCTCCCGCGCATGCCGCCCCGAGCTCCTCTCCAGGTTCCGGAGTGATCACATGCCCAGGCAATTGAGCGACTGAAGGCGGCCTGGCCGCAGATTCCCAGCACGCTGAAGTGACCCATGGCGGCGCGAGTTCGGCCTTGGGGACCAGCGCTACAGCCGTTGGCGCTGATGAGGGTGGCTCTCCGTGCGTAGGTAGCTCTCAGCCCCAGGGCCGCCCGCGCATGCTGCCCGGAACGCTTTGCGTCCCGGGCCGCGGGCGCGGGGGGGCGGGCCGCTACGGGGGGGATTAGTGGTAGGTAAGGATGAGACCAACACAA
>NZ_JBEZKA010000084.1:0-3339 GCF_040651435.1 Streptomyces sp. NPDC048479
AAGGAAGCGTCCGTTCCTTGAGAACTCAACAGCGTGCCAAAAGTCAACGCCAGATATGTTGATACCCCGGCCTGTTTCGGCAGGTTCGAGGTTCCTTTGAAAGTCCTACCGGCCCGTGTGGCGGGTAGGCAATGACACAGCGAGGACGCTGTGAACAGTCGGTCTTATTCCGACCGGCTGTTCCGCTCTAAGTGGTGTTGATCCCGCGCTTTTAATTAAGCACAGTCGGGAAGACATTCATGGAGAGTTTGATCCTGGCTCAGGACGAACGCTGGCGGCGTGCTTAACACATGCAAGTCGAACGATGAAGCCCTTCGGGGTGGATTAGTGGCGAACGGGTGAGTAACACGTGGGCAATCTGCCCTTCACTCTGGGACAAGCCCTGGAAACGGGGTCTAATACCGGATAACACTCCTCCCTGCATGGGGAGGGGTTGAAAGCTCCGGCGGTGAAGGATGAGCCCGCGGCCTATCAGCTTGTTGGTGGGGTGATGGCCTACCAAGGCGACGACGGGTAGCCGGCCTGAGAGGGCGACCGGCCACACTGGGACTGAGACACGGCCCAGACTCCTACGGGAGGCAGCAGTGGGGAATATTGCACAATGGGCGAAAGCCTGATGCAGCGACGCCGCGTGAGGGATGACGGCCTTCGGGTTGTAAACCTCTTTCAGCAGGGAAGAAGCGAAAGTGACGGTACCTGCAGAAGAAGCGCCGGCTAACTACGTGCCAGCAGCCGCGGTAATACGTAGGGCGCAAGCGTTGTCCGGAATTATTGGGCGTAAAGAGCTCGTAGGCGGCTTGTCACGTCGGATGTGAAAGCCCGGGGCTTAACCCCGGGTCTGCATTCGATACGGGCTAGCTAGAGTGTGGTAGGGGAGATCGGAATTCCTGGTGTAGCGGTGAAATGCGCAGATATCAGGAGGAACACCGGTGGCGAAGGCGGATCTCTGGGCCATTACTGACGCTGAGGAGCGAAAGCGTGGGGAGCGAACAGGATTAGATACCCTGGTAGTCCACGCCGTAAACGTTGGGAACTAGGTGTTGGCGACATTCCACGTCGTCGGTGCCGCAGCTAACGCATTAAGTTCCCCGCCTGGGGAGTACGGCCGCAAGGCTAAAACTCAAAGGAATTGACGGGGGCCCGCACAAGCAGCGGAGCATGTGGCTTAATTCGACGCAACGCGAAGAACCTTACCAAGGCTTGACATATACCGGAAAGCATCAGAGATGGTGCCCCCCTTGTGGTCGGTATACAGGTGGTGCATGGCTGTCGTCAGCTCGTGTCGTGAGATGTTGGGTTAAGTCCCGCAACGAGCGCAACCCTTGTTCTGTGTTGCCAGCATGCCCTTCGGGGTGATGGGGACTCACAGGAGACTGCCGGGGTCAACTCGGAGGAAGGTGGGGACGACGTCAAGTCATCATGCCCCTTATGTCTTGGGCTGCACACGTGCTACAATGGCCGGTACAATGAGCTGCGATGCCGCGAGGCGGAGCGAATCTCAAAAAGCCGGTCTCAGTTCGGATTGGGGTCTGCAACTCGACCCCATGAAGTCGGAGTTGCTAGTAATCGCAGATCAGCATTGCTGCGGTGAATACGTTCCCGGGCCTTGTACACACCGCCCGTCACGTCACGAAAGTCGGTAACACCCGAAGCCGGTGGCCCAACCCCTTGTGGGAGGGAGCTGTCGAAGGTGGGACTGGCGATTGGGACGAAGTCGTAACAAGGTAGCCGTACCGGAAGGTGCGGCTGGATCACCTCCTTTCTAAGGAGCACTTCTTACCGGGCTTGCCCGGTCAGAGGCCAGAACACCGGCGAATGTCCGGTGCTGGTTGCTCATGGGTGGAACGTTGACTATTCGGCACGGTTTGCTGGCTTCACTAGTACTGCTTCGGCGTGGAACGTGAGAGTTGGTGGGTCGTGCCGGGCGCGCTGTTGGGTATCTGAGGGTGCGAGCGTGAGCTCGCCCTTCGCGATGCCGGCCCCAGTGAACTCGCTCGTGAGAGCGGGGTGATGGGTGGCTGGTCGTTGTTTGAGAACTGCACAGTGGACGCGAGCATCTGTGGCCAAGTTTTTAAGGGCGCACGGTGGATGCCTTGGCACCAGGAACCGATGAAGGACGTGGGAGGCCACGATAGTCCCCGGGGAGCCGTCAACCAGGCTTTGATCCGGGGGTTTCCGAATGGGGAAACCCGGCAGTCGTCATGGGCTGTCACCCACTGCTGAACACATAGGCAGTGTGGAGGGAACGAGGGGAAGTGAAACATCTCAGTACCCTCAGGAAGAGAAAACAACCGTGATTCCGGGAGTAGTGGCGAGCGAAACCGGATGAGGCCAAACCGTATGCGTGTGATACCCGGCAGGGGTTGCGCATACGGGGTTGTGGGATCGCACTTCAACAGTCTGCCGGCTGTTGGGCGAGTCAGAAACCGTTGATGTAGGCGAAGGACATGCGAAAGGTCCGGCGTAGAGGGTAAGACCCCCGTAGCTGAAACATCAACGGCTTGCTTGTGCGACACCCAAGTAGCACGGGGCCCGAGAAATCCCGTGTGAATCTGGCGGGACCACCCGCTAAGCCTAAATATTCCCTGGTGACCGATAGCGGATAGTACCGTGAGGGAATGGTGAAAAGTACCGCGGGAGCGGAGTGAAATAGTACCTGAAACCGTGTGCCTACAAGCCGTGGGAGCGTCGCTGTATGTGCTTGCACATGCAGTCGTGACTGCGTGCCTTTTGAAGAATGAGCCTGCGAGTTTGCGGTGTGTTGCGAGGTTAACCCGTGTGGGGAAGCCGTAGCGAAAGCGAGTCCGAACAGGGCGATTCAGTAGCGCGCTCAAGACCCGAAGCGGAGTGATCTAGCCATGGGCAGGTTGAAGCGGAGGTAAGACTTCGTGGAGGACCGAACCCACCAGGGTTGAAAACCTGGGGGATGACCTGTGGTTAGGGGTGAAAGGCCAATCAAACTCCGTGATAGCTGGTTCTCCCCGAAATGCATTTAGGTGCAGCGTCGTGTGTTTCTTGCCGGAGGTAGAGCACTGGATAGGCGATGGGCCCTACCGGGTTACTGACCTTAGCCAAACTCCGAATGCCGGTAAGTGAGAGCGCGGCAGTGAGACTGTGGGGGATAAGCTCCATGGTCGAGAGGGAAACAGCCCAGAGCATCGACTAAGGCCCCTAAGCGTACGCTAAGTGGGAAAGGATGTGGAGTCGCAGAGACAACCAGGAGGTTGGCTTAGAAGCAGCCACCCTTGAAAGAGTGCGTAATAGCTCACTGGTCAAGTGATTCCGCGCCGACAATGTAGCGGGGCTCAAGCGTACCGCCGAAGTCGTGTCATTCGTACA
>NZ_JBEZKA010000084.1:3426-5280 GCF_040651435.1 Streptomyces sp. NPDC048479
GTACGGGATGGGTAGGGGAGCGTCGTGTGCCGGGTGAAGCCGCCGCGTAAGCGAGTGGTGGACGGTTCACGAGTGAGAATGCAGGCATGAGTAGCGATACACACGTGAGAAACGTGTGCGCCGATTGACTAAGGGTTCCTGGGTCAAGCTGATCTGCCCAGGGTAAGTCGGGACCTAAGGCGAGGCCGACAGGCGTAGTCGATGGACAACCGGTTGATATTCCGGTACCCGCTTTGAAACGCCCAGTATCGAGCCCATTAATGCTAAGGCCGTGAAGCCGCCCTGATCTCTTCGGAGTTGAGGGGAGTGGTGGAGCCGCCGGCCCAAGGTGGTAGTAGGTAAGCGATGGGGTGACGCAGGAAGGTAGTCCAGCCCGGGCGGTGGTAGTCCCGGGGTAAGGGTGTAGGCCGTGTGATAGGCAAATCCGTCACACATTAAGGCTGAGACCTGATGCCGAGCCGATTGTGGTGAAGTGGATGATCCTATGCTGTCGAGAAAAGCCTCTAGCGAGTTTCATGGCGGCCCGTACCCTAAACCGACTCAGGTGGTCAGGTAGAGAATACCGAGGCGTTCGGGTGAACTATGGTTAAGGAACTCGGCAAAATGCCCCCGTAACTTCGGGAGAAGGGGGGCCATCACCGGTGACGGCATTTACTGCCAGAGCTGGGGGTGGCCGCAGAGACCAGCGAGAAGCGACTGTTTACTAAAAACACAGGTCCGTGCGAAGCCGTAAGGCGATGTATACGGACTGACGCCTGCCCGGTGCTGGAACGTTAAGGGGACCGGTTAGTCACATTTCGGTGTGGCGAAGCTGAGAACTTAAGCGCCAGTAAACGGCGGTGGTAACTATAACCATCCTAAGGTAGCGAAATTCCTTGTCGGGTAAGTTCCGACCTGCACGAATGGCGTAACGACTTCTCGACTGTCTCAACCATAGGCCCGGTGAAATTGCACTACGAGTAAAGATGCTCGTTTCGCGCAGCAGGACGGAAAGACCCCGGGACCTTTACTACAGTTTGATATTGGTGTTCGGTTCGGCTTGTGTAGGATAGGTGGGAGACTGTGAACTCTGGACGCCAGTTCAGGGGGAGTCATCGTTGAAATACCACTCTGGTCGTGCTGGATGTCTAACCTGGGTCCGTGATCCGGATCAGGGACAGTGTCTGATGGGTAGTTTAACTGGGGCGGTTGCCTCCTAAAGAGTAACGGAGGCGCCCAAAGGTTCCCTCAGCCTGGTTGGCAATCAGGTGTTGAGTGTAAGTGCACAAGGGAGCTTGACTGTGAGACCGACGGGTCGAGCAGGGACGAAAGTCGGGACTAGTGATCCGGCGGTGGCTTGTGGAAGCGCCGTCGCTCAACGGATAAAAGGTACCCCGGGGATAACAGGCTGATCTTCCCCAAGAGTCCATATCGACGGGATGGTTTGGCACCTCGATGTCGGCTCGTCGCATCCTGGGGCTGGAGTCGGTCCCAAGGGTTGGGCTGTTCGCCCATTAAAGCGGTACGCGAGCTGGGTTTAGAACGTCGTGAGACAGTTCGGTCCCTATCCGCTGCGCGCGCAGGAGTCTTGAGAAGGGCTGTCCCTAGTACGAGAGGACCGGGACGGACGAACCTCTGGTGTGCCAGTTGTCCTGCCAAGGGCATGGCTGGTTGGCTACGTTCGGAAAGGATAACCGCTGAAAGCATCTAAGCGGGAAGCCTGCTTCGAGATGAGGACTCCCACCCCCTTGAGGGGTTAAGGCTCCCAGTAGACGACTGGGTTGATAGGCCAGATGTGGAAGCCGGGCAACCGGTGAAGCTGACTGGTACTAATAGGCCGAGGGCTTGTCCTCAGTTGCTCGCGTCCACTGTGTT
>NZ_JBEZKA010000085.1:0-4366 GCF_040651435.1 Streptomyces sp. NPDC048479
GGCGCATCTTCCACCACGCACGCTGCAGTCCCAACCGCCTCTCGTCAGCAGCCAAAGCCGTCCTCACCCTGGAGAGGCAACGCTGAAAAGGCTCATTGATCCGGCCAAGGCACGGGGCGCAGTCGAAACTGCATGGGGGAGACCGTGGAGCGAAAGTTTCCGATGATGGATCGGGCGAGACGCGACGACGGTGCCGTGGGGCCATCGAGGGTGATGTCCTCTGTCCGGAGGAGCCCGGAGGTGCGGATGTCCACGATGGCCGTTGGTTCGGTGGTGTGCTGGCAGCGGAGGAATACGGTCGTTGTGCTCCCGCAGTTGCCGAACAGGGATGGGGTCAGGCCATGCGCGCCTCGCTCATTCAGCTTTCAGTGGAAGGGGCCGAGACCACGGAGGAGCGCGGTAGACATACCACCGCCTTTGTCCTCGGCCGGGGGGACGGCGCCATCGGGGTGCTCCCGGGACTGTGGATGACCGGAGCCCGGGCTTGTGACGCGTGGACCGACGGCGCCGCATCGGCCGTGGCCCACGCCGGGCAGTCAAGTCCTCTTCCATGCCGTGCTCGCCTTCGACGGGGACGGCGTGCTCTGCCGCCACTACTGCACGGTCTCCCGGTACGGCTTCGACATCAGCGCAGCCGTCGCCTCCGGAGCCTGGCGCGACATCGTCACCGTCCCCGCCCACCTTGGCGCGCTAAGCCTGATCATCCGTCACAACAGGGGGTTCCCCGTGCTCTTCCGATCCCTGATCCACACCGGGACCGTGGCCGTACCGACGGCGCTGTTGGAGTATCTGCGCCTCCTCGCCTGCACCAGGACCGAGAGTGAGCACGGGGGAGTACGCCATGCCGGACACGGCACGATCATCGCCCCCTGGCTCTACGTGCTGGCGGAATCGAACGCCGGCAAACAGGTCCTGACGGACGAGTTCGGCATGGGGGACGACGCGGCCGGCCGCATCGACCGGGCGGTTCGCCGGGACCGTGCGCCGGTGGTCGGCGCACCCCGGACGTGCTGAATCTCCGGGCCACGAGCCGGAAGCCCCACCGTATCCGGATGGCCCTTGCTTCCTCCGACCCGGGCATGACCCGTCTCCTCGGGGCATGCAACACGGTCGGTGCCATTCTCCTGTCCCTAGGCGTTCTCGCGGCCCTGCACACCCCGGTGCCGTTCCTGGTCCTGGCGGCGGCCACCGCCCTCGTATGGTCGTTCGTCCTAACCGCGCCCACCCTGCGCGAACAGGCGACAGCGCACGCCCTCGGGTACCCCGCCGCCCTGTCGGCCGCCACCGTGGCGGTCCTCCTGGCGCCCCACCGCGTCGCCGCAGACGCGGTGTTCGTCCTACTGATCTTCGCGAGTGTGTACATCCGCCGGTTCGGCGCCCTGGGCACGGCAGTCGGAATGAACATCTTTCAGCTCTACTTCGTCGCCCAGTTCGTGCCCCTCCAAGCCGGGCAGCTCTCCCTGATGTGGGGCACGATCACTGTGGCCTTCGTATGCGGTGCTGTGGTGCGCTTCGGGCTGCTAAGCAGCCCACCCGACCGGACACTCGGCAGGCTGCGGCGATTGATCCGCGCCTGCCTGGCCGACGTGGTCGGCAGCCTTTTCGCTCTCCTGGCCGCCGATGCATCGGCGGCCAGGACCGAACAGTCGCTGAAGGATCTGCACCGTGGCCTAGCCCGGCTGCACGAGTGCTCCCTGATGATCCAGAGCAGTGTCGAACTGTGCCGCCCGCCGGCCGCCGCGGCACGTGTGCAGAGCCGTGTCGTCCAGGCTGACGTCGCGGCCGAGCGCCTGGTCGTGATGCTGCTGAGGGCGAGGGTTCAGGGCGACACAGCCCACGACTTCGCCCACCGGCTGCACCTGCCCGGCCGTCCCCGCCTTCGCGGGCCAGGGGGTGGGTATCATCCCGTCGCTACCGCTCCTGCCCCCCTCGCCCCCGAAGCCGTGCAGGCAATTGCCTGCGGGCTGCGGTCGGTGCGGGCACTGGTGGGGTGTACGAGGCAGCCCACTCCGGCGCCCAGGTCGGCCCCCGCACCGAGGACTGCTGCACCGGATTCCTCGGCGTCGCTTTCGTTCGAAACGAGTGAGGCGCTCGATGCGCTAGAGGATTTCGAGAACTCCGTCGTGCGCCTGTGGAACGTCTTCGGACCCGCCGGCAGGGACGAGGCTGCCCACGCAACGGCGCAGACCCCCGAAGGCCGGACCGGACACGGCGCATCGTCCGGATCAGCGGCCCTCACGGAGCCGAATGCACCCGAGCCCCGCGGCCTCCATCGCCCGACCACCCGCGCCGCGCTCCAGACCGCCGCGGGTTCCGCGCTGGCGACGGTGGCTGGAGAGCTGATCTCGCCGGAACGCTGGTACTGGGCAGTACTCGCCTGCTGGATGGTCTTCTTCAACACCGCGTCCACCGGCGAGATCTTGGCCAAGGGCTACCGCCGGCTGCTGGGCACCCTCGTCGGCGTCGTCGCCGCCCTCGGCACCGTGACCCTGACCGGCGGGGAACCCTGGCTCGCGTTCATTGTCGTGATCGCCTGTGTCTTCGGCATGGCCTTCACCGCCCCCTGGTCCTACGCCGCGGCCACCTTCTTCCTGACGCTCGCCATCGGTGAGCTCTACACCCTCCTGAACACCTACAGCGAGGGCGTCCTGGTGGTCCGGATCGAGGAGACACTGCTCGGAGTGATCTGCGGAGTGATCGCAGCCCTGCTCGTGTTGCCCATCAGCACCCGCACGCGCGCCGACCGGCAGCTGCGCAACACCCTGCTGCGCCTCCAGGAAGCCGTACGCGAGCTCTCGACCCGGCTGATCCCGCGCGCAGTCCCCACCGGCCAGGACTCCGCCGATCTGTTCGCCACCATCCGCCACTTGGACCGGTCGCTGGAGGACCTGCGGCGGTCCATGAGCCCCCTCACCCATCCCCTTGCTCCACAACGTCTTCGACGGAACAACGCCCTGTACGCCCTGGGGCTGCTGGACACGTGCGCCTACCACGTGCGCGTCCTCACCGCCGAGGCCGCGCAGTGTCCGTCCGCCCCCTTCAGGGGCACACCCGCAGGGACGCTGCTCGTCGAGGCCGTGGGTCACATCGACGCAAACCTCGCCACGCTCGCACGGCTGCCGGCCGACAAGGAGACAGAGCCGGGAGTTCTGCGAGCCCGCCACGACTTCGCCCGGCGGGTCGGTGCCGTCGCGCCCGATACTTTCGCCGGCAGGACCTTGCGACACTTCCGGCGTCTGGATGACGACGTCCTCACACTGGCCGCAACGCTGGGCATGTGCCCGTGTGCCGACGACGCCCCTGCTGCCGCTACCCCGCCCCGGACGGGATGAGGCATCATCACGTGGTGCCGCGCCCTGCGCTCCATGGCCCGGCACACAGAGGGCGGGCTGCCCAGTGCACGGTGGGGGCCGAAAAGGGGGGCGGGCGGAAAAAGGGTGGACGGGGCCGTTGAGTGCCCGCTCCACGGGGCGGCGATTCGCCGCTGACGGCCGTTGGGTGAGCGCCCCCAAGACTGCCACCGGTGGCTTCGACGTCCGCGAACACCGTGGACGGGTCGGCACCTACAGGCTTCAGTCCGCTGCCCCCAACGTGCGCCTGCTCCGAGCGCGTACGCAACACCCTCAAGACGAGCGGCCGATGGCGGGACGATTCGCTCCTGGACTGAGCAACAGCGGTAGGGGAAGTGTCCCTCCCCTCGTAGTGTGGAGTCCGTGATTGCAGGGGAAGTTGGGATTCATGGGGTCAAGCAACGGACGTACGACGCTTCCGTGAGGGTGCTGTACGCATCGTGATCGAGACGGGGGAGCCGATCCCGGTTGCCGAGGAGCTCGGGGTTCATCCGGGCACGCTGCACAGCTGGGTGTCGCGCTGGCGGCGCAACGGCTCCGCGTCCTCGGACCGGCCGACGCCCGCGTCGCAGGGCGGTCGGCTGCGCGAGGGTGAACGCGCCGAGCTGGAGCGGCTGCGGCGGGAGATGGAGCGTGATGTGTTCAAGCGATGCATGGCCCTCTGGGTGAAGTGACCGAGCAGACGCTGGCCGCTCTGGCCGCGTTCATCGGTACCAGAGGGCCGGGCACAAGAACCCGCACCGGGTCACCTGCCGCATCCTGGGCGTGTCGGAGTCCTGGTTCTACAAGTGGCGCGACAAGCCCGCCACCGCCCGCGAGACGAGGCGTCAGCGGCTCGCCGACGAGATCAAGCGGATCCCCGCGGCGCCGAGGAACCTGATCAGCAGTGCGCAATGCTGCGCCTGCCGACGCCGCGAACGCCGGCCCTGGACGAGTTGCGGTCGCCGACTGATCCGGCACCGCCCTGCCGACGCGACGGGAGGGCGGGAGCACGCCGTCTTCTCAGGCCGTTCAGG
>NZ_JBEZKA010000086.1:0-4310 GCF_040651435.1 Streptomyces sp. NPDC048479
GAAGCCGACAGATCTACTCCAAGGCAACTGTGGCCAGTTGTCGCACGGGTCAGGCTCCGGCCCCCGACGGCACTCCAGGAGTCTCACAGTTGTCGCAGATGATCGCGATACGGACATTGGCCGGGTAGAACGTGCGCAGGTAGCGGCAGAACTCCAGGAACTGGGTGCGCCGCTTGATGGGCTTGATGTGGCCGTAGAGCTTGTTCTTGGCCAGGTCCAGGGCGGCGAACAGGTGCCGCACCCCGCCGTAGCGGTTGTAGGTGGCCCGGCGCCGTCGGCGTGGCTCACGGTGGGGGTTCTTGTGCCTGCCGCCGCGTTCGGCCCACTGCCAGCCCGGGTGCGGCATCAGGTTGAGCGGACCGAACTCGTCCATGCAGAAGACGACTTCGGGCTCGCCGTCCTCGGGTATGACCTCGCCGTCGGCGATCGCGTAGAGGTGTTCGACGCGGGCTTTCTTGGCCGCGTAGTCCGGGTCGCGGGAGGTCTTGAAGGTCTTCAGGCGTTGAAAGGAGACGCGTTCCTCACGGAGCAGGATGCGCAGGCCCTCGTGGCTGATGTCGTCGACCACCCCCTCAGCGACCAGGAAGTCCGCCAGCTTGGCCAGACTCCAGGTCGAGAACGGCAGGCCGTGCTCGACCGGCCTGGACTTCGCGATCTTCTTGATCTCGCGACGCTCGGGCAACGTGAACGTCTTCGGCCGGCCACCCTTGTACTTGGGATACAGCGAGTCGAAGCCGTCCTCGTTGAAGTTGTGGATCACGTCCCTCACCCGGTCGTCGCTGGTGAACGACACCTCGGCGATCTTCGCCACCGGCATGCCCTGCGCGGACAGCAGCACCATCTGGGCCCGCCGCCAGGTCACCACCGACCCAGTGCCCCTGCGGATGATCCGCAGCAACCGCCGGCCCTCGTCATCATCGATCTCACGCACGCGTACTCGCTCTGCCACCCGGGACAGGGTGACGGACACACACCGCCCGGCACAGCACCCGGACGGCACGTCACATCACAACAGGGCCAACGTTGCTTGATGCGGCACTAGTGCGGCATCACCGGGCTGGCGGTGGTCGGTATGCCGAGGTCGTTGATCGAGGCGGCAAGGACGTAGGGGTGCATCGGTTGTGCGGCCCGACGGCCGGGGAAGAGCCAGCGGGAGCCGCAGTTCGTGGCAGTATTCATGTTGTCGCGGCTGTCGATCCACTCCAGCAGCAGGTCCGCGAAGGGCCCGGGGACCGGGGAGGGCGGGTCACCGAGCTGGAGGAGTACCTGGTCGCCCCGGATGACGTCGTCGATGGTGAGTCGCACGACTCGGGTGAGCGGCTGGGCGTAGAGCAGGACGATGACCGCGGCCACTCGGGCTCGCAGCGGCAGGTCATGTCCGGCGAGGAGGCGTCCGAGCAGATGCAGACGCTGGCCTTGGGAGATCGGCGTGGCCTGGCTGATCTTGGCTGTGGGCAGCGTGAAGCGCCGGGTGCCCCCGCTCGTCGAGCTCAGCGGCGAGCGCCGGGGGCAGCCTGCGGAAGCCACGGATGGGCCGTCAGGAGCGAGGGTCGGCTTGCTCACTGCAGCCGGCGTTCCACCTCTTCTCCACAGAGGTGAACACCGGCTGCAGTGCTTCGTCGTCCGTTGCTGGGCAAGGGCTACAGGTCGACCATGCCGAAGTCGGCCTGGTCGGAGACGACGAGGCACACGAAAGAGCCCCAGGCCGAGGCGGGGACGACAAGTACCGGGCCGGTCTTGTCCTTGGAGTCGCGGATGCCGACCTGGCTGGCTAGGTCGGCGATCTCGATGCAGGATCCTCCCGTGTCGTTGCTGTAGGAGGACTTGAACCAGGCGGATTCTTCGGCCACTTCCGGGGCCGTGATGTGAGTATTGATGGCTACTTCCACTCTCGTGCTAGTTGGTGCAGGAACCCGGCTGTGTCGGCCGGAGCCAGGGCGCTTTCACGCATGGCGTCAAAGCGACGGATGTGCTTTTTGACCTCGAGGTCCTCATCCGTGACACTGATCGTGTTCGGCATGTCGGTCTGGACGATCGGGTCGAGGGCATCAGGGAAGTCGAGCACCGCGAAGTTGCTCTCGGCCCGGTAGCCGACCACGATGTGTGTGAAGATCTGCACCGTCACGTTCTCCAGCCGGTTCAACTCCACGATCTCGTTGAACTGTTCACGCATCACCTCACGGCCACCAATCATGCGCCGGACGGCGGTTTCGTCCAGGATGACGCGCAGTTCCAGCGGGCTGTCGGATCTCGTGATCAGCTCCTTGCGTTCCAGTCGCAGCCGGACGTTCTGCTCCACGTATTCGGTCGTGGTTTCGTCGACCGGTTTGGCGATTATGAACAGCGACCGCGCATACGCCTCGGTCTGCAGGAGCCCGAAGACGAAGCTCGGCTGGAACGCGCGCATGGCCTTGGCATCCTGTTCCAGGCCCCGGTATGTCGGCATCTTCGAGGGCATGACGTGCCGGTAGGGCGTCCAGGGATCTTTGCTCAGCGACTCGCGGTGCAGCTGCAGCAGCGTTTCCCGGTCTTCCTTTCCATCGAGCCCGTACAGGTCCATCAGGGCTTCCAGGTCGCCCACGCGAGGCAGGTCGTTCTCCCCGATCTCCACTCGCGCGAGCTTGGTGTGCGAGAACTTCAGCCGGGTGCCCACCTCCTGGAGGGTGAGGTCGTTCTTCTCCCGGAGCTTCCGCAGCTCTTTGCCGAGTTCTCTGCGCCGGAATGTGGGTCCTCGCCGTGCTGCCACCTTGCCGCCCTCTCCCCGTGCCTATGGGTGCTCAGCGAGCACTCTGTCTGGTATCGGCGTGCGTCTTGTGGTCGAGTGTCCCACCCTCTGTGCCCCTTTGAACAAGCCCCTGTTAGTGATCTGGCATGTGCCAATTTTCGAGCCTTCGCCAATGCGCTTGCACAGTAACTCGCACACGCTAGAGGGTAGTTGGGTCAGCGAGAACGCGGACGGCGATGCACACAAACAGGTCTTCGAAGCTGGGAAGGCCGTGATGCGTCGTACCCCAAGGACCTACGGAGGACCGGGACATGACTCTCACCACACCGAGCCAGAACACCCTCCAGGAGCCGTGCGGTGAAGCCATAGCGTCCCGTCCGCAGGCCCGGCCGCCGAGAACGGTGCCTGACCGTGTCCTCGCCTCTATCGCCCGTCCCGACCGGCCCGCGGGCGAGCCCGTCGGTGAGGGTGAGGCCCTGCGGGTGAGCGCGCTTCGCCGCGTCGGGGCCGCCAAGGTCAGCCACTGGGGCTTCCCGGGGCTGATCGACGACATCCAGCTCCTGATCAGCGAACTCCTCGCCAACGCGATCGAGCACGGGGCGGGCGAAGAGATCGGCTTCGCCCTGGCCTATCTGCCGAGCGAAGAGGTTCGCATCGAAGTGACCGACGGCTCCACGGCACTGCCGCAAAAGCGTCGGCCTGGTCTGATAGAGGAGCATGGCCGCGGCGTCCTGATCATCGACGCCCTCGCCGACGCCTGGGGCACCAGCGACGACGGCACCACCACGTGGTGCAGCCTCGCCCTCCCTACTGTGGGCGGGACGGCATGAGCGCGACCGCGCTCTCCGGCGACGTGTCCGGCGAGACGCACCCTGCGAGACGACCGTGGCCGAGCTGGTGCGGGTGGCCGGCTCCCGCTGGGCCATCGAGGAGTGTTTCCAGGCCGCGAAGAATGAATGCGGCCTCGACCAGTACGAAGTCCGTCGCTACGTCGGTTGGTACCGGCACATCACACTGGCCATGCTCGCCCACGCCTTCCTTGCCGCCATGGCCGCCCGGGCCTTCGAAAGGGGGGCCGAAGAATCGGTTCGACCACCCTCACGCCCCTCACTGTGGCAGAAATCCGGCGACTCCTGGACCTTGCCCGTTCCACGAAGGCACGACCGCCGCGATCTTTACGCCCCGAACACCGAGTCCAATGGTCCAACTGGCGGCGACGCCACCAAGCCATCGCCCGAACCTGCCACTACCAACGCCGCACGCACCCCGATCAGGTGAGTAACGAACCACCGCCACCCTGACGGGCCATCAGCCCACTAGACTCCAAGCAGGCACTCCGACCAGCGCAAATAGAGAACCGCTGCTGGAGTACTAGCCCGACGGCACATCGACCACCTCTTCGCCATGCTCCGAGACGGGACCTTCTACCAGCCCCCCACACCGGCTACGGCTTGACGAAAGCGATAGAGGCACCCTTTCCACCAGTGCCAGGGCGGTGCATGCCTGGCCCCGGCCGCATGCTGATTGGCCCGGACGGCAGCGGAATCCACCGCCACCTCCCAGTCGATGCGGCCCACAGCATCTT
>NZ_JBEZKA010000087.1:0-4301 GCF_040651435.1 Streptomyces sp. NPDC048479
GACGACATGCACCGGGCGGTGCCACTCCCGGAAGTAGCGTGCACAGCCCATCAGGGTCCCGGTGGTGCCGGCCCCGACGAACAGCACGTCCAGGTGCGGGAACTGGCGGGCGATCTCCGGCGCTGTCTTGCGGTAGTGCGCCTTCCAGTTGCTCGGGTTGGTGTACTGGCTGAGCCATACGTAACGGTCGTCGGAGGCGCACAGCGCGCGGACGTACTCGATCCGCGCGCCGAGGAAGCCGCCGTTGGCCTCCTGGCCGGCGATGATGTGCACCTGGCTGCCCAGGGCCTCCATCATCATCCTGGTCGACAGGTTGCAGCGGGAGTCCGTCACGCACAGGAACCGGTAGCCCTTGCTCGCCGCGATCATGCTCAGCGCCACGCCGAGGTTTCCGGACGAGGACTCGACCAGGATCGAATTCGGCGTCAGGACTCCGTCCCGCTCGGCGGTCTCCACCATCTCGGTCGCGGCTTTCAGCTTGATCGAGCCGGCGAAGTTGAAGCCCTCACACTTCAGGAAGAGCGACTGCCCGAAGATCGACCGAAGGTCGACATAGAGCTCCTCTTCGTTGAAGGCGTAGGGAACGGATATGACGGGCACGATGGTCTCCTCATCTGCAGCAGAGCACTTTTGGAACGTCCATCCGACCGTGGGCGGGCTTCTCGGTCTTGCGGGCGGGAGCCTGTGTCCAACCGAGCCGGACGGGGGCCCTGCGTCAGCGGCCGCGGTCTCGTGCGCCCTGACTTGCGGCGACTTGACCGGTGATCTCTCCTGGGATTAGTCCTGCATGTGCCTCCCGGGCTCTCGGCCGGCTCATCCGTACCGGCTCAGTTCGTGGAAGAAGTCGTCGATGATCTGCAGTTCTCCGGAGCGGACCACCTCGTCGTAGACGTACTTGCCGACGGCGAGGTCGAGCACCCCGAGACCGAACGGCGAGAACACGGCGGGGCGGTCCGTCGGCACGGTCACGCGCCTGGCCATCGCGTCGTCCAAGGTGCCGTGCAGGAAGTCCCGGTTGCCCGTGAGCTGCTCGGCCAGATGCGGCGAGGTGTTGGCCTTGAGACAGTGCTCGACGTCATCGACGATGTTGGCCGATGCCAGCAGGATCTCCGGCGCGAGGTCGCGCAGCGACACATGCAGCACCAACGGATTGTGTGCGAACCACGACAGATCGCTGACATGCGGCTGGGCGGCGACGGTGGCGAAGACCACCAGGTCGCTGTTCCGGATCAGCTGCTCGGCACTGTCGTGCACGGTGATCCAGCCGGCGGTGCCCGACTGCTCCAGATAAGTGCGGAAGCCTGCCGCGCTCTCGGGGGACAGGTCGTGCACGCCGATCTCGTCGAACGACCAGCCGGTGCCGGCCAGGAAGGCATGGATGTAGCGGGCGATCAAGCCCACCCCGAAGAACCCGACGCGCGTCGGGCGGTGGCGGTCGCGGCTGAGCCAGTCGGCGGCCGACGCGGCTGACGCGGCCGTCCTGGTGGCGCTGATGATCGAGCTTTCCAGGCAGGCGAACGGGTAGCCGGTGTCATGGTCGTTGAGGATCAGCACGGCCGAGGCACGAGGGATGCCTGCCGTCACGTTCTCCGGGAAGCTGGAGATCCATTTCAGGCCGTCCACCCGCACTTCCCCGCCGATCGAGGCGGGCAGCGCGATGATCCGGGAGGACGGGCGGTCGGGGAAACGCAGGAAGTAGGACGGCGGGTTCACCGAATCACCGGCGCCGTGCAGCCGGTAGGTGGCCTCGACCAACTCCACGATCTCCTTCTCGCGCCCCTGCAGCACGCGCTGAACCTGGGCACCGGGGATCACCGCAAACGGCGGCACAGCCATCGGCTCGGGCATTGCGGACTGCGTCGCGGCAGAGCGGACGGTGGTCATGGGCCAGTCACCTCGATTGTTGGCGAGCAGTCGGCCAGGTGAGTTGGATCGGCCATCGCGACGAGCACTTCCCGCGGTCCTTGGAAGGGTTCCCTGCTGTGTGCGGTGCGGATGTTGTCGACCAGCAGCAGGTCGCCGGCCTGCCATGGCTCCCGTGCGGTGTTCTCTTCGTAGATCTTGTTGAGCAGTTGTACGACGTCGTCGCCGATCGGGTCGCCTTCGCCGAAGCGGGTGTTGAAGGGCAGTCCGTCGGCGCCGTACTCGTCGATGAGGTACTCGCGCACCTCGGGGGCCAGCGTCCATTCGTTGAGGAAGGCGATCTGGTTGAACCAGCAGCGCCGGCCGGTGACCGGGTGTCGCACCACGGCGCTGCGGCGCTGTCTGGTGCGCAGTCCACCGTCGGGCTGCCACGCGAACTCGATCGCGTTGGCACGGCAGTAGCTCTCGACGGCGCCCCGCTCATCGGTCCCGAACGCCTCGGCCAGGGAGGCGCCGATCTCGTCGTTGTAGCTGCGGGTGAGCAGCCAGCCCTCCCGCTCGAACCGCTCGGTCAACTCGGTGGGCAGTGCGTCGAGCACGGTCGGTGCGTCGGCCACCGAGGTCGCCCCGCCCTCGGTGGGCGCACCGATGCATGCGAACAGCATCAGGCCGGGGAACTCGAGCCGGTAGCTCAGTTCGTGGTGCATGCACATGGGCTGGTTCGGCGGCCACTGCGATGAGGAGTAGACGCCTTCGGAGTAGGTCTGGCGGGGGGCGAAGGCTTCCTTCTCGGTCATCGGTGCGGTGGCCAGCCGCTGAAGGACCCCGTCGACCCCGGCCGCGTCGCGCAGCCCCAGGCCGCGGACCAGGACGGAACCGTGCTCGGCGACGACGGCGCGCAGCGCGTCCCGTTGCTCGGCCGCCCAGCTCGCCGCGTCGACGGTGGCTTCGACCCGCAGCATCGGAGGTTTGCCGGGTTTCGTCTCCACGTCGAGCAGTGATGTCGGGGATGAGGACGACATCTCGTTTTCCTTTCAGTCGCGGCTCAGTAGGAAGTCGGCCATTCGGCGGCGCTCAGCACGGCCTTGGCCACCTCGGTCGGACGGGTGCGCAGGAAGTAGTGGCCGCCGTCGGCGAGCTCGTGCAGGTCGACGTGGTCGGCGAGGAGTTGCCAGTCGCGGTACCGGCGCGGGAACTGCGCCGTGCTCGGGTCGTCGGCGGCGACGACGACGGTGACCGGCGCGGACAGCTTCACCGTCGGCGGGGCGTCCAGGGCATCGGCGAAATAGCGATGCGCGGACACACAGTCGTGCCGGAATGCCGCACCGACATGCTCGGCGCGCTGCGCATCCAGCTCACCGAGCTCGGTGTAGCCGCCGTCTGCGCTCAGCGCCGCGGCGATCGCGGCCTTGCTCCGCCCGGCCAGCTCGGTGACGATCTCGGCGTTGCTCCGCCCGGCCAGCTCGGTGATGGCGGCGCGCCGGGCGGTGGCGTCACCGAGCAGCTGCGCGCCGAGGAACACCCGCTGGACGTCCACCCCGCGCTCCTGCAGCTGCCTGGCCGTCTCCATGGCCAATGCGGTGCCCGAGGAGTGGCCCCACAGCAGGATCCTGGTCAGGCCACGCCGGGTGATCTCGGCGATGACCTGTTCAACCACCTCTGCGATCGGCGCGAACGGCTCGCTCTCGGCGGCCACGTCGTGACCGGGCAGCTCGACGGCGTAGACCGCCAGGCCGCCGGCCGGCAGTGCCTTGGCCAGCGGCTGGAAGTTCACCGCGTTGCCGCCGGCGTGGGGGAAGCACAGCAGGGCACCGGCCTGCGCGCGGTCCGATTCCGACAGTGACTGCAGCAGCCCGGAGCTCCGGTCGGACCGGCCGTCGACCAGCCCGGCCAGATCGGCGAGGACCGGGTGACGGGTGACGTCCTTCAGGGTCACCGCACGGTCGAGGGTGATGGCCAGCTTCACTGCCGACAGCGACGTGCCGCCCCGGTCGAAGAAGTGGTCCCGCCGACCGATCCGGTCCTGCGGAATGCCGAGGACCTTGGCCCACGTGGCGGCCAGCCACTGTTCTGTGGGCGTACTCGGCGCGCTGTAGTCGTCCTCGACGACGTCGAGCTCCTCGGCGAGCGCCGTCAGCGTCTTCCTGTCGATCTTGCTATTGGCCGTCAGGGGCAGGCTGTCCCGCCAGTGGAAGACCGACGGGACCATGTACTCGGGCAGCGACGCACTCAGCCGCTTCAGCAGGACGTCGGCCTCGAGTGGCTGCCGGCCGGAGTAGAAGGCCACCAGGTACTTGCTCTGGTCGGCCCGTTCGGCGACCACCACCGCGCCGTCGCGGACACCGGGGAGGCGCAGCAGGGTGTTCTCGATCTCGCCGATCTCGATCCGGAAGCCGCGGATCTTGACCTGGGCATCGCGGCGGCCGAGGAACTCCAGC
>NZ_JBEZKA010000088.1:0-4074 GCF_040651435.1 Streptomyces sp. NPDC048479
TCAAACGCTACGTGGCCCGCGAGCTCTACCGGCACATTCAGCCTCCGACGGCCACACAGGCACCTTCAGCCGCTTGACGAAACATAGGGGCATCTTCTCCCCGCACCTGACCACGAACAAGTGCCAACGGGTCGGCACATGGGCGACGGCGAACAACGTCGAGATCGCCTACACCCCGACGAACTCTTCCTGGCTCAACCGCATCGAGGCCCAGTTCACAGCCCTGCGCTACTTCACCCTCGACGGCACCGACCACGCCGACCACAAGGAACAGGGCAGCATGATCCGCCGATACATTATCTGGCGAAACCGCCATGCCCACGACCAGCACCTACACGCCGTCGTCAACAGGGCCAACGTTGCTTGATGCGGCACTAGGAGATCTGGGCCCGGCTGTTCGTCTCCGCGCTCATTGTCGCGGCGCACGCGCAGAACGTCGCGGCGAATGCCGGCCTCACTCGCGGACGGACGTCGCCTCCTGGCGGATCGGCAGCGAGCGTTCCACCGTCTCCCCCTCAGGCCTCGAGCATCTCGGTGACGAGGGCGGCGATGGGCGAGCGTTCAGAGCGGGTGAGGGTGATGTGGGCGAAGAGCGGGTGGCCCTTGAGTTTTTCGACGACTGCGACGATGCCGTCGTAGCGGCCGACACGGAGGTTGTCACGCTGGGCGACGTCGTGGGTGAGGATGACGCGAGAGCCCTGGCCGATCCGGGAGAGGACGGTGAGAAGAACGTTGCGCTCCAGGGACTGCGCCTCGTCGACGATGACGAAGGCGTCGTGGAGGGAGCGGCCGCGGATGTGGGTGAGCGGCAGGACCTCCAGCATGCCGCGGGAGATGACCTCCTCGATCACGTCGGGGGTGGTGACCGCGGAGAGGGTGTCGAAGACGGCTTGTGCCCAGGGGCCCATCTTCTCGGCTGCGCTGCCCGGCAGGTAGCCGAGTTCCTGGCCGCCGACCGCGTAGAGGGGGCGGAAAACCATGACCTTGCGGTGCTGGCGGCGTTCCAGGACGGCCTCCAGGCCCGCGCACAGCGCCAGTGCGGACTTGCCGGTGCCGGCGCGGCCGCCCATTGAGACGATCCCGACGTCGGGGTCGAGGAGCAGGTCGAGGGCGATGCGCTGCTCGGCGGAACGGCCCCGCAGGCCGAACGCTTCGCGGTCGCTGCGGACCAGTCGCACCCGCCCGTCGTGGCTGACCCGGCCCAGGGCGCGGCCTCGCTCGGAGTGCAGGACCAGGCCGGTGTGGACGGGCAGCTCGGCTGCACCGTCGATGTCGGTCGCGGCGTCATGGCCGGCGCCGAAGAGGGTGTCGACCTGATCGGCGGGGACGTGGAGTTCGGTCATGCCGGTCCAGCCGGAGGTGATGGCGAGTTCGGCGCGGTACTCCTCGGCGAGCAGGCCGACCGAACTAGCCTTGATCCGCAGAGGCAGGTCCTTGGAGACGACGGTGACGTCGTAGCCCTCGGCCTGGAGGTTGCGGGCGACGGCGAGGATGCGAGCGTCGGCTTCGCCGCCGCCGGCGCGGTAGCCAGCGGGCAAGGTCGAGGAGTCCGAGTGGTTCAGTTCGACCCGGATGGTGCCGCCGAACTCGCCGACCGGGATCGGCTCGTCGAGGCGGCCGTGCCGGATACGGTAGTCGTCGAGGAGGCGGAGCGCCTGGCGGGCGAAGTAGCCCAGCTCGGGGTGGTGCCGCTTGGCCTCCAGCTCGGTGACCACGACCACCGGGAGGACGACCTCGTGCTCCTCGAAGCGGGTCATGGCGGGCGGGTCCGCCAGGAGCACGCTGGTATCGAGAACGTATGTGCGCCGATCGCCCTGGCGGGAGTGGACGGGAGTCTTGGACCCGGTACCACGCTCTTCGTCGATCATCGCTGCGTCTCCGGTCCGCTGCGGCGGGCGACAGGCCTCACGGCTCTTCGAGTGGGTCGGTCGTCCCCGCAGCTCGGCGGTGCGGTTTGGGTGGACGCTAACCCCGGCGCCCGGCTCGGCGCGACGGCCTATGAGACAAATCACAACGATTCGTCGTCGGAGGAAAGGGGGTCGAGACGGCTTTCTCAGTCCGCCCGGTGCTCGGTGAACCAGGCGGCGACCTGTGCGGCACACCGCCTCCGGACTGCCGGTCACCGGCTTCACGATCGCCTCCAACCGCCGCACTTCCCGCGGGGCAGGCCCCATCCGACGCCACCGGGCCCGGTGCCCACCTCCGGCGGCGCGGGGCGGCGAATGCCCCGCGCAGTGCTGGCGGTTTGCGGGCTCGTGGTGCTGGCCGGCGGGGTGGCCCTGCTTCCGCTGCCCACCACACCCGCAAGCCCCGCGGAGAGCGGCCGGGCCACCGTGTCGCCGGGCAGCAGCACGGCACCACGCCGACAGCCCGCCGCGATCGCACTGCCGGCCGGATTCGAGTTCCGTACCGACCCCGCCGGGTTCCGGGTCGCCGTCCCCAACGGCTGGGTCAGGCAAGCTCCCAACCCTGTGTATGGTCCGCGTGCGCCGGTCCCGGGCTTCGTCCCGCGATCGCCGTTGTGGTGCCTGGCAGTTCGGCCGACTTCTCCCGTGCGTGAGACCGCCCGACGGTCCGGGCCGTGCCGCCGTGTCCGTTTCCCGCCGCGCCTTGCTGTTGCCCGGTCCGCCTGCCTCGCCGCCGGGAACTCTGTGGATCGTCCAGGGCTCCGTTCAGGGACAGGCTCGTGAGCGGCGTGGTCTGCGCTCCCGTTTTTCTCAGCCCAGAGGCCCGGCGTGGACGAGGCGGGACGAACCCGCCGCTTGGCTCAGGGCCGAGGATGGTGCAAGGGCTGCCTGGTACTTCTATGGCGCACCGGAACCTGTGACAGCGCCAGCGGTTTCCTTTCCAAGCCTACGCAGGGCGGGGAGCCCGTCGTACTCCACGTACGGGCCGGCGATGCCTCGGTCAGCGGCCATGCGGTTCCCCTCTCGTCACGAACGTGCCCTCAACTCGACCATGGTCCGCCGCGCAGCGCCGATGCCGGCGCCGCCCCGCGACCGCTGGGCAGCCGCGGCTGGGGCGTCCATGCCTCGGCGGTCAGCTGACGGGGATCCCAGCGGGGTGGCAGCGGCGCGCTTTACGTCCCGAGCCGCACGGGCATGCAGCGTTCTTGGCAACGCTGCGCCCGGGCCCTTCCGGCCGAGGATGCGCGCTGCGACGGACCATGTTCTCGCCGCGCTTCCGCCACCGCTGAAGGGGCACTGGGAGGTTGTCGGCGCGTTCGAGTACCCAGGGGGCCCACCGCGCTGAAGGCCTCGTCCTCGGAGGCGCGTGAGAAGTCGAGGATCTCTTGCTCACTTCCCCGCAGCAGTAGTCCGGCAACGGTGGGGTAGTGCTTGCCGGCGAAGGCCTTCATGCCTGCAGGTTGAAAACGTCCTTGGCAAAGGCGGCGCCGGCGATCAGCGCTGCGCCGGTGACCACGTCACCATCGCCGTCATCATCGAGTCGGTTGAAGAGACGGATCAGTACTCCTTCCGCGTCGCTCACCGGCAGATCCCGTTCGCTGGCCAAGGCATCGGTGAACCGTTCTTGGATCTCGTCGGGGGAGTGGTAGGAGAACTCGTCCGCGTGCCCCTGATGCTCGAAGTGCAGAGTGTGGACACCCGGCTGCAGCCCCGATTCGTGGGTGTTCACCGCGCTCGTGGACTCGAAGCCCACGAACCGCACCATGGCGTCCCGCACGGCCCCCTTGCGGAACTCGTCCCCCAGACGGGAATGCGGCGAGAAGAGGAAGGGGCATACCTGGGCCGCATACAGCGCGCACGCCTCGTGGACCGGCGCCTCCCCAGCGAGAGCCGTCGGCAGCGGTCCCTCCTGGAACACCACCTGCCAGCGCAGCTCGTCAGCGAAGGGCAGACCACACACGGCGCACCAGTCGAACGTGGTCAGTGCCAGCTTGCGCCGCTCGTTGATCGATCCGAAATCCACCTTCTGCGGGCTGCGGTCGATTGTCGCGATCACCGGATAGGCGGTCGCTGCCAGGTGGGGCGCGGCGTCTCGTTCTTACGCGGATCGGGAGGTGGCCTGTAAGCCTCCGTGCGGAGGACCAGCCCGGTCCTCTTGAGCGCGTTG
>NZ_JBEZKA010000089.1:0-4012 GCF_040651435.1 Streptomyces sp. NPDC048479
GACGGTGTTCTGCGGGCGAAGGCGGTGTCGGCCCGCAACCTGCATGAGCTGACGGGTGAGCTGGGTATCGAGCTCTCTGCTTTCGTGCTGTTCTCCTCCGTCACCGGAACGGTGGGTGCTGCTGGTCAGGCCAACTATGCTGCTGCGAACGCCTACCTGGATGCTCTGGCCGAGCAGCGTCGTGCGGATGGTCTCGCGGCCACGTCGCTCGCGTGGGGTCCGTGGGCCGAGGGCGGCATGGCCGCCGACGAGGCGATGGACGCGCGGATGCGGCGCGAAGGCATGTCGCCGATGGCACCCGCTTCCGCGATCACCGCGCTGGAGCAGGCTGTTGGCGCAGCCGAGGCGGCCCTCACCGTCGCGGACATCGACTGGGAGCGCTTCTCGTCCGTTGTCGCAGCGGTTCGCCCCAACCCACTGATCGGCGACTTCGTCGCCGGCGCTGAGGGCGCGGCCGCCGTCACCAGCCACGGGTCTGTGGTCACGGGCGCCGACGTCGCGGGTGCGGTGTTCGGGCAGCTGGCGGGCCTGACCCAAGCCGAGCAGGAGCGGGAGCTGCTCACCCTGGTCCGTACGCAGGTCGCTGCCGTACTCGGCCACGACGGCTCGGACGCCGTCGGTGCGGAACGAGCGTTCAAGGAGCTCGGCTTCGACTCCCTGACCGCGGTCGAGCTGCGCAACAGGCTCGGCGCGGCCACCGAGCTGCGGCTCCCCACTACCTTGGTGTACGACTACCCCACCTCCGCCGCCCTCGCGGAGTATCTGCGCGGCGAACTGGTGGGCACTGCCCCGGTCGCCGGCGCTCCGCTGCCCGCTGTGGTCGCCACCGACGACGATCCGATTGCGATCGTGGCGATGAGCTGCCGTTTCCCCGGTGGCGTACGAACCCCGGAAGACCTGTGGCAGCTGCTTGCCGGCGGCACGGATGCGGTGGCCGAGTTCCCCGCCGACCGTGGGTGGGACCTGGCCGGCCTCTACAGCGCGGACCCGGAGCAGTCGGGCACCTCGTATGCGCGTGAGGGCGGATTCCTCTACGACGTCGCCGACTTCGACGCGGACTTCTTCGGGATCTCGCCGCGCGAGGCGCTGGCGATGGATCCGCAGCAGCGCCTGCTGCTGGAGACGTCGTGGGAAGCCTTCGAGCGGGCGGGGATCGACCCCTCGTCGCTGCGGGGCAGCCAGGCCGGTGTCTTCGTCGGCACCAACGGCCAGGACTACCTCTCGCTCGTCGCACGCGAGGCCGACGGCCTGGAGGGCCATGTCGGCACGGGCAACGCGGCGAGCGTCGTCTCCGGCCGGCTCTCCTATGTGTTCGGCCTCGAAGGACCGGCGATCACGGTCGATACGGCCTGCTCGTCGTCGCTCGTCGCCCTGCACCTCGCCGTGCAGGCGCTGCGGCAGGGCGAGTGCACGATGGCGCTGGCCGGCGGCGTGACGGTGATGTCGACGCCGGATGCCTTCGTCGACTTCAGCCGTCAGCGTGGTCTTGCGGAAGACGGTCGCATCAAGGCGTTCGCCGCGGCGGCTGACGGTACGGGCTGGGGCGAGGGCGTCGGCATGCTGCTCGTCGAGCGCCTGTCGGACGCGCGGGCCAAGGGCCACCCAGTCCTCGCGGTCGTGCGGGGTTCGGCGATCAACCAGGACGGCGCGAGCAACGGACTCACTGCCCCGAACGGCCCGTCCCAGCAGCGCGTCATCCGGCAGGCGCTCGCGAGCGCCGGTCTGTCGGCGACCGACGTCGATGCGGTGGAGGCGCACGGCACGGGCACCCGGCTCGGCGACCCGATCGAGGCGCAGGCGCTGCTCGCCACGTACGGGCAGGGACGTTCCACCGAGCAGCCTCTGCTGCTGGGTTCGGTGAAGTCGAACATCGGGCACACGCAGGCCGCGGCCGGTGTCGCGGGCGTGATCAAGATGGTGCTGGCGATGCGGCACGGCGTGCTTCCGCGCACGCTGCACATCGACGAGCCGACGCCGCACGTCGACTGGACGGCGGGCGACATCGCCCTGCTGACCGAGCAGACGGAGTGGCCCGAGACCGGCCGCCCGCGCCGTGCCGGCGTCTCCTCGTTCGGTCTGAGCGGCACGAACGCCCACACGATCATCGAAGAGGCGCCGGCTGCCGACATCGAGACGGCAACCGTCGAGAGCAGGACCGTCCCGTCGGTCCTTCCGCTCGTCCTTTCCGCCAAGAACGCCGCCGGGCTGCGCGCCCAGGCGGATCAGCTGGCCTCTTACCTGGCCGGAAACCCGGCTGCCTCTGCAGGCGACATCGCCTACTCGCTCACGAGCGGGCGCGCTGCGTTGGAGTCGCGCGCAATCCTGGTCGGCGACGCAGAGAACCGCGAGGGCCTCACGGCCGGACTGCGGAATCTCGCGGCGGGCGAGCAGGTGCCGGCTCTGGTGCAGGGCACCGTTGCTGACGGCCGGCTGGCGTTTCTGTTCACGGGGCAGGGGAGTCAGCGGCTCGGGATGAGCCGTGAGCTGCACGAGACGTATCCGGTGTTCGCGGATGCACTGGACGCGGTGTGTGCTCGGCTGGATCTTGAAGTGCCGCTGAAGGATGTGCTGTTCGGGGCGGACGGTGATGCTCTCGACCAGACGGCGTACACGCAGCCTGCGTTGTTTGCGGTTGAGGTGGCGTTGTTCCGGCTGGTGGAGTCGTGGGGTCTGAGGCCGGACTTCTTGGCGGGGCATTCGATTGGTGAGATTGCTGCCGCGCATGTGGCTGGGGTGTTCTCGCTGGAGGATGCCTGCGCGCTGGTTTCGGCTCGTGGCCGTCTGATGCAGGCGCTGCCGACGGGTGGCGTGATGATCGCGGTCCAGGCATCCGAGGACGAGGTCCTGCCGCTGCTCACGGACCGGGTGAGTGTTGCGGCCATCAACGGTCCGCAGTCGGTGGTCATCGCGGGTGACGAGGACGCGGCTGTCTCGATCGCGGACAGCTTCGAGGGTCAGGGCCGTAAGACGAAGCGTCTGACGGTGAGCCATGCGTTCCACTCGCCGCACATGGACGGCATGCTCGATGCCTTCCGTACGGTCGCCGAGGGCATCTCGTACGGGACTCCGCGCATCCCGGTGGTCTCCAACCTGACCGGCGCCCTCGTCTCGGACGAGATGGGTTCGGCCGACTTCTGGGTCCGTCATGTCCGCGAGGCTGTCCGGTTCCTGGACGGCATCCGCGCCCTGGAGGCCTCTGGCGTCACCACGTACGTCGAACTCGGCCCGGACGGCGTGCTGTCCGCCCTGGCCCAGGAGTGTGTGGCCGGCGAAGGCGCGGTCTTCGTGCCCCTCCTGCGTGGTGGGCGGGCAGAGGCGGAGACGGCGGTCGCCGCGCTGGCTCAGGCGCACGTACGCGGTGCGGCGGTCGACTGGGCCGGGTACTTTGCCGGGACCGGGGTGCAGCGGGTCGATCTGCCGACGTACGCCTTCCAGCGGCAGCGGTACTGGCCGGAGGCGTCGCAGGCGGAGAGTGCGCCTGTCGGCGGGAGCGTCGATGCGGTGGACGCGCGGTTCTGGGAGGCCGTCGAGCGCGAGGACGTTGAGTCCCTTGCCGCCATGCTCGGCCTCGATGACGTCAGCGCGTGGGGGAACGTGGTTCCCGCGCTGTCGGCCTGGCGTCGGCAGGGCCAGGAGCAGGCGCAGGTGGACGGCTGGCGCTACCGGGTGAGCTGGAAGCCGGTGACGGCTGCGGTGTCCGCCGGAGTGATGAGCGGGGCGTGGCTGGTCGCCGTGCCTGCTGGTCATGAGGACGACGCCCCGGTTACGGCTGTGGTGGGTGGGCTGGCTGAGCGTGGTGTTGAGGTCCGGCGGGTGGTGGTTGAGGCCGGTGTCGACCGGGTCGCGTTGGCGCAGCTGTTGGTCGAGGCGGGTTCGTGTGCCGGTGTGGTGTCGCTGCTGGGGCTGGACGAGTCCGATGGGTTGTTGGCCACGGCTGGTTTGGTGCAGGCGTTGGGTGATGCCGGGGTGGAGGCGCCGTTGTGGTGTCTGACTCGTGGTGCGGTGTCGGTGG
>NZ_JBEZKA010000090.1:0-3919 GCF_040651435.1 Streptomyces sp. NPDC048479
GTGAGGCGTATGTGCGGGGCGTGAGTGTGGACTGGGATGCGGTCTTCGCGGGCACGGGTGCCCAGCGTGTGGATCTGCCCACCTACGCCTTCCAGCGGGAGCACTACTGGCTCGAAAGCGGCACCGCAGAGGACGTCACGGCCACCACACACCCCGTCGACACCGTCGAAGCCCGCTTCTGGGAGGCCGTCGAGCGCCAGGATGTGGCGGCGCTCACCGCCGAGTTGGACGTCGACGAGGACGAGACACTCACCGCGCTGCTGCCCGCGCTGTCGTCGTGGCGCCGGCAGAGCCGTGAGCAGTCCGCCGTGGACGGCTGGCGCTACCGCGTCACCTGGAAGCCGGCGCCGGAAGCCACCACGGCCCGCCTCTCCGGCACCTGGCTGGTCGCCGTTCCCGACGCCCCGACCGGCGGCCCCGGCGGCCCCGGCGGCGACTGGGCCGGTGCCGTCCTGCGTACGCTCGCCGAACACGGCGCCGACGTACGGCAGATCGTGGTCGCCCGAGCGGAAGACACCCGGGCCGTACTCGCCGAGCAGATACGTGACGTACTCGCGGACGGTCCCGCAGTGTCGGGCGTCCTGTCCCTGCTGACCCCCGCGGATGCCGGCGAGCCGCTCAACGTCTCCGCGCCCGGCGGCGTGATCGCCACCCTGTCCCTCGTCCAGGCCCTCGGCGACGCCGATGTGGCCGCGCCCCTGTGGTGTGTCACGCGCGGTGCTGTCTCCGTGGCCCGTTCCGAGCATCTGGCCAACCCCGCGCAGGCGCCCGTCTGGGGCCTGGGCCGGGTGACCGCGCTGGAGCACGGAGAGCGCTGGGGCGGTCTCATCGACCTGCCCGGCACGGACGCCGTGGACGACCGGGCACTGGCCCGGCTCGCGGGTGTCCTGGCCGGTGACGGTTCCGAGGACCAGGTGGCGGTGCGCGCCTCCGGGCTCTTCGTACGCAGGCTCGTACGCGCCCGTCTCGCCCAGACCCCGGCGGTGCGGGAGTGGCGTCCGCAAGGCACCACCCTTGTCACCGGTGGTACAGGTGCGCTCGGTGCGCATGTGGCCCGTTGGCTCGCCGAGAACGGCGCCGAGCACCTGCTGCTCACCAGCCGCCGCGGCCCCGACGCACCCGGAGCCGCCGAGCTCCGCGACGAACTGACCGCGCTCGGCGCCCAGGTCACCCTCGCCGCCTGCGATGTGAGCGACCGCGACACCGTCGCCGCCCTCATCGCCGCCGTTCCCGCCGACCACCCCCTCACCGCCGTCGTACACACGGCGGCCGTCCTCGACGACGGGGTCATCGAGGCGCTCACCCCCGAGCAGATCGAGCGCGTCCTGCGGGTGAAGGTCGACGCGACGCTCAACCTGCACGAGCTGACCCGCGATCTCGACCTGTCGGCGTTCGTGCTCTTCTCGTCCTTCGCCGCCACCTTCGGTGCTCCCGGCCAGGGCAACTATGCGCCGGGCAACGCCTTCCTGGACGCTTTCGCCGAGTACCGCCGGGCGGCCGGACTGCCCGCCACCTCCATCGCCTGGGGCCCCTGGGGCGACGGCGGCATGGCCGAAGGCGCGGTCGGTGACCGGATGCGCCGCCACGGCGTCATCGAGATGTCGCCCGAGCGTGCCGTCTCCGGACTCCAGCACGCCCTGAACCGCGACGAGACGACCCTGACCGTCGCCGACATGGAGTGGAAGCGCTTCGTCCTCGCCTTCACCTCCGGCCGCGCCAGGCCCCTGCTGCACGACCTGCCCGAGGCACGGGAGGTCATGGACAGCATGCGCACGGACGCCGCGGAGGACACCGGCAACGCTGCCGCACTGGCCCAGCAGCTCACCGGCCGGCCCGAGGCCGAACAGGAGCGACTGCTCCTCGAACTGGTCCGCACCGCCGTCGCCGCCGTCCTCGGCTACGCGGGACCCGACGCGGTCGAGGCGGGCCGGGCCTTCAAGGAGCTGGGCTTCGACTCCCTCACCTCCGTCGAGCTGCGCAACCGCCTGAACGCGGCCAGCGGCCTCAAGCTGCCGCCCACCCTCGTCTTCGACTACCCGACGCCCACCGTCCTCGCCCGGCACCTGCGGGCCGAGTTCTTCGGGCAGGGCGCCGCGTCCGCGGCCCTCGTGCCGACGGCCGCTGTCTCCGACGCCGAACCGATCGCCATCGTCGCGATGAGCTGCCGCTTCCCCGGCGGGGTCCGCAACCCCGAGGAGCTGTGGCAGCTGCTCACCTCCGACGGCGACGCGCTGTCCCAGTTCCCCCTGGACCGCGGCTGGGACGTCGAGGCGCTGTACGACCCCGACCCCAACGCGCAAGGCACCTCGTACACCCGTGAGGGCGGCTTCCTGTCCGACGCCGCCGCCTTCGACTCGTCGTTCTTCGGCATCTCGCCGCGCGAGGCCCTCGCCATGGACCCGCAGCAGCGGCTGCTCCTGGAAATCTCGTGGGAGGCGTTCGAGCGGGCGGGCATCGACCCGCAGACGCTGCGCGGCAGCCAGTCCGGCGTGTTCGTCGGCACCAACGGCTCCGACTACTCCAACCTCGTACGGGCCGCCACGGACGGCCTTGAGGGTCACCTCGCCACCGGCAGCGCGGGCAGCGTCGTCTCCGGCCGTCTGTCGTACACCTTCGGCCTCGAAGGCCCGGCCGTCACCGTCGACACCGCCTGCTCGGCCTCGCTCGTCGCCCTGCACCTCGCCGTACAGGCCCTGCGCAGCGGCGAATGCTCGCTCGCCCTGGCGGGCGGTGTCACCGTCATGTCGACGCCCGGCACCTTCATCGAGTTCAGCCGCCAGCGCGGACTCTCCACCGATGGACGCTGCAAGGCCTTCTCCTCGGACGCCGATGGATTCAGCCCCGCGGAGGGCGTCGGCATGCTGCTCGTAGAGCGTCTCTCGGACGCGCGGGCCAAGGGACATCCGGTGCTTGCGGTGGTCCGTGGTTCGGCGATCAACCAGGACGGTGCGAGCAACGGCCTGACGGCTCCCAACGGTCCGTCGCAGCAGCGCGTCATCCGCCAGGCCCTGGCCAACGCCCGTCTGTCGGCCGCCGAGGTCGACGTCGTCGAGGCGCACGGTACGGGTACGACACTCGGCGACCCGATCGAGGCGCAGGCCCTGCTCGCCACATATGGCCAGGAACGTCCGTCCGGACAGCCGCTGCTGCTCGGCTCGATCAAGTCCAACATCGGCCACGCCCAGGCCGCGGCCGGTGTCGCGGGCGTCATGAAGATGGTGCTCGCCATGCAGCACGGAGTGCTGCCGCAGAGCCTGCATATCGCCGAGCCCACGCCGCACGTCGACTGGAGCGCGGGCGAGGTCGCCCTGCTGGCCGAAGAGCAGGCATGGCCGGAGACCGGCCGCCCCTGGCGGGCCGGCGTCTCGTCGTTCGGCTTCAGCGGCACCAACGCCCACGCCATCATCGAGCAGGCTCCGGCCGAACTGGGGTCCGACGACCGGGAAACCCCTGAGCCGACGACCGAACCCCTACTGGCCGCGACCACCCCGGACGACTCCGCGGCCGACCGGCCCGCCGTGCTGCCCTGGACCCTGACCGCCAAGAGCGAGAAGGCGCTGCGCGGCCAGGCCGAACGCCTGCTGACACAGCTCACCACCCACTCTGACCTGCGACTTGTCGATGTCGGCCACTCCTTGGCGACGACCCGTACCGCGCTCGACCAGCGCGCCGTCCTCATCGGCCGGGACCGTGCCGACTACGTCGGAGCCCTGACCACTCTGGCGGCGGGGGAGACCTCACCCCTGCTCGTGCAGGGGGCGGTCGTCGGGGGGAAGACGGCGTTCGTGTTCCCCGGACAGGGGTCGCAATGGGTAGGCATGGCGGAGGCGCTGTTGGACGCTTCACCCGTGTTCGCTGCCCGGGTGGATGAGTGTGCGAAGGCGCTGGAGCCCTTCACCGACTGGTCGCTGCGCGATGT
>NZ_JBEZKA010000091.1:0-3704 GCF_040651435.1 Streptomyces sp. NPDC048479
CTGAACTTCCTACGCTTCTGTGCCACGTGCTCTCTCCGCCGTTCTGGACTTCGATCCTATGGGGACCGCTGTCCGAGAACTTCGGGGCGCCTCAGTGGCCGGGCCGGATCAGTTGACGCACCCGGGTAGCGGTGTGGGGGTGCAGTTGGTGGGGCGGTTGTGTACTACACGGCTGGAGATCAGGATCACCGGGTTCTCACGCTCGTACCCCCCTTGGAAGATCCCGCCGGGAGCGCGCTGGGAGGAGTTGTTGTCGACCGAACTGTCCCGGAGGGTCATGAGATTGAACTGTTCGACAAAGATGCCGCCGGCTACGCCGTTGGTGCCGGTGGTGGTATTGCCGTGGACACGGCTCCGGTTGAGCCTCGCTGCACTGCCACCGGTCTGGTAGATGCCGCCGGCCGAGACGGCCGCCGTGTTGTCGCTGACGGTCGTGTCGTTGAGGTCCACGCTGGTGAAGGCGCCCTCGTTTCCGGCTACGGTGATGAGCAGGCCGCCTGCCGCAACACCGGCGCGATTCCTGGTGATCTTGGTGTCGTTGACGACCACGCTGGGGCCGCCCACGACGAGGCCGCCGCCCTGGCCATCGGCACTGTTGCCGCTGATGGTGCTGTGCGAGTACGTCGCGATGCCGTCCACGTGCCACACTCCGCCACCATCGTGTGCGTGGTTGCCCCTGATGACACTGTTCCGGATGGTGAGCGAAGAGTCCTCCTGTTTGCTGAAGAAGGAATAGTGGTTGATGCCTCCGCCGAAGCCGTCGGTACTGTTGTCGACAACCTTGCATCCGTCGAGCGTGAGCTTGCTGGCGAACACGCTAATGCCGCCGCCGTTACCCGGGTTATCCGCACTGCTTGTTACTGAGCGGCCATTGCGGATGGTGACGTCGTGGAGGCTCAGGTCTCCTTGTCGGGGAAACCCGATCCCATCGGGGGCGCCGACCTGGAAGATGCGGAATGCTGTCGTGGAGCTGCGCCTGATGGTGCTTCCGTTGCCGTAGATAGTGATCTTGCTGGTGATCACCGGCAAAGCGTTGCCCTCGTTGTCCGGCGTCGTGATGGTGTAGGTGCAGCGACGGGCGAGGCTCAGCGTGCCGCCACCGGCGTGATTCGCTTTCTTGATCGCGTCCTTGATGGCCTGCTCGCTGCAGCGGACCTGATTGCCGTGGTCGGCGTCGTCGGCGTGAGCGGTGGCCGGAACGCCGATGACAGCTGCGACCATCACCGCTGCCCCGGCAAGAGCCGTGAATCTCGACATGTACTCGCCCTTCTGAGGATGGACGGGGCACACCAATCCGAATCGGCTCACCGATGCGCCTCGAACATTTTTGGTTCTTTAGGCGCAATTTATGTGTTACGCATCGTTTTCGTGCTGCGGCGTGCTGCTCACTCCTCCATCTGTGGGGGGCACACGGCCGTCCACCCGAGACAGTGGCGAAGCCCTCGCCGGTATCTCCCCGCCGCCCGGCAGCCTTCTGGGCTGCCGCGGTTCGGGTCAGGCGCCGGGTCATCAGAGTGATGAGTGACCAGGTCGGATGGACATCACTGTGCTGCGGAAGGCGTTCGTAGTCCCTTGCGGGCATCGCGGCGTCGGCACCAAAGCGGGCGCGGGCACCGTTCAGAACGCACGTTTTCGATCTCCATTCTCGATACTTCACTTCAAGTACGCCCTCGGGCTGGACCTGGAGAACCGGGGCGTTGACTTCTCGGTGCTGTCGGCTACAGAGCGGTCTATCCCGAGGAGGTCATCAACGGCCACCGGGCCTTCATCACCCGCCGTCGAGCCCTCGTCCCGCCGGCGAGTACAGAGTGCCGACCGATGAGGAGCGGGAGGAGCTCCTCGGTCACCCTTTTGACTGCACCATCAATGACCGGGCTGGATGCCAGCGCCAGCGAACTCGCCCGGCATGAGGCCGAGGCGTACGAGTCCGAGGACGAGTACGACGTCAGGGAAGCGGGCAACGAAGCCAAGGTCACAGCATGATCTCTGGTCCCGGAGCGACAGCAGCGCTATCGCCGCCCGGCGAGAACAGACGAAGAACAAGCTCGACCAGGTGGAGAAGGCCATCGGCCAGATCCGGCGCGAACGCGGCCGCCTCTCCGTGCGGGCTATCGCGGAGCGAGCGGGCGTGTCTGCCACGTTCCTCTACGAGAACGCCGACGCCCGCGCTCTCGTCCAGCAGGCCGTCACACACAGCAAGCGGCAGCGCGACCAGGCCGCCGCAGAAGCACACGAGCAGATCGAAGCGTCCTGGCGCGAACGGGCGCTGAACGCTGAGGCCGAGCTCACCCGCACCCAGAGCGAAGTCTTCTCCCAACGCCAGCACATCGGTGAACTCATGGGGCAGCTCCGCGACTTCGACCAGATGGTTCCTGGGGAATCCGTCCAGGTCCTCGTCACGGAGAACACCACCCTCAAACGGCGGGTTCACCAGCTCACGCAAGAGCACCGCAAGCTGCAGGAGCGGCTCGAAGGAGCCCGGTCCAACCTCCGCTTCGCCGACAAGCGCATCGCCGATCTCGAAGCCCAACTCCTCGAACAGGACCAGCCATGACTCTCCCGCTCGGCTCCGAACCGATCACCCTCGACCTGTGACTTAGCGCTTCAGTTGGCGAGTTGAGTGTTGTGGTTGGCGAACGAGCTGATCTCGCCCCCGACACCCAAACTCTCGCCGCCCGAATCGACCGAGACGCCGCAGCCCAACCCACCCGGGGCCATAGCGCATGAGCACACAAGGCTCACGTGTCGGGGTGTCGTTAAGGCTCGGCGTCAGGACCGGGCGAGGACGCAGAACTCGTGGCCCTCCGGGTCGGCCAGGCACGTCCACGGGACGTCGCCCTGGCCGACGTCGAGGTCGGTGGCGCCGAGGGCCCGCAGCCGGGCCACCTCCGCCACTCTGTCGTCACCGGGGTCCGGCACCAGGTCAAGATGGACGCGGTCCGGCACGGTCTTCACACCCGGCGTGCGGAGGAACTCGAGATACGGGCCGACACCCTTGGCGGAGCGCCACACCGCATGATCGTCAGTCACCTCGTGCAGGGTCCAGTCCATCGCCTCGTCCCAGAACCGGGCCATGGCCCGCGGATCCGCGCAGTCGACCACCACTCGGGCGATCGGCCCGGTGTCCCGGTAGGTCTCCCGAGGCTCCAGCACGCAGAACTCGTTGCCCTCGGGGTCGGCGAGGACCGTCCACGGCACTTTGCCCTGGCCCACGTGGGCGGGCGTCGCACCGAGAGCCTGGAGGCGCGCGACCAACTCCGCCTGATGGGCCGCAGAGGTGGTGGCGAGATCGAGGTGCACACGGTTCTTTGTTGTTGTCTTGGGTTCCGGGACGGCAATGACGTCGACGCAGACGCCGACCGAGTCCAGCCAATCGAAGCCGACGGGTTTCACGGCGGTCGCGCCGGGTTCCTCGCCGGCGACACCCCAGCCGAGCGCCTCCGCCCAGAACCGGCCGACCGCCGAGTCGTCAAGAGCCTTTATGTTCACCAGAACAGGTCGCAGTGTCATGCCGGCGATCCTATGCACCCGCTCTGCAACGACATCCGCACCGTCGCCAAACAGAGGTCAACTCGCTCACCAGCCGCAATGCTCAGCTCGCCAACTAGATGTATTGACCTGGAGCGTTGTTCACGCGGCTGATGGGTGGCTGGCCTTCGAGTGCGGTGTGGCAGCGGTGGTGGTTGTAGGTGTGCAGGAAGTCT
>NZ_JBEZKA010000092.1:0-3551 GCF_040651435.1 Streptomyces sp. NPDC048479
CGTCGTGCGGATGGTCTCGCGGCCACGTCGCTCGCGTGGGGTCCGTGGGCCGAGGGCGGCATGGCCGCCGACGAGGCGATGGACGCGCGGATGCGCCGGGGCGGCGTACCGCCCATGAACGCCGATCTCGCGATCACGGCACTTCGTCAGGCAGTCGGTTCCGCCGATGCGGCTTTGACGATCGTGGACTTCGACTGGTCACGGTTCGCGCCCGGCTTCACCGCCGTGCGGGCCGCCAACCTCCTCGCCGAACTGCCTGAGGCGGCAGCCGTCATCAGCAGTGCGGAGAAGGAGAACGGCCGGTCGGAGCCGGCCGGTTCGTCGCTCGCACAGCGACTCCAGGGCATGGCCGAGGGGGACCGCGAGCCGTTCCTCCTGGAGCTCGTGGGCACACAGGTCGCCGAGGTGCTGGGGCACTCCGGTGCCGAGGACATCGAAGCGGGACGCGCGTTCCGTGAGATCGGCTTCGACTCGCTGACCGCCGTCGAGCTGCGCAATCGCCTCGGCGCCGCCACCGCGCTGCGGCTTCCGGCCACGCTCGTCTACGACTACCCGACACCGATCGCGCTCGCCGCCTACCTCCGTACCGAACTGCTCGGCACGCAGACCGTGGTGGCCGGCCCGACAGCCACGGCAGTCGACGATGATCCGATCGCGATCGTGGCGATGAGCTGCCGTTTCCCCGGCGGAGTACGGACCCCGGAAGACCTCTGGCAGCTGCTCGCATCGGGCGGCGACGCCATCTCGGATCTTCCGCTGGACCGCGGCTGGGACGTCGAGGCTCTGTACGACGCAGACCCTGGTGCGCAGGGCACTTCGTACGCGCGTGAGGGCGGATTCCTCTACGACGCGGCGGACTTCGATGCGGACTTCTTCGGGATCTCGCCGCGTGAGGCGCTGGCCATGGACCCGCAGCAGCGGCTCCTGCTCGAAACCTCGTGGGAGGCGTTCGAGCGGGCCGGGATCGATCCCGCCACCGTGCGGGGCAGCCAGGCCGGTGTCTTCGTCGGCACCAACGGCCAGGACTACCTGTCTGTACTGCTGGAGGAGCCTGAAGGCCTCGAGGGTCACTTGGGTACGGGTAACGCGGCGAGCGTCGTCTCCGGCCGGCTCTCCTATGTGTTCGGCCTGGAGGGCCCGGCGGTTACGGTCGATACCGCCTGCTCGTCGTCGCTGGTCGCCCTGCACTGGGCGATCCAGGCGCTGCGCAATGGTGAGTGCTCGCTGGCCCTGGCCGGTGGTGTGACGGTGATGTCCACGCCGGGCACCTTCATCGAATTCAGTCGGCAGCGTGGTCTTGCGGAGGACGGCCGCATCAAGGCGTTCGCTGCGGCTGCGGACGGTACGGGGTGGGGCGAGGGTGTCGGCATGCTGCTCGTCGAGCGGCTGTCCGATGCACAGCGCAACGGGCATCCGGTGCTTGCCGTGGTCCGAGGCTCCGCCGTCAACCAGGACGGTGCGAGCAACGGACTCACTGCCCCGAACGGTCCGTCCCAGCAGCGGGTGATCCGTGCCGCTCTCGCGAGCGCGGGACTGTCGGCCGCGGATGTGGACGTGGTGGAGGCGCACGGCACGGGTACGACCCTGGGTGACCCGATCGAGGCGCAGGCGCTGCTCGCCACCTACGGCCAGGGGCGCGCGGAAGACCGGCCATTGCTGCTGGGCTCGATCAAGTCCAACATCGGCCACGCACAAGCCGCAGCCGGTGTCGCAGGCGTGATCAAGATGGTGCTGGCGATGCAGAACGGGCTGCTTCCGCAGAGCCTTCACATCGACGAGCCGTCCCCTCAGGTCGACTGGGAGGCCGGTGAAGTCTCCCTGCTGACCGAGCAGACGGAGTGGCCCGAGACCGGCCGCCCGCGCCGTGCCGGCGTCTCCTCGTTCGGCTTCAGCGGAACGAACGCCCACACCATCATCGAGCAGGCTCCGGCGCGGGTGGAGACGGACCGGGCCGACGACGCGGCCACGGAACGGGCCTTTCTCCCGCTGGTGCTCTCGGCGAAGAACGACGTCGCACTCCGCGACCAGGCCGACAGCCTGCGCGCGCGGCTGATCGCGGCTCCTGAATTGCGCCTGTCCGACGTCGGTCGCACGCTGACGACCGGCCGCTCGTCGTTCGAGCGGCGCGCGGCGGTGGTGGCTGTGGATCGTGAGGGTCTGCTGGCGGGGCTCGGGGCGCTGGCGGAGGGTGGCTCGGCGGCGGGGATCGTTACGGGCTCGCCGGTCGCCGGGAAGCTGGCGTTTCTGTTCACGGGGCAGGGGAGTCAGCGGCTGGGGATGGGCCGTGAGTTGTACGAGGTGTATCCGGTGTTCGCGGAGGCGCTGGATGCGGTGTGTGCGCACCTGGAACTGCCGTTGAAGGATGTGTTGTTCGGGTCCGATGGTGATGCGCTGGATCAGACGGCTTATACGCAGCCTGCGTTGTTTGCGGTTGAGGTGGCGTTGTTCCGGCTGGTGGAGTCGTGGGGTCTGCGGCCGGACTTCTTGGCGGGTCATTCGATTGGTGAGATTGCTGCCGCGCATGTGGCGGGTGTGTTCTCGCTGGAGGATGCGTGTGCGCTGGTGGCGGCTCGTGGGCGGCTGATGCAGGCGCTGCCGACGGGTGGCGTGATGATCGCGGTCCAGGCATCCGAGGACGAGGTTCTGCCTCTGCTGACGGACCGGGTGAGCGTTGCGGCCATCAACGGTCCGCAGTCGGTGGTCATCGCCGGCGACGAGGCCGACGCGGTTGCGATCGCCGAGTCCTTCGAGGCTCAGGGCCGCAAGACCAAGCGTCTGACGGTCAGCCATGCGTTCCACTCGCCGCACATGGACGGCATGCTCGATGCCTTCCGTACGGTCGCCGAGGGCATCTCGTACGAGTCTCCGCGCATCCCGGTGGTCTCCAACCTCACCGGGACCCTCGTCTCGGACGAGATGGGTTCGGCCGACTTCTGGGTCCGGCACGTCCGCGAAGCCGTCCGCTTCCTCGACGGCATCCGCACCCTGGAAGCCGCCGGCGTCACCACGTACATCGAACTCGGCCCCGACGGCGTCCTGTCCGCCCTGGCTCAGGACTGCCTGACCGCAGACGCGGACACCGTCTTCGTGCCCGTCCTCCGCTCCGGCCGCCCCGAGGCCGAGACCGTCACCGCGGCCCTCGCCCAGGCCCACGTCCACGGCACCCCCGTCGACTGGCAGGCGTTCTACGGGACCGGAGCTCAGCGGGTCGATCTGCCGACCTACGCCTTCCAGCGGCAGCGCTACTGGCCGGAGGCGTCGCGGGCGGGAAGTGCACCGGTCGGCGGGAGCGTCGATGCGGTGGACGCGCGGTTCTGGGAGGCCGTCGAGCGCGAGGATCTCGCGTCGCTCGTCACAGAGCTGGACGTGGACGAGACGCCCCTCAGCGAGGTCGTGCCGGCTCTGTCGGCGTGGCGTCGCCGACGCCGTACCCAGTCGGAGGTGGATGGTTGGCGCTACCGGGTGTCGTGGAAGCCGCTGGCTGAGGTCTCGTCGGGGGCACGGTTGTCCGGCTCCTGGCTGGTAGTGGTGCCGGCCGGGGGTGTGGACGA
>NZ_JBEZKA010000093.1:0-3414 GCF_040651435.1 Streptomyces sp. NPDC048479
CCGATCTCGAACGGCACCCCCGCACGCTGCCCGATCTGCGGTACGTGTCGGTGACCGGTGAGGCGCTGAAGAAGGAGCTCGCCGAGCGCTGGTTCGCGGCCGAGTCCGGGATCAGGCTGGTCAACGCCTACGGGCTGACGGAGACCTCGGACGACACCAACCACGAGGTCATGGACCGGGTGCCGGACCGGATCCTGCTCGGCCGCGCGGTCAACAACGTGCACGTGTACGTCGTCGACGAACACCTCACACCCGTGCCGCTCGGCGCCCCCGGCGAGATTGTCTTCTCCGGAGTGTGCGTCGGCCGCGGGTATGTCAACGATGCCGATCGGACCCGGCTGGCCTTCATGGCGGATCCGCACCGAAAGGGCCAGCGGCTCTACCGGAGCGGTGACTTCGGCCGCTGGCACCCGTCGGGGAAGCTGGAGTTCCTCGGCCGCCGCGATGCCCAGGTCAAGATCCGCGGCTTCCGGATCGAGATCGGCGAGATCGAGAACACCCTGCTGCGCCTCCCCGATGTCCGCGACGGCGCGGTGGTGGTCGCCGAACGGACCGGCGGCAGCAAGGACTTGGTGGCCTTCTACTCGGGTCCGCTCCTGCTGAAGTCCGGTTTCCTGCGGGACCGGCTGAGCGGGTCGCTGCCCAAGTACATGGTCCCGTCGGTCTTCCACTGGCGGGGCAGCCTGCCCCTGACGGCCAATGGCAAGATCGACAGGAGAGCACTGGCCTCACTCGCCGAAGAACTCGGCACAGTCGAGGAGGCCTACCAGGCACCCAGCACGCCGACCGAACAGCGACTGGCCGCCACGTGGGCCAAGGTCCTCGGCATCCCACAGGACCGGATCGGTCGGCGGGACCACTTCTTCGACTGCGGCGGCACCTCACTGTCGGCAGTGAGGCTCGCCATCTCGCTGGACCGAATGGTCTCCCTGAAGGACGTCACCCGTCACCCGGTCCTCGCCGATCTGGCCGGGATGGTCGACGGCCGGTCCGACCGGAGCTCCGTGCTGCAGCCGCTGACGGAAGGTGACGGTGCTCAAGCAGGGGCTTTGGTTGGCTTCCCCTGCGCCGGCGGCGACGCGATGGACTTCCAGGCGCTGGCCAATGCACTGCGGGGCAGCGGACCAGCGGTCTACGCCGTCGACGTGCGCGATTCCGATACTCCCGGCGGGAGCGAGCCGTTCGCGCCGATCGCAGAGGTGGTTGAACAGGTCATCGCCGAGATCACCCGGCGTGGCCTGACCAGGATCCTGCTGTGGGGCCACTCCTCGGGCACCGCATTGGCCATGGAGACGGCCAGGCAGCTGCAGGAGCGCGGGGTGGACGTCCAGCGGGTGTTCCTCGGCGCGCAGCTGCTCGGTGACGCCACCGCCCGGCGCGCCGCCATCACCGAGCTCACCGGGCGGAGCAACGCCGAGATCGTCACCGAGCTGGCCGGGCGGAGCAACGCCGCGATCGCCGCGGCGCTGAGCGCAGACGGCGGCTACACCGAGCTCGGTGAGCTGGATGCGCAGCGCGCCGAGCATGTCGGTGCGGCATTCCGGCACGACTGTGTGTCCGCGCATCGCTATTTCGCCGATGCCCTGGACACGCCGCCGACGGTGAAGCTGTCCGCGCCGGTCACCGTCGTCGTCGCCGCCGACGACCCGAGCACGGCGCAGTTCCCACGCCGGTACCGCGACTGGCAACTCCTCGCCGACCACGTCGACCTGCACGAGCTCGCCGACGGCGGCCACTACTTCCTGCGCACCCGTCCGACCGAGGTGGCCAAGACCGTGCTGAGCGCCGCCGAATGGCCGACTTCCTACTGAGCCGCGACTGAAAGGAAAACGAGATGTCGTCCTCATCCCCGACATCACTGCTCGACGTGGAGACGAAACCCGGCAAACCTCCAATGCTGCGGGTCGAAGCCATTTGCTCGCCAACAATCGAGGTGACTGGCCCATGACCACCGTCCGCTCTACCGCGACGCAGTCCGAAATCGTCGAGCAGGCCACCGTGGCCCCGTTTACGGTGATCCCCGGTGCCCAGGTTCAGCGCGTGCTGCAGGGGCGCGAGAAGGAGATCGTGGAGTTGGTCGAGGCCACCTACCGGCTGCACGGCGCCGGTGATTCGGTGAACCCGCCGTCCTACTTCCTGCGTTTCCCCGACCGCCCCTCCTCCCGGATCATCGCGCTGCCCGCCTCGATCGGCGGGGAAGTGCGGGTGGACGGCCTGAAATGGATCTCCAGCTTCCCGGAGAACGTGACGGCAGGCATCCCTCGTGCCTCGGCCGTGCTGATCCTCAACGACCATGACACCGGCTACCCGTTCGCCTGCCTGGAAAGCTCGATCATCAGCGCCACCAGGACGGCCGCGTCAGCCGCGTCAGCGGCCGACTGGCTCAGCCGCGACCGCCACCGCCCGACGCGCGTCGGGTTCTTCGGGGTGGGCTTGATCGCCCGCTACATCCATGCCTTCCTGGCCGGCACCGGCTGGTCGTTCGACGAGATCGGCGTGCACGACCTGTCCCCCGAGAGCGCGGCAGGCTTCCGCACGTACCTGGAGCAGTCGGGCACCGCCGGCTGGATCACCGTGCACGACAGCGCCGAGCAGCTGATCCGGAACAGCGACCTGGTGGTCTTCGCCACCGTCGCCGCCCAGCCGCATGTCAGCGATCTGTCGTGGTTCGCACACAATCCGTTGGTGCTGCATGTGTCGCTGCGCGACCTCGCGCCGGAGATCCTGCTGGCATCGGCCAACATCGTCGATGACGTCGAGCACTGTCTCAAGGCCAACACCTCGCCGCATCTGGCAGAACAGCTCACGGGCAACCGGGACTTCCTGCACGGCACCTTGGACGACGTGATGGCCAGGCGGGTGACCGTGCCGACGGACCGCCCCGCCGTGTTCTCGCCGTTCGGCCTCGGAGTGCTCGACCTCGCCGTCGGCAAGTACGTCTACGACGAGGTGGTCCGCTCCGGAGAACTACAGATCATCGACGACTTCTTCCACGAACTGAGCCGGTATGGATGAGCCGGCCGAAACCTCGGCTGACCGAGCACCAGGAGGCTTATGCGGAGCTGACCCCCGAGAAATCAGCGGCCAAATCGCCGCAGATCAACGCGTACCACACTGCGGCCCCTAGCCCAACTCCCCGTCCGACTCGGTGAACACAGGTAAGGCGAGAAGCCCGCCCACGGTCGGATGGACATTCCGAAGGTGCAATGCCGCAGAGGAGGAGGCCATCATGCCCGTCATTTCCGTTCCCTACGCCTTCAACGAAGAGGAGCTCTATGTCGACCTTCGGTCGATCTTCGGGCAGTCGCTCTTCCTCAAATGTGAGGGCTTCAACTTCGCCGGCTCGATCAAGCTGAAAGCCGCGACCGAGATGGTGGAGACCGCCGAGCGGGACGGAGTCCTGACGCCGAATTC
>NZ_JBEZKA010000094.1:0-3374 GCF_040651435.1 Streptomyces sp. NPDC048479
CGGGCGCTTCCCTTCGTGTTTCCAACTTTACCAGATCCTTTTCCGTTCCGTTTCCGGTTCGGAATTTGATTCCAGTAGCCGTTGGGGGCCTTTTGTCTTTCGGCTGATCCGACTTTATCAGAAGCATTCCGGCCGAGCTAATCGGCCTTCTTGATCCGGATAGGAATCGAGAAGCTCTGCGGAAATTCAATTTCCGACGAGAGCAAGAGAGATATTAACGGTCGCACTCGCACTTGTCCAGTCCGAGACAACCGTTTAAATCTACCTCCCCACGCCGACCGTGTCAACGGTTTTTGTGGGGCGAAGAGGAGACTAGCAGCTCAGAGGTGCCGGACGCACATCAGGCAGCGGCCGGGAGTTCGGCGCTGCGGTCCGCCGCCTCCACGTCGCCGATGTCGCCGGCGCGGACTGCTCGGCCGCCCAGGATGTAGACGTACGCCAGAAACGCCAGCTCAGCCGCGATGCCGATGGCGATACGCGCCCAGGTCGGCAGTCCTGAGGGTGTGACGAAGCCTTCGATCACGCCCGACACGAAGAGGACAAGGGCGAGGCCAATGGCCATACCGATGGCCGCGCGGCCCTGCTGGGCGAGGGCCGTGCGGCGGGATTGGGGGCCCGGGTCGATGACAGTCCAGCCGAGGCGGAGGCCCGTGCCCGCGGCGACGAAGACAGCGGTCAGTTCGAGCAGGCCGTGCGGGAGGACCAGGCCCAGGAAGGTGTCGAGGCGGCCGGCCGACGACATCAGGCCTATGCCGACGCCGAGGTTGAGCACATTGAGGAAGAGGATCCAGATCACCGGGATGCAGAGGAACGCGCCCAGCGTCAGGCACATGGCGGCGGCCTGGGCGTTGTTCGTCCAGACCTGGGCTGCGAAGGAGGCCGCCGGGTGGCTCGAGTAGTACGTTTCGTACTCACCGCCGGGGCGGGTGAGCCGGCGCAGTTCGTCCGGGGCGGCGATCGCTGACTGAACCTCTGGGTGAGCGCCTATCCACCAGCCGATGATCGCAGCAAGGACAGTGGAGAGGACCGCCGTGGGGATCCACCAGTGGCGGGAGCGGTAGACGGCCGCCGGGAAGCCCGCAGTGAGGAACCGGACCGCGTCGCGCCAGGTGGCACGGCGGGTTCCGGTGACGGTGGCGCGCGCTCGGGCGACGAGCTGGGTGAGCCTGCCCGTCAGCATCGGGTCCGGGGCGCTGGACTGGATGTGAGAGAGATGTGTGGCCGTGCGCTGGTAGAGGGCGACAAGTTCGTCGGCCTCGGCACCGGTGAGGTGACGTCCCCTGTGCAGGAGGTGGTCCAAGCGGTCCCACTCGGCGCGGTGGGCGGTCACGAAGACATCGAGGTCCATGGTCGGCTGCTGCTCCAGGCACTGGGTGCGTACGGTCCGCACTACTGCGGCGCGCTGCGGGCCAGCTTGGCAGACTGAGGAATCAAGGGGCAGGGAGTTCGACGGCGAAGGGCGGGCAGCAGTGAGTGCGCTTGTGACGGGGGATGCGGTCGTACTGGGGCTGCGGCCGGCGAAACTGCCGAGCCGGGCGCTCGCTCTCGTGATCGACCTCGTCGTGGTGTGGACGGCGTATCTTCTGGTGTCGATCGGGCTTGCGCTGGCGACCGCGTCGCTGGACGAGGCGGCGGTCACTGCGGTGTCGATCGCGACGTTTCTGCTGGTCCTGGTGGGGGCGCCGATAGCCGTGGAGACCCTCAGTCATGGGCGCTCGCTCGGGAAGCTCGCCTGTGGGCTGCGGGTGGTGCGGGACGACGGGGGGCCGATCCGCTTCCGGCATGCGCTGGTGCGCGGGGCGATGGGCGTGGTGGAGATCCTGATGTCGTTCGGGGTCATTGCCTGTATCGCTTCTCTGATGTCGGCGCGGGGGCGGCGGATCGGGGATGTGTTCGCGGGGACTCTGGTGGTGCGGGAGAGGGTGCCGGCCGGGCGGGGGATGGTGGTGCCGCCTCCGCCGCCGTGGCTCGTCGGGCGGTTTGCCGAACTGGATCTGTCGGGGGTGCCTGATGATCTGTGGCTCGCGATACGTCAGTACCTGACGCGGATGAGGCAGCTGGACCAGGCGGTGAGCTGGTCGATGGCGGAGCGGCTGGCCGGTGATCTGGCGGCATGCACGGGGGCGCCCGCGCCGGAGAGGGTGCCGCCGGCCGCCTATTTGGCGGCTGTGGTGAACGAGCGGCAGGCGCGTGATGCCCGGAAAGCGTTCGGGGCGTTCCGGGCTACGGCCGGGGCGGTAGCAGTTGGCGGCCCGGAGGGGTGGGCGACTCCGGGGGCGGCCACCAGAGGTGGCTTGGTCCCCGGTGCCGGAGCCGCAGGAAGAGTGGCACCTGGGGCGGTTGGTGCCGGCGGGGCCGCCGTGCCGAGTGGGGTGGTGCCGAGCGCCATTGTTGCGGAGGGCAGGACGGTGCCGGGTGCGGTGCCGGAGACAGAGACGCCGCCGGTCACGGGGTTTGCGCCGCCCGCGTAGGGGCGACGGGAGGCCGGATTCGTCAGGCCTACCGGTCGCCGGGACGTCGGAATCGTCAGGGCGTCAGGGGGAAGACCGAGGGCGGGGTCTCGAGGTTTTCGAGTTCGATGCCGGGGGCTGCGAGGACCACGTCTCCGGCGATGTGAACGAGGTGTTGTTCGCCCGTGTCCAGGGCGCTGACCTGGTACTCGTCCACGGTCAGGGGGCCATTGTCAGTGGCATGCGCTTCACTCTTCATCAGGGCCCAGGACTGGTCGAGAGTGCGGGGAGCGAGGACAGGATCCGTGAAGGCGACGAGGCGGACACGCGTCGCGGGGGAACCGGGGGTGAGTCGCAGGAGACGTGCGGTGGCAACAAGAAAGGCGGGGGATGTGCCGGTGAAGGCGTGAGCGCGCACATTGCCTTCGGTGGCATGAGCGCCGGTGGGGTCGGTGCGCACCCAGGTGACGCCGTCGAGGGCGGCACCGCGGACCTGCCAGCTCGCGGCGTGGAGTTCGAGACGGATGGGACGGCCGAGTTCGTCGAGGGCGAGGTCGACGGAGCCGACGTGGTCGCCGGAGGGGGCCGTGATCTGGGAGACGTAGCGCCAGCCGGAGGGGCCGGGGGCGCACTGGAAGTGCTCGTCACCGAGGGGGGTGTGATCGTGCGGATCGTGAAGCGAATAACGGCCGCGAGGCATGGGGCTCAGGTGTCCTAGTGCGGTGAGGCTCTTGCCGGGAGCCGATCGAGGCCGGTACGAGGCAGGCCCCCGACACGGGGGTGCGGGGGCCTGCCTGGTACCGCTGGTACCTGCTGCTGAGGTGTGTCAGTAGCCGATCAGTAGCGGTAGTGGTCGGGCTTGTACGGGCCCTCGACCTCGACGCCGATGTAGGCGGCCTGCTCGGGGCGGAGCGTGGTCAGCTT
>NZ_JBEZKA010000095.1:0-3094 GCF_040651435.1 Streptomyces sp. NPDC048479
CAAGGGCAGAACCTCGGCTTCGGACGCCTGGACGGCGATCATCACGCCACCAGCAGGCAGCGCCCGCATCAACCGCCCACGAGCCTCAACCAGCGTGCACGCATCCTCCAGGGAGAACACCCCGGCCACATGCGCGGCCGCAATCTCACCGATGGAGTGACCCGCCAGGTAGTCCGGCCTCACACCCCACGACTCCACCAGCCGGAACAACGCCACCTCAACCGCGAACAATGCAGGCTGCGTCACCGCCGTCTGATCCAGCGCAGCACTGTCAGTCCCGAACAGCACATCCCTCAATGGCAGTTCCAGCCGCGCACACACCGCATCCAGCGCCTCCGCGAACACCGGATACGCCTCATACAGCTCCCGGCCCATCCCCAGCCGCTGACTCCCCTGCCCCGTGAACAGGAACGCGACCTTGCCCCGCGCTCCCGCCTCGCCGAGCACGACGCGCGCCGTGGTCTCGCCCGACGCCAGCGCGGCGAGATCGGCGAGGGCGTTCTCCCGGCCGGTCGCGACAACGACGGCGCGGTGTTCCAGCGCCGCCCGCCCTGTGGCCAGGGAGTGACCGATGTCCACCGGGGCCTGGTCCGGGTGGTTCCGCACGTGGGCGAGCAGGCGCTCCGCCTGGGCGTGCAGGGCCTCCTCCGTACGGGCCGAGACAGGCCAGGGCAGTACGGGAGGCACGGAAACGGGCCGCACCTCGGTCCCGGCGGCCTCGGTGTCTGCCCGCTCGGTGCCCTCCGTGTCCTCCGTCCCCTCAGAGCCGTGCGTGCCCTCAGAGCCGTCCGTCTCGTCGTCGGCCGACTGTGTCTCGGCCTCCGGCAGCGGTGCCTGCTCGATGATGGTGTGCGCGTTGGTGCCGCTGATGCCGAACGACGACACGGCGCAGCGGCGCGGGCGGCCGGTCTCCGGCCACTCCACCGTCTCCCTCAGCAGCGAGACGGCGCCCGCCGACCAGTCGACGTTGGTCGACGGCTCGTCGACGTGCAGCGTCTTGGGGATACGGCCGTGGCGGATCGCCATGACCATCTTGATGATGCCGGCGACGCCGGCGGCCGCCTGCGTGTGACCGAGGTTCGACTTGACCGAGCCGAGCCACAGCGGGCTGTCCTCGGTGTGCTCCCGGCCGTAGGTCGCGAGCAGGGCCTGCGCCTCGATCGGGTCACCCAGCGTCGTACCCGTACCGTGCGCCTCGACGACGTCGACGTCAGCCGCTGTGAGGCGGGCGTCGGCCAGGGCCTGGCGGATGACCCGCTGCTGCGAGGGGCCGTTCGGAGCGGTCAGGCCGTTGCTCGCACCGTCCTGGTTGACGGCCGAGCCGCGGACCACGGCGAGGACCGTATGACCGTTCTTGCGTGCGTCGGAGAGCCGTTCCACGAGGAGCATGCCCGCGCCCTCGGCCCAGCCGGTGCCGTCCGCGGAGTCCGCGAACGACTTGCATCGGCCGTCGAAGGACAGGCCGCGCTGACGGCTGAACTCGGTGAACGTACCCGGTGTCGCCATCACGGTGACACCGCCCGCGAGAGCGAGTGAGCACTCGCCCTTGCGGAGCGCCTGCATGGCCAGGTGCAATGTGACGAGGGAGGACGAGCAGGCCGTGTCGACGGTGAGCGCCGGGCCCTCCAGGCCGAAGGTGTACGAGACCCGGCCGGAGGCGATGCTGCTGGAGCCGCCGGTGCCGAGGTAGCCCTCGACCTCCTCCGGGACGGCACGCAGACGAGAGGCGTAGTCGTGGTACATGACGCCCGCGAAGACGCCCGTACGGCTGCCGCGCACCGAGGTCGGGTCGATCCCCGCCCGCTCGAACGCCTCCCACGAGGTTTCCAGCAGCAGCCGCTGCTGCGGGTCCATCGCCACGGCCTCACGCGGCGAGATCCCGAAGAACGCCGGATCGAATCGGTTGGCCGAGTGCAGGAAGCCGCCTTCCTGCACATAGCTCGTGCCCCGCCCGTCGGGGTCCGCGTCGAAGAGCCGCCCCATGTCCCAGCCCCGGTCGGTGGGGAAGGGAGAGATGGCGTCGGTCTCCTCGGACACCAGCCGCCACAGGTCTTCGGGCGACTCGACGTCTCCCGGGTAGCGGCAGCTCATCCCGACGATCGCGATCGGCTCCTGCTCCTCCGACTCGACCTCCTGAAGACGGCGGCGCGTCTCGTGGAGATCGGCCGTCACCCGCTTCAGGAAGTACCGGAGCTTTTCCTCATTCATGCGTGCATCCCTCGTACAGAAGCCAGAAAGACAGAGCCGTCGGAAAGGGCGGAGCCGAGCCGTCGCATCACGAGATTCCGAACTCCTTGCCGATGAAGTCGAAGAGGTCGTCGTCGGTCGCGGTCTCGAGCGCCTCGGCCACATCGGCGTCGTCGGCGCCCGCGGGTTCGCCGGCCTCGCTCCAGGCGGCCAGCAGTGCCTGCAGACGCTCGGTGATGCGGGTACGTCCGTCGTCGTCGGGCACGGACGCGACGAGCGTCTTCTCCAGCCGGTCGAGTTCGGCGAGCAGCGGGGGAACCGCCGCGGCGCCGTCCTGCCAGAGCTCGTCCCGCAGGTACTCCACCAGCGCGGTCGGCGTCGGGTAGTCGAAGACGAGCGTGGCGGGCAGTCGTACGCCGGTCGCTCCGCCGAGCCTGTTGCGCAGCTCGACGGCGGTCAGCGAGTCGAAGCCCACCTCGTTGAACGACCGTGCCGGGTCGACCGCTTCGGGCCCGGCGAAGCCGAGCACGGCCGCGACGTACGTGCAGACCAGCTCCAGCAGCGCCTCGTCCCGTGCGGCCGGTGCAAGCCCGGCCAGGCGCTCCCGCAGCGCCGTCCCACCGTCAGCGCCGGTGTCGGCGGCGCCTGCGGCGCGGCGGGTGGGAGTACGGACGAGGCCGCTGAGCAGCGGCGGCAGCATGCCGCTGCCCGCCTGCGCCCGTAGAGCCCCCAGATCCAGCTTTACGGGGACGAACAGCGCCTGCTCGGACGCGGACGCGGCGTCGAACAGCGCCACGCCCTCCTCCGCGGAAAGCGCACTGACACCACCACGGCCGAGACGATCACGATCCGTCTCACCCAGCTCGCCTGTCATGGCCGACGCTTCGGCCCACAGACCCCAGGCGAG
>NZ_JBEZKA010000096.1:0-2869 GCF_040651435.1 Streptomyces sp. NPDC048479
ATACCTCGCTCAACTGCCGGGGAGCCTTGTCCGTTCTTCCTCGGTCCACGACCGCCCGACTGTCACCCGATCGGTGGCCGCTCTGAAAAGGCTCATTGACTTCTCCCCCTCCTGAATGACTCCGTTGGGGATTCCGCAAACCGTCTCGTCGGCTTGCTGGGGTTGGCATGATCGTTCTGTTCGTCGGAGCGAGGGGGCTGGGTGTCGCTGGAGTCTCGGGACGACCGTGGGGTGCCGGAGCTGACCGCTCGGGTCGTGCGGGCGTCATTCCCGAAGGGGACTGTAGGGCGTTTCCCCTTGATCGTGGACACCCTGATCATTGGAACGTGAAGATCCATAGGACAGGAGTTCCCGTTGGGGACGTCGAAGTACTCGCCTGAGTTCCGGGCCGATGCCGTCGCGCTGTACCACTCGAGCGCGAGTGGGACGTACGCGTCGGTGGCCAAGGACCTGGGCATCAACCACGAGACGCTCCGCACTTGGGTGCTGGATGCCGAGCAGGCCGCCCAGCCCGGGGTCGTGGAGGCCACCGCGATGGAGAAGGAGAACCGGCAGCTGCGGGCCCGGGTCAAGGAACTCGAGCTCGAGCGGGAGATCCTGCGGAGGGCCGCGGAGTATTTTGCGGCCGAGACCAGCTGGTGAGCAGCCGCTTCCAGTTCGTCGACGATCACCGTGACGCCTTCGGCGTCAAGCGGCTGTGCCGGATACTCTCGCTCTCGCGGTCGGGCTTCTACCGATGGCTGGCCGGCGCGGACGCGCGGGCCGGCCGGGCCCGGGCGGACGCCGAGCTCGCCGAACGCATCGCCCAGATCCATCAGGAATCGGACGGCACCTACGGAGTCCCGCGCGTCACCGCTGAGCTGAAGGACTCCTCGGCGGGTCAATCACAAGCGCGTCGAGCGCGTCATGCGCAAGTTCCACATCGTCGGGTTGCACCTGCGCAAGAAGGTTCGCACGACCATTCCCGAGCCGTCGGCGACGCCGGTTCCGGACCTGCTCCAGCGGGACTTCACCGCCCAGGTGCCGAACTCCAAGTACGTGGGCGACATAACCTATCTCCCCGTCGGCAACGGCCAATTCCTTTATCTGGCAACGGTGTTGGACCTGCGCTCGAAACGCCTGGCGGGCTGGTCGATCGCCGACCACATGCGCACCGAGCTGATAACAGACGCGCTCAAGGCCGCCGCGAGAGCCCGGGGTGCCGACGGCCTGCGCGGGGCGATCTTCCACAGCGACAACGGGGCGCAATATGTGTCGAAGGAGTTCGCCCAGGTCTGCTCGGCGCTCGGCGTGACCAGATCGCGCGGCGCGGTCGGCACGAGTGCGGACAACGCCGCCGCGGAGAGCCTGAACGCGACCATGAAACGCGAGACGCTGCAGGGGCGGAAGCGGTGGAACGGGGCGCGTGAGGCCCGCCTCGCGGTCTTCCGCTGGGCGACCCGCTACAACACCTGCCGACGGCACTCCCGTCTCGGCCCGATCAGCCCGATCACCTACGAACAGCGATCAACTACGCTGGCCACCGCCGCATGACAACCGGCAGCGGATGTGGTCCTCGACGGTGGCGTGTCCGCGGTGCCGGACCTCCAGATACTGGATGGAACCGCCGCCGTCGTAGCCGGTGTCGGTGAGGGACACCTGGTGGCGCATGCCTTCGTCCTGGTCGAAGAGCGAGAGCTGGGCGCCGGGGTGAGGGCGTTCACGACGCACGATCAAGCGGATGCCGTCCGGGTAGCCGGGAAGTTCGACCAGGCCGGTCAGTTCGGCGACCTGTGCCCCTTGACGCAAGGAGCCATCCTGGTCGAGAGCGGGGAGCCAGATGCGCTCGGGCAGCGAGCGGATCGCCCGGCGGACGTCGGAAGTGACCGCCATGCCGACCGAGAAGCCGATGTCCATCCCGTGAATCCGCAGGTCGCGCAGGTGGTGGAGGAAGGCTTTCGCGGAGCCGGCGGAGTCCGTCCGGATCAGGACCGGGGTGCCGTAGCGGTGGGTGTCGGTGTGCTGGGCGAGAGCGTCGTCCAGCACCGCGATGTGATCGGCTGCGGTGTTCGCTCCGGCGTTGCCCGGTCGCAGCCGTCCTGAGAGGGCCTCGCCGGTGTTGGCCAGGAAGCACAGCAACGGGTGATAGCCGAACCCTCCCTTGTAGTTGGCGGCGGCCTGTTCCTTGTCCGAGTGGCAGGCCACCAGCGTGGCGTCGAGGTCCAGGACCAGGCCGGGCAGAGCACGGCCGGCCGCCCCGGCGGCGGGTATGCCCTCACCGTTTTCGGCTGCCTGCAGCCAGGCCACCTCGCGTGCCTGGGCACGGGCCGCCCGCAGCCGGGCCAGCACACGCTCGTCGATGGCCGCGAGCAGCCGCCAGGCCGTAGGTGTGGACGCCACCGGTCCGAATACGTCCCGCTGGTCGCGCAGAACGGCCAGGTCCGTCATGGTCTCGCCGACGTCGGCGAGCATCACCGCCAGATCGGCGGCGACCCGACCCGGGTCGTGGCCGGTCCCACGCGGCCGCAACAGCCGCAGCGCATCGCAGTACGCGGCCGTCAGCCCAGTCGCATCGGCGAGATCCCCCAGCAACCGCGCTCCGGCATGCCCGACCACCCCCGACCCGTCAGCGGTGACATAAAGCTTGGGACGCGACCCGATAGCCTGCACGTAGAAAGTGCCTTCCGCTTGGAACGACAGAACCCCTAGACAAGGTTCATCGTCCCAGCTCAGAAGGCACTTTCGCGTTACTGGCCACCATCTGGACCCGCCCCAACCGAAACGGCGAGGCTAGTGCCAATACCGGTTACTTAGGGCTTTGGTATGCGTCTGACCCGTTTGGGTTTGGTGGCGTCGATGATGGTGATGGTCGGAACGTGTGGGCGATCCG
>NZ_JBEZKA010000097.1:0-2809 GCF_040651435.1 Streptomyces sp. NPDC048479
CTCGCTCAACTGCCGGGGAGCCTTGTCCGTTCTTCCTCGGTCCACGACCGCCCGACTGTCACCCGATCGGTGGCCGCTCTGAAAAGGCTCAATGACCGGGCTCGGCGGTGGCATCACCGGCGCTGATAACCTCGAGGACCAGAGCGAGGCCGGTGAAAGTCCGGGTCGAGTGCGGCGTGGACTTCCTCCGAGTCCTCTGCCGGGACGAGATCACCCGCCGCGGAGCGTTGCCTCCCAACGCCGCCTGGTACGGATGAAGTTCGAGCAGCAAGTCCCCCTGGGAAAGTTCGACCTCACCACCTCCTGAACCTACCGATTTTCAGGCCTCACCAGCCTTCGGCCGATGGGCCCTCGAAGCACAGGCACAACCGCAGCCTGCGAGGGCGCCGGCCGCCAGGCTTCAACCGCAGGACCTACCGCCCTCGCAACACCGTCGAGCGGTGCTTGTGCGCCACGAGACGCCTTGTTGTATATCTCAGTCGCAGAAAACCCGCGCACAGGCCCCGCCACTGGTCGCACGATTCGGCGAAATCTCACTGACGCGACAGAAGGTAGCGCTCCTCACCGACCACCAAGTGACCAAACCTCGCCCTCGAAAAGAGCTGGCCTCCCGGCTCTTGAAGGGGAAATGCGAGCTCTGCGGGAGGTCGGAAGACGTGCGGGTGCACCACATCCGAACTCCGACCTCGACATGGAAGGGTCACCAACTGAATGGCGTCAAGTCATGACGAGGAAGCGGCGCAAGACATTGGTCGTCTGCACCGTCTGTCATGACGCGATCCACTCAGACAGCCACCCTATAGCGTCACGGAATAGGTCACTGGAGAGCCCGTTACGGGGAAACTCGTACAGCGGGTTCGGAGGGGGCCGTGCGGAAAATGACCTGCTCGGAGCAGGCGCTTCGCCGCGCTGCGTACCCAATCAACGTTCTCGAGCACTTCCGCGGCATCGCGACCGGGCACGACAAGACCGCCACCTCCTAAGAGGTGGCGGTCTCCCTCATATCATCCCTGCCACAGGATAGAGTACTTTCGTGAAGAGAATCCTATGAAGACGAACGCGCGAGGCGGGGAGCGTTCCACTTCTGGTTTTCGCCGCCGTTGCACTCATAGATCTGAAGCTGGATGTCGTAGCTGACGCCCCATGGAAGGTCCAGACACTTGTTGGACCAGGTGTTTACGAAGGTGTTACCTGCGTATTCCCACATTTGGGCACCGGAGTCATTGCACTGATGGAGCTGGACTCGGGCGCCGTCTTCGGTAGAGGCCCAGGCCACATCCAGGCACTTACCGAGGGATTGAATTGTGCCGTCCTCGGCCATTGTCCACTTCTGGGCCGGGGTGCCGTTGCACTCATGCATCTGCACCGGCGTCCAATCTTCGCTACGCCCCCCTTGAACGTCCACACATTTCCCGTGCAGCCCCGAAATTCTCCCGCTGGATCCGTCAGGCTTAGAGCCGTGGAATATGGGCGTGTCAATCGGGCCGGGATTGGTGTATACGGTCGCGGGGGGCTCTGTAGAACCAGAAACATGATTTACGCATGCATCATGCTCTTCCGCTGCTGTCATTCTGGCGGTCTGGCTGATTATTCCCTCCGTCTGCCCTTGCAGCTTAGGATTGACGGGCTTGGGCAGATCACCCTTGATTGCAGTGAAGATCTTATACCGGCCTGAACCCAGGTCTGGCGCCTTGGTTTTGTCGACTATCTTGACTTCCACTTCGGCCACTCCGTAGGAGGTGCCGTGATAGGTGCCGTAGTCGAGCCAGCCTTTATACCCAGGTCTGACCTTCACCTCATCGGTTTTGCGCACTTCGCTCGACTCGCCCCACGCATAGCTGTAGCTCGCCCCCACAGTGGTCGTGACCGACGCTTCGGCCCCAACCCCCAATGGCGCGAGAGAGACCTTGACCGTACCGGCGACGGACAGGCTGCCCCCTGCTGTATGGGTCGCGGTGTTGGTGTGCGCCCATGCAAGCGAATGCGATTCATCCGCAGTGCCGCAGTTGGTTTTCACCTCGGAGATCCGGCGCCTGTAGTCTGGATCGGAATGCTGCCGTTCCACTTCGCGGTAGGATACAAGGCGACACTGTGCGTACCCCTCGCCGAGACCAACTTCATTGCAGTAGTCCTCGGCTTCAGCACTGTAGCCGTCAGGCTTAATGTAGTCGATAGTGCCGCCGGGGACGGCCGAGGCCCCGGAAGAAGATGTCGCCGGTATTATTGTCGCTGCCGCGACTGTCAGTGCACATGTTGTGAATCCCGCAACTCTTCCGGATAGTCCAAGTCTCACAGCTTATTCACCTAACGTCGAATCCCGCAGGATGTGCTGTGCCGGTGCCACGCGAGGCCGCAACCGACGCATAAAATCCTGCACTTTGCCTCCTGTCGGGTGTACCCCCTTCGTCGTAAAAACTCGGCAGTCTCTTTGACGGCAATGTCGGCCGTGGACAGCCGACTTCGGCCGGGTCAGGCTCAACTCCGCCTGTTCCAGGACTCCTTCCCTCCCCGCAAAGGTCGGCCACCCCTGTGGGGGGGGCAGTGAGGTGATGACACTGAGGTCTTTCAGCGTTGCCGCTCCAGGGTGAGGACTGCCGCGGCGTTTGACGTCATTCGATTCGGGCTGCACCGGGATCTGCGGAAGATGCGCCAGGACTTCAGTCGTGCGACGCCGCGTTCGACCGGTGCCCGTGCGGCGGACAGCGCGCGGTTGACGGTTTGCTGGGTCGGTGTGAGCTCGCGGCCCGGTGGGCGTCTGAGGGGTGTTGTCACCCACGAGCCGGCTCCCATGTAGGCGCGGTCGGCGAGG
>NZ_JBEZKA010000098.1:0-2765 GCF_040651435.1 Streptomyces sp. NPDC048479
ATCGAATGACCCGCCAAGAAGTCCGGCCGCAGACCCCACGACTCCACCAGCCGGAACAACGCCACCTCAACCGCAAACAACGCAGGCTGCGTGTACGCGGTCTCGTTGAGAGCATCACCATCGTCCCCGAACAGGACGTCCTTCAGCGGCACTTCAAGATCCAGCCGAGCGCACACCGCATCCAGCGCCTCCGCGAACACCGGATACGCCTCGTACAACTCCCGGCCCATCCCCAACCGCTGACTCCCCTGCCCCGTGAACAGAAACGCCAGCCCGCCACCGGCAACCGTGCCCTGCACCAGACCCGGCACCCGCTCCCCCACAGCCAGCGCCTTCAGAGCTGCCAGGAACTCGTCCCGCTCCGTCGCGACGACCACGGCACGACGCTCAAGAGCCGCCCTCGACGTAGCCAGGGAGTAGGCCACGTCGGCGGGCTCCAGCAGCTCATCGGATGCGATACGCGTACGCAGCCGCTCGGCCTGGGCGCGCAACGCCGCCTCGCTCTTCGCCGACAGCGCCCACGGCACGACGCCGGACGGGTGCTGCGGCCCGGACGGGCCCGTCTCCTCGGCCTGCGGTGGTGCCTGTTCCAGGACGGTGTGCGCGTTCGTACCGCTGAAGCCGAAGGACGAGACGCCGGCCCGGCGCGGGCGGCCGGTCTCGGGCCACTCCTTCTGTTCGGTCAGCAGGGCGATGTCCCCGGCCGTCCAGTCGACGTGCGGGGTCGGCTCGTCGACGTGCAGGGTCTGCGGCAGCACCCCGTGCTGCATCGCCATGACCATCTTGATCACGCCCGCGACACCGGCGGCGGCCTGCGTGTGGCCGATGTTGGACTTGATCGAGCCGAGCCACAGGGGCTGCTCCGCCTCGCGCTCCCGGCCGTAGGTGGCAAGGAGTGCCTGGGCCTCGATCGGGTCACCGAGCCGGGTGCCCGTGCCGTGGGCCTCCACCGCGTCCACATCCGCGGCCGACAGTCCCGCGCTCGCGAGAGCGGCACGGATGACGCGCTGCTGGGACGGGCCGTTGGGGGCAGTGAGTCCGTTGCTCGCGCCGTCCTGGTTGATGGCGGAGCCTCGCACGATCGCCAGCACGGGGTGGCCGTTCCGCTGAGCGTCGGACAGGCGCTCGACGAGCAGCATGCCGACACCCTCGCCCCAGCCCGTACCGTCGGCTCCAGCCGCGAACGCCTTGATGCGACCGTCCTCGGCAAGGCCGCGCTGACGGCTGAAGTCGATGTAGGCACCCGGCGACGACATGACGGTCACGCCGCCTGCGAGCGCCAGCGAGCATTCGCCGCTTCGCAGTGCCTGGACCGCCCAGTGCAGCGCGACCAGCGAGGCGGAACACGCGGTGTCGACGGTGACGGCCGGGCCTTCGAGCCCGAAGGCGTACGACAGCCGCCCGGAGACGACGCTCGCCGCGTTGCCCGTACCGAGAAAAGCCTCGATGCCGTCCGGGACGGTCTGGAGCGTTGCTCCGTAGTCCTGGCCGTTGGTGCCGACGAAGACACCGGCCTGGCTGCCCCGCACGGTGGCGGGATCGATCCCGGCCCGCTCGAACGCCTCCCACGAGGTTTCGAGCAGGAGCCGCTGCTGCGGGTCCATGGCCAGCGCCTCACGCGGCGAGATCCCGAAGAAGTCCGCATCGAAGTCGGCGACGTCGTAGAGGAATCCGCCCTCGCGGGCGTAGAAAGTGCCCTGCTTGTCGGGGTCGGGGCTGTAGAGCCTGTCCAGGTCCCAGCCACGGTCGGCCGGGAACTCCCCGATGGCGTCACCGCCGGTCGCCAGGAGCTGCCACAGGTCTTCCGGGGTCCGTACCCCGCCCGGGAAGCGGCAGCTCATGGCCACGATCGCGATCGGATCGTCGTCGACGGCCTTCGCCACCGGTCCGGTCACCACTGCCTGCGTGCCGAGCAACTCGCCCCGCAGGTACTCCGCGAGGGCCGAGGCGGTCGGGTAGTCGAAGATCAGCGTGGCCGGCAGCCGTACGCCGGTCACGACGCCGAGACGGTTGCGCAGCTCGACGGCGGTCAGGGAGTCGAAGCCGAGCTCCTTGAAGGCCCGTTCCGCACGGACGGCGTCCGAGCCGTCGTGGCCGAGTACTGCAGCGACATGCGTACGGACCAGGCTCAGGAGCTCCCGCTCCTGCTCGGTCCCGCCGAGCGCGGCCAGCCGCTCGGTCAGCGAGCCGACTTCCTCGGCGGAGTTTGCGGAGCCTGTACGGTAATCAGCCCCAACGGGCCGAGCCTCAGGCAGCTCGGCGAGGAGGTTGCTGGGCCGTACGACGGTGAGGGCAGGCGCGAACCGCTGCCAGTCCACGTCCACCACCAGCAGAGCCGCATCGCTGGACCCGACGCTCTGGCGCAGAACGGCCAGTGCAGTGTCAGGTGCCATCGGCGGCAGGCCTTCACGCCGCATCCGCGCGTCCATCGCCTCGTCGGCGGCCATGCCGCTCTCGGCCCAGGGGCCCCACGCAAGCGACGTGGCCGCGAGACCATCCGCGCGACGCTGCTCGGCCAGAGCATCCAGGTAGGCGTTCGCGGCAGCATAGTTGGCCTGACCAGCAGCACCCACCGTGCCACTCATGGAAGAGAACAGCACGAAAGCAGAGAGCTCGATACCGAGCTCACCCGTCAGCTCATGGAGGTTGCGGGCCGAGACTGCCTTCGCCCGCAGAACGCTGTCGATACGGTCCGGAGTCAGGGCGTCCAGGACACCGTCGTCCAGAACACCGGCCGTGTGCACCACAGCCGACAGCGAACCCGC
>NZ_JBEZKA010000099.1:0-2445 GCF_040651435.1 Streptomyces sp. NPDC048479
CTCGCTCAACTGCCGGGGAGCCTTGTCCGTTCTTCCTCGGTCCACGACCGCCCGACTGTCACCCGATCGGTGGCCGCTCTGAAAAGGCTCAGTGATAGAGCCACGACCACCGGGAACCCGGATACCACTATCACTGTCGGTGATCGTGGAGATGGTCTGCTTGGACACCTCAGCCCCGTAGACCTCGGCCAGATGCGCGGTCGCCGTCCTTGCCGTTGCGGTTCAGCCGAGGCGTGCCCAGCTTCGCCTCGGTCAGGGTCCATTCGACCAGCGCGGCGAAGTTCCTGGCCGGGCAGTCGAGCACCAGGCCGCCAATGCAGTACAGCAATCCGTCGCCATCCAGCACACCGAGCGACCCGTGTGCGAAACGCGGGTCGACGGCGGCCGGGGCAGGGGCCGGCTTCTTCGCGACGGCCTTCTTCACCCCCGGACGCCGCGACGTCGCAGTCACCCTGGTGGTGCTCGCCGTAGTCACAGTCAGTGGCGGGCCGGGCCGCCACTCAGGCCGGAGTCGGCTGCAGAGCGGCGAGCGGTGAGCGCCGGCCTTTCTGGACCACGCGCAGTTGCTCCCAGTCGACCTCGATCCGCGTGGTGGGCAGAGCGTCGACGTCGGCGACGCGGTAGAGCGCGACCTCGACGGTCCCGCCCCGGGAGATGCCTAAGCCGACCTCGATCGAGTCGGCGGGCTTGATCCATCCCAGGCGCACCATGTGGTCAAACTCGGTGCGCCTCACCGAGAGCCGCATTGCGGCCTGGTCCGGCCCGATCCGGGCGTCAGCGGCCACCAGCTCGGCCAGGTCCTCGCGCTGGGAGACTTCCGTGACCTGCCCGTGGTCGAGCATCGAGCCGTCCGGGTTCGCGCTCAGCTCGGTGAGGCGGTCGATGAACCGGCGGACCACGAACGAGGTCTCCCCGATCACGTTCGGGGTGCCGAGGGCTTCGGCAATCGGATCCGCCGCAGCGCCGCCGGAGATCGGCTGGCCGGGGAGGGCGGCCCGGATCGCCGCGTCCAGCGCCTCCACAGCGGCCCGTGACCACTGCCAGAAGGACACGTCCGGCGCCGGGATCAGCCCGGCGTGCCGCGTCCACCGGAAGGCGGCCGCGGGTACCCGCAGGCGTTTGGCGGCCTGGCTTGCGTCGTACTCAGTTCGTCGTGCCATGAGATTCCTCGTCCCTCGCCCGTTCGCCTCGAAGTGGCAACAGAACATGACAGAATAACTGAAACAGTGTCAATACAAACAGGCGAGTTCGACCAGTGCGTTAGGACCGCGCCCGACTACGTGTGGGAAATTCACCCGTCCGGGCACCGGCACCGGAGCGCACAGGCTCACGGCGGCGGCGTCCTCGGACCCTGGGTCGGCCCAGTCTCCGTCACAGGTGAAGAAGTGGAACAGGGCCAGTCGGCCGTCGATCAGCCAGAAGTCGTTTCCCGGCAGAACGATGTTCGAGGCGTGCCGCCGGGCAGCCAGCGGATGGCGTTGACAGGTTGAGTGGAGGCATTGTCGGTTGGCGTGATCATCCGGTCGGGTCGTGGGTGGGGCTGCTCGTGGGCACGCCGTCGTACCGGGGTTTCGCTTTCCGCCGGAGGTCATCAGCCACTCTGCGTGTGGCTGTACCACCGCTTCGCCCTGAGTCTGCGCGATGTTGAGGAGCGGAAGCCGCTTCATCGCCCGTTCGCGCTCCCGGGTGGGCTGGTGGGTATTCTCCCGCCCGGTTGTTCAGGCCCTTGTGCGAGCGGTGCTCCACCGAGGGCATCTCGCGCCGGTGCGCGGCCCCGTAGGAACGCAGCTTGTCGGTGACGATCACTCGGGGGACCGTGCGGGTCTTCTTCTCAGTTTCCGGAAGAAACGTCTGTCTGCCGCCTCGTCCCGCCGGTTCTGCAACAGGATGTCGAGCACGGGACCGCTGTCCGGGAACTTCGGGGCGCCTCAGTAGGTGAGCTTGGACATCACGTAGTTGCGGACCGCCACGGGATACTTGCGCGCGGTGGGCAGTGTGTCCCGCCAGGATCCGAAGAACTCCTTGGTGGCTTGAGCCGAGGGCGGAATGCGGAGCCCGAAGTCGCCTCGATGCCGCGGTCCGTACGGGTCGATAGGGTTCTCGACGGGAACGCCGAACCGGCGCATGATCTCGACGGCATACCGCTGTTCCAGGAAGGCGAAGAACCCGTCGATTCGGGTGATCTTCGAGCGAATCGTGGAGTGCTTGGAGGACTTCCCGAGGCCGGCGAAGAAGCGGTCCAAGTCCCGGGGCGTCAGGCGCCACGGCACCGTGTCGTAGAAGAACCCGCCGCCGGTCAGAAACTTGGCGCCGTCGTCGGCACGGCGGCGACCGCAACATTCCCGGCGCGGGTGCCGACGGGGATGGTGGCGGTGACGGTGTTGGTGGCAGTGTCGACCACCGACACGTTGTTCGAACCCTGGTTGGCGACGTAGGCGCGGGTGC
>NZ_JBEZKA010000100.1:0-2338 GCF_040651435.1 Streptomyces sp. NPDC048479
CTCACGGCCCAAACATCAAACGGCGTCGGCGGACAGCCCCTGTACCGATTTTCACGCCTGCGGGGCGTCACCGCAGGTGAACGGTCGACTCCTATAAGGTCACAAACGCCCGTCCGGCCACGTGCGTGGTGACGCCCGGCGGGCCGACAAATCCCAAACAGGACAGTCGAGACGTCAGTCAGGCAGAGGGTCAGACCCACCAGCAGCGTCACCACGTCACATCCTCACTGTCAGGCATGGTTCCGGTGTCGTGGTGGGAGGGTTCGGGCGATCAGTTCGTTCTCGGCGATGCGGAGATGACCGGTGACATCGGTGATGGGTTTGCTGGAGGAGCGGGAGGCGTCTGCCCGGGTGCGGGCGGAGGGGCTTCGCGTGGAGGCGGAGCGGGTCCTTGCCCAACTCGGCGAGGCGGAGGCGGTGTTGGAACGCCGGGTGATCGCCCGGACGGAGCTCGCCGAGGCCCTGGCCGCTCCGGCCGAACAGACGGATGCGCTGGTTCCCGGTCCGCGGGAGGAGGCGGCGGCGAAGGACAAGGCCCCGGTCGCGGGGTCGGTCGTGCCGCGGCATGGGGAGGGGATGACGGCGGCGGCGCTCGCGCCGGACTACCGGCGGATCGTGGAGCTGGTGGAGTCCACGGCGGGCGACGGCGAGGGGATCTCGGCGAAACAGCTCGCGGCCGGGCTGGAACTGCCGCTGGTGCCGGCGAAGATCGAGGGCGTGCGGTCTCGGGCGAGGCGCCTGGCCGAGCGGGGCTGGCTGGCCGCATCGCCGTCGGGGCGGTTCACGCCGCGGCAGCCCACCGCGACCGTTCCCGCCTCGGTCGGGAAGCCGGGCGGGCCAGCCGACGGCTGAGGAGCATGGCCTGCGAAAAGTAGATGAACGCCTCGCTGCTGGCGGGCCTCGAAGTCCCGCACCAGACGGCGCGAACGCATCAGCCACCCCAGTGTGCGCTCTGTCGCCCACCGTCTCGGTAGTACCACGAATCCCGTCATGTCATCGCTGCGTTTGACGATCTGCAGGGTGAGCTGGAGTTCCTCCTTCGCCCAGGTGACCATGACCACACGGCCCGCGTAGCCGCCGGCGGCCCACACCAGCGTGACCTTGGGGAACCGGCTCCGCAGGCAGGGCAGCATGCCGCGGGCGGCCTGGCGGTCGGATGACGTCGGCCGCACATACCAGCACCATCAGCAGCAGGCCGAGACTGTCCGTGATGACGCGCCGGCGCCTTCCGTTGATCTTCTTGCCGCCGTCGTAGCCGCGTGAGGCCGCGGGCACCGAGGCGGCGCCCTTGACGGACTGCGAGTCGATGACCGCCGCGGTCGGCTCCGCCGTCCGGCCTGCGGCCCGGCGGGCATGGCAGCGCAGCCGGTCGTGGAACTCCTTGGCCAGGCCGTGGTGCCGCCATCTGCGGAAGAAGGCATACACGCGGTCCCAGGCGGGGAAGTCGGCAGGCATCGCGCGCCACTTGATCCCGTTGTCGGTGACGTAGAAGACCGCATCCAGCATCTGCCGGTGGCAGTAGCCCTCCGGCCGACCTCCCCGGCCCTCCAGCCAGGCCGGAACCGGCATCACGTCCCGCACCACCGCCCATTTCCGCGTCCGTCATGTCCGACGGATACCGCCGCACTCTCTCCGGGCGGTCGGCCGCGTTCCCGAACCGGTGCGCGAGACAATCCCACGCCGCCGACGCCGAGTTGAACTCGAAGGACGAAACCGCGTACAACTGCGTCAACAGGGTCTCCCTGCACTCGAGCTGGCCTCAACAACCCTCGTGCTGCACCGGAGGCCCTGCCTTCATGCATCCACCTGTCCAAGATCACTCGGCCAGGCACCTCGTTCGATCAGAACCGACCTCGTGATCGATAGAGATATTGGCTTCTAAAAGGGCCTGAGCTTCCGGAGCGTGGCGGCCGCTGTGGCGGCTTAGACCGACCGGCGAATGGTGTGGTCGGTCGGTGCTGGGCGGACCGGACGCAAGGCAGGCACGGACCTGAGTGATCATGGAGTTCTCTACGCTCAGTGATCACCGGAGGGCCCGTTCCTGCTGTCCCATCTTGCCTGCTCGAACCCCTGTGGGACCATTTCGCCGCCCTGCTGCCCGCACAGGACGCGTACGCACCGACCCATCCCCTGGGCTGCCGCCGCCGGATCTCCGACCGGATCGTCTTCGAACATGTCGTCCAGGCCCTCGTCCATGGCACCGGATACGAGAGGGTCTCCAGCTGTTGATGCTTCCTGAAGACTGGTTCTGGATCACTTTCCGTGCAGAGCCACGGAGCGTCACCGAAGCCGCGAACATGAGCGGTTGTGGCTGACGAACTCCTCCAAGACCTCTGGT
>NZ_JBEZKA010000101.1:0-2309 GCF_040651435.1 Streptomyces sp. NPDC048479
GGGGGGTTTTTTTAAATGGGTTTTTTCATATTCTTTTTTTTTTGGGGTTTTGATTTTGGGGGCTGGCCGGCCCCGGGCCGCTTCGCGGCCCGGGACCGGAAGGATCAGGAAGCCGGGCGGCCGAAGTCGGCCCAGGCGGAGGTACCGGGCTGGACGGAGTGTGTCTCGTCGGCGACGACGAGATCGGCGGGGCGGGTGCCATGCCGACGGTGTTGGACGATGGACATCAAGTCGTCCTCGGCGAACCGGCCCGCGGTCGCCGCGAGACCCAGGCCCAGGTCGACCTCCGCAGGGCCGATGAGGGCGGCGAGCTCGACGGCGGCGGCCATCTTCACCCGGATCCGGGTGGTGCCCGCGGCGCCGGCCTCGGTCAGCCAGGACTTCGCCCCGGGGCCGAGCTGGAGGAAGGCTTCCTCGGCATCATTGACGGGTTTCGGTTTGGGCTGGCGCGGGGAGCCGTCCGTCTCCTGCGGATGGTTCGGATGGTGCGCCAGGTCGATGACGGGCCGTCCGGGCAGGGACAGCGGATGCCGGGCGACTCCGGCCGGACCTTGCATCCACTCCGGCCGGTGCGTGAGCCGGGACAAGTCCACCACCACGACGAGTTCCTCGCCGTCCGCGCGGACTCAGGCATCCTGGCCGACCAGGCCCGGCGGGGTCGAGTACCGGACTGAGCCGAAACGGACGGTCTGGTCCCGCAGCACCTGACGGGACTCACCGAGCGCGAGGGTGTGAGGGGCCACGGGCAGTGGGTGCAGGCGGGTGCGTTCGACGTCCAGCGCGGAGGCCGGGGTCCTGCTCGTCTCGCGGTGGACGCGAGTGTTGACCTGCTGACAGAAGATCGCGCAGGCACCGCGGAGTTCGGCGAAGCTGCCGTACTTCTCCCGCAGGTTCGCGGAAGTGGGGATCAGGTCCGCCTTCGCGATACGGACGGTGGCCCTCACTGCCCCCTTTGGACTCGGGATCGAACGGGACACAGGTGTGTACCTGCAGGCCGTAATGACGTCCCGCGGCAACGACTTGAGGATGACGGACCGCGATCCCGGCGACCCGGTCGATGGTCATCGTCTTCTCGTTGTCGGTGAGCACATAGGTCGGTGCCCCGCCGATCGCCCGCAGAGTGGAGTCGATGCACGAGATCACCGTGGGCAGGGTCCGGTCCCAGACCGGGATCACCACCCGGAAGCGGTACCAGGCCAGCCACGCGCAGAACAGGAGCGTCTCGCGCTCACTTCCACCGCCCGGACCAGGCACTTTCGGGCCCCATCCCCAGTCGAACTGCAACCAGAGACCGGGCTCGGTGATCCACGGCCGGTAAGTACGACGGTGGCCGGCCCGCCAGCGTTCCTTCGCCCGTGCGACCGCCCGCCGCGTCGTTCGCTCGTCCCCGGCGAAGCCCAGCAGCTGGAGGCGTTCATGGAGCTTGTCGGCCCGCACCGTGCCCTGCGACCGTTCGACCCACTCCTCGATCTTCGGCATGAACGGGTCGATCAGCTTCGGCCGGCTCACCGGACCGCTCGTGGTACGACCCGCGTCCCTCATTCGTGCGTACCGGCGCACGGTTCGACCCCCGCCAGCGCAGCCGCCGAATGCGCACACTCGGTGGCGTCGAGAGCCTCGAAGATTTCCATGATCTCCCTGTCAGACTTCTTCACGATCCCTCCGGAGGATGAGTTGGTTCGCTGCCAGGCAGCACCGAGCCAACCCCCGGAGGGATCACCTGTTCGGAACCGACACGAATGAGTCCACGGAAAGGGAGAGCAACTGTCCGCAGATCAGGACCTGACTTGTGCGCCTACAAGGATCTTGCGCCGTCCGCTGTCAAACAGGACCTCGACCCGACGAACGATGAGATCGGCGCGGGACTATCCCCGCGGGTGCGGGGAGCAGGCTCCGAGGGCGTCGGTGAGGGCCTGGTGCTCGGGACCATCCCCGCGGGTGCAGGGAGCAGCCGTTGACGATCGCCCTGCGGTCGCTGGGCGCGGGACCATTCTGCGGGTGCGGGGAGCAGACTTCCCGCCAGGATCTGCCGGGCTTGAGTTCGGGACCATCCCCGCGGGTGCGGGGAGCAGACCACACCGTGACCAAGGGCACCGCGGCAACCGGGACCATCCCCGCGGGTGCGGGGAGCAGTCCACCTGCAGCGGGAGGGAGCGGGCAAGTTCAGGACCATCCCCGCGGGTGCGGGGAGCAGACTGCGCGATGTGCGGCTTTAGAAGCCTTCCGCTTACCGTTCGACAGGCTTGATCAGTCGAACACGGTTCCTGTTTGGGTGATCTCTCGGCAGCCGCGGCATAACGGCAGGGCCT
>NZ_JBEZKA010000102.1:0-2276 GCF_040651435.1 Streptomyces sp. NPDC048479
CTCCCCGGCGTGCTCTTGCCGGTACCGGCTGACCCAGGTGCCCAGCGTTCCCTCGTTCACTTGTATCTCTCGGGCGACCTCGGCGATCGGGCGGGCCCGGTCGACCAGCATCGCGATCAACTGCTCGTCCGACGTGGCCGCACCGATCGACCCGACTACGGGCTCTTGCTCGATCGTCGTCTCACTCACTTGGCGTCTCTCCTTGATCAGCAGATCCGCCGTTGATTAGCGCCTCTGTGTGTCAAGCAGCTGCTGCGAGTTGAACTCGCTGATCTCGTTTCATGATCCGGTAGACCACGTTGGAGAGGCGTCGTTTGAGGGCTCGGCGGGCTTCGGCGGGTGTCTTTCCTTCGGCGATCTTGCGGAGGTAGTACTCCCGGCCGCGCCCGTCGTTACGGATCTGGCAGACAGCGATGATGTGAAGCGCGCTGTTCAAGGCTCTGTTACCCCCGGTGTTGAGCCGATGGCGTACCCGTTTGCCGCTGGAGGCGTCCAAGGGCGCGCTGCCGACGTAGCTGGCGAAGTGGTGTTCTGCCGGGAAGCGGCTGATGTCGCCGACGTGGCCCAGGAGCTTCGCAGCCAGTACCGTGCCCAGTCCGGGCAGCGACGTCAGGCTGGTTCGTGCGGCAGCGAGAGCATCGCGCATCTGGGCCTCGTTGTCCTTGACCTGCCGGTCAAGCCTGCGCAGGTCGGCCAGCAGATCACGAGCGATGTCCCGGCGGCAGTGGTCCGTCGCAGTGGCCGGCCGGATGCCCTTCATCAAAGTCGCGGCCTTCTCTGCCGACAGCCGTGTGGGGGCGCCACCGGGCAACAGGTCGCGAAGGACCGCGTGGAGACGGTTGACGATACGGGTCCGCTCGCCGGTCAGGTCGTCGTGCCGCTCGGTCAGCAGCCGCAGGATCGTGGACTGGTCCTCCGCGGTGACCTTGCGCAGATCAGTGCGGAAGAGCGCGACCTGGGCCACGTGGAGAGCGTCCGCGGGGTCGGTCTTCCGGTCCCCGCCAGTGGCCAGAAGACGGGCCCTGGCCGACAAGGTGGAAGGCACGTCGACGACATCCTCGCCCGCGGCGGCCAGCTGCTGAGCAAGAGACCGACCGAGACCGCCGGCGCCTTCGACCGCAAACCGGCGCCCCGGCCACTGCGCGCACCAGTGCAGAAGCCGACCGAAGGTCCCGGAGTTGACGACGAACCGCCGCTGACCAATCTTGTGGCCTGCTGCATCGACAGCGACAGCGACTGCGGTGTGCGAGGACTTGTGGGGATCGATCCCGATGATGATCACGCGCATCCTGACCTGGCGGCTGACGGGCAGAAATGTGCGGTGGGCACTCTGACTTGAAGTAGCAGTCACAACATTCATGCCTCTGTCGAGCCACACCGCGCGGGTGCCGGACGGCGGCGGCACGCTAATCATGAGCCAGCCCGCAGGGCGGCAAGACACTACACGAGCCCGTGCCGACCGGCACCCTGGACGCTACGGCTGCAGACCGAGCGCCTGCGGTCGATTCAACAAGTCAGACACTCTCCGCTCACGGTGATGCTCGTCGCAGACATAGAAGAGAGGGGCTCAGGCCCCGTTGATAACGGCCGGACTGAAGAGGTTCACCGGCTTGCCGGTGTGGAGCCAGCGCAGGGCCCCCGGCCCCCGATCTGGGCCGCAGGCAGGTTCAGGAGGGGTGAGGCCGAACTTCTCCAGGGGGACCTGCCGCTCGAACTTCGTCCGAAGCAGGCGGCGTTGGGAGGCAACGCTCTCGCGGCGGGTGATCTCGTCCCGGCAGAGGACTCGGAAGGAAATCCACGCCGCACTCGCCCCGGACGTTCACCAGGGCACCCGCAACAACCGCGACCACGTCGGATCAGCGATCCCGCTGCATCCGATCAACTGCCGCGATCCACTCGGCAGGCTCCCCGCACGCACCCGCGACACGTACGCCGCCGAGCCTCCTGGGGTCGGCCTTCATCCCCCGGAAGGACTCGACCTCACCCGCACCTCGCCCCCCGTCCGCGACATCCTCGACGACATCCGCCGATCCCACTTGCCGGCCGTAGGTGAAGTGGGCGTGCGGACAAGCGCGCTCTCCAGTCGGCGAGTACATCGCCGTCGTCGACGTGCGCAAGCCGGCCTCGCTCTGGTCCTCGAGGCTGTCAGCCGCCGGTGATGCCACCGCCGAGCCCAGTCATTGAGGTCTTTCAGCGTGGCTACCGATCGGGTGATGCCGACGGGGTGCGCAACGCACGAGGTTCCCGTGCCGTTGGGGGAGGTGTTCGAAGTCTCA
>NZ_JBEZKA010000103.1:0-2256 GCF_040651435.1 Streptomyces sp. NPDC048479
GGCCTCTCGTACGAGACTCCTCGCATCCCGGTCGTCTCGAACCTCACCGGTGCTCTGGTCTCGGACGAGATGACGTCCGCCGACTTCTGGGTCCGGCACGTCCGCGAGGCGGTCCGTTTCCTGGACGGCATCCGCGCTCTGGAGGCCGCCGGGGTCACGACGTATGTGGAACTGGGCCCTGATGGGGTCCTCTCGGCGATGGCTCAGGAGTGTGTGACGGGCGAGGCCGCGGTCTTTGTGCCGGTCCTGCGCTCCGGTCGCTCCGAGGCCGAGACTGTCACCACGGCACTCGCCCAGGCGCATGTCCGGGGGATTGCCGTCGACTGGCAGGCGTACTTCTCCGGGACCGGCGCCCAGCGCGTCGACCTGCCCACCTACGCCTTCCAGCGCGAGCACTACTGGCCGGAGACCGGCATCCCGCTCCCCGGCGACACCGCCGGGCTCGGACTCGCCGCCGCCGGCCATCCGCTGCTGGGCGCGGCCGTGACACTCGCGGACGCCGACGGATGCGTCTTCACCGGTCGGCTCTCCCTGCGTACGCATCCCTGGCTCGCGGGCCATGCCGTCATGGGTTCCGTGCTGCTTCCGGGAACGGCACTTGTCGAACTGGCCCTGCACGCGGGCGAGCGCGTCGGAGCCCGTGCCCTGGACGAGCTGACGCTTCAGGCCCCGCTGATCCTGCCCGACGATGGCGCGGTCCAGCTGCAGGTCGTGGTCGGTGCGCCCGATGCCTCGGACCGTCGCGCGGTAGCCGTGTACTCCCGCCCGGACGTCGACGACGAGCCCTGGGTGCGGCACGCCGACGGCCTGCTGATGGCCGAGGTCCGGGGCGCCACCGCCGACCTCGGCGTGTGGCCGCCGGCCGACGCGACTCCTGTGCCGGTGGACAGCGCGTACGAGATTCTCGACGCCTCCGGGCTCGCGTACGGCCCCCTGTTCCGGGGGCTGCGGGCGGCCTGGCGGCGCGCTGGAGAACTGTTCGCGGAACTGGCCCTGCCCACGGAGGCGCAGGCGGACGCCGACGCGTTCGGGCTGCACCCCGCGCTGCTGGACTCGGCGCTGCACACCCTGGCGCTGGGTGACCTGCTCTCCGGTTCGGACACTGATGAGACGGCCGGTGCCGCACGACTGCCGTTCGCCTGGAGCGGTGTTCGGCTCCACGCGGCCGGTGCCTCCGCGGTACGGGTCCGGCTGGCCGAGGCGGGCCAGGGCGCGGTGTCGCTGGAACTGGCCGACTCCGCGGGCGCGCCCGTCGCCTCCGTGGACTCCCTGATACTGCGGGCGATGTCGTCCGAACAGCTCGGCGCGGCGCGTGTCGGCCGCCAGGAGTCGTTGTTCCGGATCGACTGGATGGAGCCTTCGGCCGACCGGACAACGGTTCCGGCCGGTGTCGAACGGGCTGTGGTGGGCGCGGAGGTGCCGGGGCTGGACTCCACGCCGTATGCCGACCTGGCCGCGCTGGCGGCCGCGGGCTCCGACGTACCGGAGCTGGTGTTCATCACCACGGCAGCAGAGGCAGAGGCAGCGGCTCGGGCGGACGGTGACACCCTGCCGGGGGCGGTGCATGTGCGGGCCTCCGACGCGCTCGCGCTCGTACGGGCGTGGCTGGCGGAGGAACGCTTCGCATCCTCCCGGCTGGTGTTCGTCACCCGCGGCGCCATGACCGCAGGTCCGGCCGAGCCCGTCCGCGATCTCGCGGGTGCTGCGGTGTGGGGCCTGGTCCGTTCCGCCGGTACCGAGCACCCCGGGCGGTTCGCGCTCGTCGACCTCGACGGCGACGGTCTGCCCGAACAGACCGTGGCGGCCGCCCTGGCCGCAGGCGAGTCCGAACTGCTGGTTCGCGCGGGTTCCGTCCTCGTGCCGAGGCTGGCGCGTGCTGCGGTCGTTGATGGTGCCGGTCGTGAGCTGGACGTTGACGGCACGGTGTTGGTGACGGGTGCGAGTGGCACGTTGGGTGGTTTGTTTGCCCGTCATCTGGTGGTCGAGCGTGGTGTGCGGCATCTGTTGCTGGTGAGTCGTCGTGGTGAGGCTGCCGAGGGTGCGGTTGAACTGACGGCTGAGCTGGCTGAGTTGGGTGCGGAGGTGAGGTGGGCTGCGTGTGATGTGGCCGACCGTGATGCGCTTGAGTCGGCACTGAATGGCATTCCGGCGGAGTATCCGCTGACGGGTGTGGTGCATACGGCTGGTGTGCTGGACGACGGTGTGGTCGCGTCGCTCACCCCGGAGCGTCTGTCGTCGGTGTTGCGTCCGAAGGTG
>NZ_JBEZKA010000104.1:0-2231 GCF_040651435.1 Streptomyces sp. NPDC048479
ACATGTTCAGACGAAGGCCGCCTCCGCGTACGCCGGATACCGAACCGAGTGATCAAGTTCGACGCACCATTCGACGCCGGATGTTAAAGATCAAGTGTACGTCCAGCAGTCCGGGCGTCGTTGCAGCTCGGAAGGGGTGTGAACGATGTAACCGGACGTCAAGTTCAGGATAGCCAGCCGGTGCAAGTCCGGTCCGGGGAGACGCCAGGGTCCCCGGTAGCTGACTCCCGGCGTCCCTCGAAAGGGTGGCGTCGAAGTGGAGTGACAAGCGTCCGTCAGGGGCGTGCAACCGACCAGTCCGCAACATGAAGTGAAGCCTGCAGCGTCGTCATTTAACCCCCGCCCGTGGGGGCGGGCCAAGGAGGAGCCGAGCCTGTGCTTGTTTGGCGAAGGCCACGGAAGGCGATCTCGGACCTGGAGCGGTCGCCGAAGAACCTCCCGGCGTAAGGGGCGTGGAATGGTCGGAAGGTTGTCCTGGGAACTGGAGAGAGCCTCCTCGGCCCCGGGTATTGCGGTCCGGGAAGCGTGGCCTTGCCTATAACCGGCAGAACCGGGAAATGGCGGGCTGCCGAGAGGCAGTCGGAGGGGGCCGTAGTAGTGGTGATCGGCGGGACAACATAACCCGCTGGGAGCGAAGGGCCCCTGCTTCATCGATGCGATTCGCGAACACGGAGGGACCCGGATGAGTGCCGTATCGGCTAGTTCCATCCGCCGGGAGGAAGGCACCGCACGACCGGGTGGCCAAGGTCCGAGCCTTGCAGCGGACGCTCTACCGCTGTGCCAAGCAAGAACCCGAACGCCGGTTTCATGCCCTGTATAGCCATGTCCACCGCATGGACGTTCTTCGGCGGGCATGGGCCGGTGTGTGCGCAAACCGAGGGGCCCCAGGCGTGGACGGAATGACCGTCGATGCCGTGGCAGCCTCGGGGGTGGATGCATTCCTCCAGGACCTGTCGGAGAGGCTGCGGACGTATATGTATCGTCCGACGGTGCTGCGGCGGGTCCAGATTCCTAAGCCGGGGCGGCCGGGGGAGTTCCGGCCGCTGTCGATTCCCACCGTGGCGGACCGGGTGGTGATGGCGGCCGCGAAATTGGTCCTGGAACCGGTCTTCGAGGCTCAGTTCACCGAGGCGAGCTACGGATTCCGGCCCAAACGGTCCGCGATCGATGCGTGCGAAGCCGTGCGTATCGCGGCGAACCAGCGGCGGGAGCGGGTGTTCGAGGCCGACATCCGGGACTGTTTCGGGACGATCGACCACGACGCGCTGATGGCCCAGGTGGCCCGTCGTGTGGTGGACCGGCCGATGCTGAAGCTTATCCGGGCGTGGCTGCGGATGGGAGTTCTGGAGGGCGGGGTGACGTCTCCGACCGGGGCGGGAACTCCTCAGGGCTCACCGGTTTCCCCGTTGCTGGCGAACATTGCACTGCATGTCCTCGACGAGGCGTGGCAGGGCGAAGGGCGCCGACTGGGAACGCTGGTGAGGTACTGCGATGATTTCGTGGTTCTGTCGCCGATCAAGGAACGGGCCGAACAGGCCCGGGAATTGGCTGCGAAGGTGCTGGCACGACTCGGGATGCGACTCCATCCCGGCAAGTCCGGCATCGTTTGCCTCGCTCGGGGTGAACAGGGCTTTGATTTCCTCGGCTTCCACCACCGGAAGGTGGAATCGTGGAAATGGCGGGGCAAGTTCTACTTGCGGCGTTGGCCCTCGGCCAGAGCGATGCGAGTGCTGCGGGACAAAGTCCATGCAGCGACCGCACGTTCAAAGACTGAGCGGCCGGTGTCTGCCGCGGTAGCCGACCTCAACCCCGTACTACGAGGGTGGGCTGCGTACTTCCGCAACGGGAACTCCGGGCGGAAGTACAATGTGGTCGACGGCTACGTCCACGAGCGGCTGGCGATCTTCGCCAGTACGAAACACAGAATGGCGGGCCGGAACTGGGCCACCCGTTTCACCTACGGATGGATCACCCGGCTCGGTGTCTATCGCCTTACCGGAAACGTGCACAGGGTGATGGCGCATGCCAGCCGGTGAACGATGTCGGAAAGCCGTGTGCGGGAGAACTGCATGCACGGTTTGAAGTGGCGGGGACTGGAAACGGAGCATCGGCCACCGCGCCAGTCCCCGACCCTACTATTGATCCGAAACGGTAGGGGTTCTGGATCGTTGATCGATGCGTGACTGAACTGGTGGGGGATGCGCGGCAGTTGGCGCCGCAGGTGCAGGAGG
>NZ_JBEZKA010000105.1:0-2216 GCF_040651435.1 Streptomyces sp. NPDC048479
CGCGACGTCCTTGAACGTCCGCCTGCCCGCCGAGGCCCGCCACAACACGATCGCGTCGGACCGGAACTCCGGACTGTACTTCGAGGGCCGTGCCACGTAGATCTACACCTTCCAGGATCAACAAGATCCATTATCAGGCGTGTCCACACCACGGGGATCACCTCACGGAAGGCCGCGCCGAGTGGGTGGTCACGCCGCATTCTGCGGCCAGCCACGATGCGTGCCGAGGCAACGTCCGTACGGGCCCCCGCCTCCACGCTGTCGTCCAGCATCTGCTCCAGCGCTCCAGGTCTGCCCAGTTCACCTTCGGTGGCTGTTCGCTGCGGGGCGCATCCGCCATCGCACTCGTGCGGTGCACCGCCCTGCGGACCGTCACCGGGTGAACCTCCAGGATGGAGGCAACCTCAGGCGATCGCCGCCATTTCCGCCTTCACGGCCTGGAGGCCGTGAAGGCGGGACGCTGCGCGGCTGCAACGACAAACGGCATTGCATGCGGCCTCGTGCCTCGAGGTGGCTGAGAGTACGGCCACTTGGGCCAGGGCCCTCGCGGCCGTGCTCACCAGCGCCTGTCCTCCCGGAGAATCTCTCGGACTCAACTCAGGAGACCAGATGCGGCTGGCGCCGAGATCACCTGCGGCTCCGCGTCGTCACGGCGCGAGCCACTCCGCCTGGAGCTTCGGATATAGCTCGAGTGAGCCGCCAAAGCTGCGTGAGGTAGCGTCTACTCCGGTGTTCTGGTAGACGGCAAGCTGGATGCGGTCTCCGACGTTCAGGTTACGAATCACGGACACCTCCTGGGTCGTTAGACTTCCAAAAATGGGCTGCTGCGGTACTTGTCCGATGGTTTCGGCGTCCTGCAGGTCGAATGCCACAGCAGCGCCGTTGACAAGGATGCTTACCCGACGACCCGTCGCAACGTTTGGACTGTAAGTCCAAGCGATCCTTGACTTGAGGAGGTAGCGCCCACTGGTGGTGACCACCAGACTTGAGTGCGTCGGATCGAACACCATGTTGGTGGCGTAATCGACACCGTTGAAGTCGATGAGCGTATCGGTGTCGTTCGGGATGGTCTGATCGAAATTCCTGAAGGCGCTCGCGCCGATGTTGACTGTCGTACCTGCGGGTCCTGTGGCACCCACACCCGTGGGTCCTGTGGCGCCGGTCGCACCTGCAAGTCCTGTGGCGCCGGTCGGCCCGGTGGCACCCACACCCGTGGGTCCTGTGGCGCCGGTCGCACCTGCGGGTCCTGTGGCGCCGGTCGGCCCGGTGGCACCCACACCCGTGGGTGCTGTGGCGCCGGTCGCACCTGCAAGTCCTGTGGCGCCGGTCGGCCCGGTGGCACCCACACCCGTGGGTCCTGTGGCGCCGGTCGCGCCCGTGGGTCCTGTGGCCCCAGTCGGTCCCCGCCGGCAGCCATTCCTGTCGCCTGACTGTGGCCCGACCTGATAGCGCTTGGGCCCTTCTTTGCACTTGTCGCGTTCGCTGACCGCATGACCAGTCACGCTCGGGCGACCCCCGACGCTTTGAGCAGTGGCCGCAGCCGGACCGAATACACCGGCAGACAGCACCAGTGCTAGCGAGGCGATCGCGCTACCGGCCATCCACTTGTCTCGACGCGGCAGCGGCCCCAACCGGGGCGCCGTCCTGCGCTCAGAATTCATCCACTTACTCCCCTATTCTCGCCGGTTGGGGCTTATACCTGCCCGAGATGCAAGAGAAAGGTTGCCATGGTGTGCCCGATTCATAGCGCAGGCGGTGCAAAACGCGCAGAATGTCATTCGAACCGACAGAGGTCGCGCGGATTGAGGGCAGGCGAAGCTGGCTGAAGACGAGACAGGCACAGGTTTCCGTGATCATGGAGTTGCGACGCTCTGTGATCATCGGGGAGGCCTGTGCCTGCACTGCCCAGCCATTCTTCCGTTCCAGCGGAGCGATCAGCCCCCGCATATAGGCAAGCGCCGACTCTCGCGGCTCAGTCCTGTTGAACCGATGCACGAACCGCTCCTGCAACGGTCCAACTCACCCGCCCACAACCTGACATCAGCAAGGTCCCCACCCATAACCACACCAACGACCGCCCTGGCCAACAGTCACGGCATAGACCGTTGCAGTACTAATGCTGAGTGAGGGGCCCTGGGCTTCTCGGACAGCGGTGTTGAGGGTTCTCGTTATGCCGCTGCCTGCAACTCCTCGTACTCGGCGTGGACTTCTGCGGG
>NZ_JBEZKA010000106.1:0-2178 GCF_040651435.1 Streptomyces sp. NPDC048479
TGGCACGGCCCTCGAAGTACAGTCCGGAGTTCCGGTCCGACGCGATCGTGTTGTGGCGGGCCTCGGCGGGCAGGCGGACGTTCAAGGACGTCGCGGTCGATCTGAACGTGAACCACGAGACGCTGCGGACCTGGGTGCGTGACGCCGACGGTCGTCCGGTCGCTGCCGGAGCGTCGCAGGACACCGAGGCCGAGTTGGCCCGGTTGCGGGCGGAGAACGCGCGGCTGGCCAAGGCGGAGAAGGAGTGGCAGCTGGAGCGGGAGATCCTGCGCCGGGCGGCTGCCTATTTCGCCCGGGAGGTGATCCTGGTGGTTAATTCAGGCCGCGAGGGAGAGTTCTAGGCGGGTGAGGTGGCTGGTGCGGGTGCGGTCGAGGGGGTGGCCGTTCCACCAGGCGTCGAGACGGATCAGGTTCAATGCGACCGCGCTGTAGACGTGGTCGAGGTGGGTTTTCCGCAGGCCGTGGTAGCGGGCGCGGCGGATACCGGTGACGGCGGTGGCCTGGTGGATAGTCCCCTCGACTCCGGCGCGTAACGCGTAGTTGTGCTTCCACTCCTTGGTCTCCTGCTGTGCCCGGGCACCCTGCAGGGCTTCGTGCATCTCCTGGGGCTGCAGGGCGAGTTGACGGCGCCCGAGCTTCGAGGTGGTGCACTTTGGCCGCAGCGGACAGGGGCCGCAGTCTCTGGTGGAGAAGGTGACCACCGTCTTGGCGACGCCGGCCTGGAGGCAGGGACTCCAGGTGGTGCTCGTCTGCCCGGCCGGACAGACGGCCTGCCGGCCCGGCCAGTCGATGCGGAAGTCGTGGGTGGCGAAGCCTTCCTTGGCCCTGCCCTGGCGGGACTGGTCGTCCAGCATCGGGATGACCAACGCGACACCGAACCGCTTCAAGGAGCCCACGATCAGCTCGGCCGAGGCGTATCCACTGTCCAGATAGTGATCCCCGGGAAGGAGCCTGCGTCGCTGGAGGACCTGGTGGATGGGGTCGAGCATGGCGTTGTCGGGGACGGTGGCGTCGGTCGTGGTGACGTTCGTGACCAGGTTCGGCCGCGGGACGCGGCTGTGCCCTCCTTGGCCGGGCCCCGCGTTGTTGCCGACTGCGGCCGGTTCGGGGGCCTGGCAGGTCTCACTGATATGGATCTTGAAGCCGTTCCACATGGTGTCGCCCTTTACGCTCCGGCGGGCATCGGTGTCATACGGCGAGGTCAGGCGCCGATGGCCAGGCGGGAGACCGTCCACCTTGGCCTCCCGCCGCTTGACCACCTCCCGTCCGCTGCCCGAAAGCGTGCGGGTGTAGCTCTGCACCAGCACGCACCGCAAAACCTGAACAGCCGGCAGTTCCCGCAGCCACGCCGGGGACGTAGAGGCGTGGACCGCGGTGAGCAGTGCGAAGCCGTCCCGGCCGAAGTCGAGAGCGAGAGCGAGCCGGGCACGTTTGGCCTGGGATGCCGGCGTGTGCCATCCGGGGATCCGGTCGCCGTAGCGCCGGCTCCAGGAAGGCACATCGATCACCTGCTCCACCCAGTGTGGCGCCGCACAAACCAGTGCCTCCAGGGCGGCGCGGACCGCCTCGCCCGCCAGGTCCAGCTGGCTCAGGTCCCGCACCGCCGAGATGACGTGGGTGGAGTCGGTGCGCTGCTTGCCGCCGGTCTCCAGCAGCCCCTGCCGGACCAGCTCAGCCAGCAACAGGTCCAGTACCTTCTCCTCCAGGCCGTGCGTGACCACCCGGGAGCGGAACTCCGAGAGCACGCTGTGGTCGAACCCCGGATCCTTAAGATCCAGCCCGAGCGCGTATTTCCACGTCAGGGATGTCCGTACCGCCTCGGCGGCCTGCCGGTCGGTGAGGTTCTCCGCCTTCTGTAGCACCGTGACCAGCGCGAGCCGCCCCGGCGACCAGCCCGGCTTGCCGCGCTGACCGAACGCGACCGCGAACTGGTCGTCGGCGAACAACTCCCCGAACCGGTCACGGAACCGCACCGCGAGCGGAACCTCCCGCCGGCCCGAATACATCCCCCGGATCGCAGCAGCAATCTCCGGGTCCGGGTCCGGCCAGGGCTGCGGCTGCACCGACACCACGTCTCCATCCTGCGGGCAGACACCACAAGACTGCCGCAACCCCAAGAATCCACCCACGATCTGACGCTCACTCACCGATTGCCTGAATTAACCACCAGGATCGGAG
>NZ_JBEZKA010000107.1:0-2123 GCF_040651435.1 Streptomyces sp. NPDC048479
GGCGAGTTGGTCACAGATCGACTCGGAGACGCGCATACCACACCAACGAGCTCAAACACGGGAAGCAACAGGTTGATTCTCTGCGAGCCCTTACGCGATGTCCCACCATAAGGATCAGCACCACACTTCGCAATCTAGTTCCGCGCGGATTCCGCACCTACCTGAGACTACGAGGGTTCGCACGTACCATGAACGATCAACGCACTCAAGAACTTCCGGGCCGTAGCCACGAGATACGACAAGCGAGCCTACGTCTTCCACGGCACCGTCACCGTCGCTGCGATCCGGTTATGGCTTCGGCCGTGAGCACGATGGACACGACCTAATCGTCGTGCTCGGTTCCGCCGAAGAAGTACAGCTGTCCGAGCCATCGGATCGGCTGGCCGACCGGGAGGTGATCATGCCCCGGATCGGGCAGGGGAACCTTCGACCAGTCGATGAACGGCTGTCCCTCAGCTGTCAGACGAAGTGTCTCGCATAGCTCGGATCCCTCGCGTCTCCTGACGGGGACATGAGTCCACAAGCTGAATGTCACTCCCCACAGCCCGCCCGGTCGGCAGGACTATGCCAGCAGCGCGATGCAGACCACCGAGAACCTGGGCCAGATAGCAGTGTTGGGCGTCTCTGCTGCCCTGTTCAACGCCTGCCTGGGCGCCGGCTCGACCGACGCCGTCGGCTACGGCACCGCCTTCGGCCTGCTGCTCGCACCGTGCACCCCGGCCGTCCTGCTCGCCGCCCGCGCCCGCAGCGCGTGAACCGAACCGCTTGGTGGCCGGCGGACCATGGTTCTCACAGTGGGCGTGGGCGTGGCCGTGGCGTGGCTAGTGTGACTGTCATGAACGACGCTTCAGTGACCCGGTTCTACGATCAACTTGCAGCGGACTATCACCTCATCTACGGCGACTGGGACAGCGCAGTGGTGCGCCAGGGCAAGGCTCTGGATGCAGTGATCCGCTCAGTCCTTGGTGCAAAGTCCGCCACGGTGCTGGACTGCGCATGTGGGATCGGCACCCAGGCAGTTGGCCTCGCGCTGCAGGGACACCGGGTCACGGGTACCGACATCAGCCCGGCCGCCGCCGAGCGTGCGGGGCGGGAGGCGGCTCAGCGCGGCCTGGAGATGCCCACGCAGACATCCGACATGCGATCGCTCCCATTCGAAGACGCCGCCTTCGACGTTGTTGTGTGCGCCGACAACTCCCTGCCTCACCTGCTGACCGCGGAAGATCTGCGCACGGCGCTGGGCGAGATGCGCCGCGTGCTGCGCAGCGGGGGCCTGCTGCTGATCAGCACCCGGCCCTACGACCAGATCCGGCAGTCCCATCCCGCCTCGACGGCCCCGCAGCTCCATGGATCGGGAAGCGGTCGGACTGTCACGTTCCAGCTGTGGGACTGGCACGAGGATGGCGAGCGCTACGACTTGGAGCACTTCCAGTTGATCCCGGACGGCCATGACTGGCGTGTCGAGGTACGGCGAACCACGTACTGGGCCCTCCCCCAGGAGCAGCTGGCTGGTTTCGTGGCTGAGGCGGGATTCGATGCGCCCGCGTGGATGCTGCCCAAGGACAGCGTCTTCTTCCAGCCTCTCCTCACGGCGCGGGTTCCCTGACGCGGGCTGCCACCTTGGGGTGCTATCGCTGAGTGGTCGAGCGGACCTTCGCCTGGCTGCACGGCTTCCGGCGCCTGCGCGTCCGCTGGGAACGACGTTGCGGCATCCACGAAGCGTTCCTCAAACTCGCCAGCTGCCTCATCGTCACCGACAACTCAGCTCACTGTGTGAGCCGTTGTCAGTGGCTGTTGATTTCCGTTCTTGAGCGGTGTTGGTCGAACGGGAGTCTCGATCGGGTGACTGCGACGGGTGCCGGGCATGAGAACAGGCCTCTTGGTAGCTCGAAGGGTGGCTACGCCAAAGAGCGGTCGGAGGTCCTGTTGACGCCGTTGTACGGCATCGCGGAGGCGGAATCCACCTCGGCCACCCTCGCGTGTGACCGCCTGACTCACCGGTTCGGGAACGCCGCCGACCACGAGGTGGGGGCTTGGCCCGGAATTTTGGACACGGGTTATGCGGCTGGGGCCAGGGTAGTTGATGTTGTGTCGAGTGCTGTCTCGTAGGCGATGGGGCTGCG
>NZ_JBEZKA010000108.1:0-2110 GCF_040651435.1 Streptomyces sp. NPDC048479
ACCAACGCAATCGAGTCCGTGAACGCCCGGATCCGGCGGGCGGTCAAGGCCCGCGGCCACTTCCCCAACGAGCAGGCCGCACTGAAGTGCGTCTAATCCCCTTGTAGCAACGGGTCCGTGAAGCTCCGGCTCTTCGGATCTGTTCGAGTACCGGGACGTCGACATCTTGTTTCAGCCCGGCAGGCCATGCCTTCCTGCAGAGCGGTGCGACGCCTTGGTGCTCGCGGCGGTGGCGGTCGGGCCGGTGCCGAGGCGACGCCTTCCGTAATCCGGGCATGAGATGCCTCTAAGGAGATCGCGCGGGTCTCGACGCCTCCCCGGCCGCCACCAGGCGGATGGTGGTGGTCCCGTGGGCGCCGAGCGGATGCCTGAATCACGCCGGGCTTTGACGCCTCGCTGTAGACCGCGCGGCGTTCGGCGCCTTCTCGGCCGTCACCACAGTGCGGATGTTGATGTTCGTCGGTGCTGGACGTACGCCTGCCCTACTCACGGCATGAATGCCTTGACGAAGATCGGTGCCGTCCAGGGCCGTCGAGCGTCAACACTCGCACCTTGATCACTCGTTGGTGTTGGTGGTGCGAGCCCGCTGCATGGTGACCTCTTGTGAAGCCCGAGCCGTCTGAGCTCCCGGATAGACCGAGGTCCGTGGGGTGAGCTGGTGCCACGAACGGCTACTGAGGTGGCGGACCGGCCCTCGTGCTGAGTCCTGGGATTAGGTCGCCGCGTGGTTCCGCATGAGCTCGTGACCAGCGTAAACAGCACTAAGGGGAGGAACATCTTGATCTACTGCGGCATCGACTGGGCCGAGCGGACACACGACGTCGCCCTGGTCGACGACAGCGGCCAGTTACTGGCCAAGCGACACATCACCGACGACACGGCGGGCTACAGAATCCTGCTGGACCTGCTGGTCGAGTACGGCGACAGCGAGGAGACCCCGATCCCGGTCGCGGTCGAAACCTCGCGGGGCCTGCTTGTCGCCGTGCTGCGGACCGGCAAGCGGCAGGTGTTCGCGATCAACCCGATGGCCGCCGCCCGCTATCGTGACCGGCATTCGGTCTCGCGCAAGAAGTCCGACCCCGGCGACGCCCTGGTGCTCGCGAACATCCTGCGCACCGACTTGCACGCCCACCGGCCACTGCCCAACGACAGCGACCTCGGCCGGGCCATCGCCGTCCTCGCACGTGCTCAGCAGGACTCACTTTGGAACCGGCAGCAGCTGTCCAACCAGCTCCGCTCGCTGCTGCGGGAGTACCACCCGGCCGCCCTGGCGGCCTTCGAACCCTGGCGCAACGGTTTGTGCCGGCCTGAGGCCCGGGAGCTTTTGAGGGCGGCCCCGACGCCAACGCGGGCCACGCAGCTGAGCCGCGCGCAGCTGGAGGCCGCGCTCAAGCGGGCCGGCCGCAAGCGGGGCATCACACCCGAAGCTGAGCGGCTCCGTGGCGTCTTCCGCGACGACTACGCTCATCAGCCGTCGCTGGTCGAGGACGCGCTGGGCAGGCAAATGCTCGCGCTCCTGGTCCAGTTGGAGGCCGCCTGCACTGCCGCCGACGACCTCGCCGAGGCGGTCGAAGAGGCTTTCCCTCAGCACCCGAACGCTGAGATCATCCTCAGTTTCCCCGGCCTCGGCGTCCAGCTCGGCGCCCGGGTGCTCGCCGAGATCGGAGACGACAAGGCCCGCTTCGCCGACGCCCGCGGTCTGAAGGCATACGCCGGTGCCTCGCCCATCACCAGGGCCTCCGGCAAGAGGTCGAGCATCACCCGCCGGTGGGTCAAAAACGACCGGCTCAACGCAGCCGGCTACCTCTGGGCCTTCGCCTCCATCACCGCCTCGCCCGGCGCCAAGACCCACTACCGGCGCCGCCGCGACGACCACGGAGACTGGCATGCCGCAGCACAGCGCAACCTCTTCAACCGCATGCTCGGCCAGCTCTACCACTGCCTCCAGCACCACACGCTGTTCGATGAAGACACGGCCTTCCCAACCGCTCTCGCCGCAGCTGCTTGACAGGTTGAGTGCGTCGTGGCAAAGGGAGTCCCTGTTCGAGAGCAGGGGCTTCTTGGTGTGCAGGGCATGATCGCGGAGGGTTAGGGGCAGGCAGCGGGCGGC
>NZ_JBEZKA010000109.1:0-2087 GCF_040651435.1 Streptomyces sp. NPDC048479
ACCCCGCCAGCACCCCGTCCCACTCCTCAACCAACCCCACCCCGACCTCAGCCACACACCAACTCAACCACACGTAACTGTGATTGCAGTACTAGTTGCCGATTTAACCGATGAGCTACGTAACGTCACAGATGGGTAGCGCTCCGGCGTTGCCGATGCACAGGCACCGCGGCTCGCCCAGGGCTGAGCACTGCGCTGTCAACCAGCTCGCCTGGCTGGGCACCATTTCCGCGGTCGCGGGCGGTCGGTTTAGGGAGGGTTGGGGCCTCCGGCCCCGGCCCGCCCTCGGGCTCTCTCGCCCCCCAACGGCCCCGTCGACGCGCACTCCGACCACATCACCCATCCCCATTCCCGTCGTCGGGTCTTTCAGGCCAACGACAGGCCCCCGGCGGCCTCGCCGCATAGACAACGGGAGGAAGATGAAAGAGGCCTCAGGCCCCCACCCAGTCTCTCAGCCCGACAGATGCTCCGCCCGGGGACACAAAGACCTGATGGACCAGACGGCGCAGCAGTGCCAGCGATGCGGCCCCAACTCGCCTGTCTGCTCCAGTTCTTCGAAAGCCCCGCTCGTCATCCTCCCACCCCGCTCCCCCGCTCCGGAACACAATGCTCCGCAACATTCGTCCCCGTAGCCCCGGACGTCGCCGCGCACCACCCCGCGCGCCGAAGGTGTCTCACACGAACTGTGAGCTGGTTCGCGAAGGGTGCAAATCCAGCTGCCGATTGAGGAGACGGGCCGACGTGCCGGTCTGCCTTAGGTGCCGGGCGTCCTGCCGGTGAACCGTACGAGGAGACACCCGCCATTAGTGTCCGGCTGCTCACGGGGCTGCGTACGGGATCTCCATCCAGTGTTCCTCCAGGCTGCGCAAGGTCAGCTTGTTGTCGCGGATCTCGTCGATCAGGAACAGCTCCCGGGCGTTGCACACCGTGCACAGGCTCACCGACGCTAGCGGCCATAGCCCAACCAGGGCGGCGCCGGGGGTGTGGGTGATGTAGATGCGGTCGGGCCTGACGGGGAACTGGCTGAACCGCTCGAAGGGCTCCCAGCCAGGGTGGCTGCCCGTAAGACGCAAGCCCGCCAGCCGATACTGGGACTCGTCCAGGTACTCGCATCGTTCCACCCAGTCCCAGTGGGTACGGGAGAGCCAGTTGACGGAAGTCAGCGCCGACACGACATGGGGTTCCAGCTCGGCGACCTCTCCGTCAATCTCGTGGCTCGCGCGGACGCCGTGTGCGTGGTGCGCATCGTTGCGGAGGTCCTTGACCTTTTCCAGCAGGGGATAGGTCTTCTCCCGGACGCCGGTCAGCTCCTGCACCCCTGGAGATGTGAGGTCGGCCACCAAATTGTTGACCAGCCACAGCCATGTGCCGAAGGTCGCGCCGCGACTGAACTGTTGCTGCAACCTCCTGGTGAAGCCGTCTTGCGCAATCTTCTCCGCGAGGGTCAGGACGCCCAATACCCGGGCGATCCCCTCCCCCAGCTTGAGAAGCCCGTCCTTCCGCTCTGCCGCATGGGTGCTGGTCCGGTATCGGCGGGCCAGCGCCGCCACGTGAAAGGGATAGCTCGACTCGGCCCGCCACATGGGATCTTCCAACGGGACGACGAGGGTGTCGATCAGCCGGGCTTTGGACGCGGCGGCTCGCAGGTCCTCCCGCAGTTTGCCTGGATCGGTCTCCTTGCTTGAGAAGACGTTCGGCAACAGGCCCGAGGCAGCCTTCTTTAGAGCCTGCCGGCTGGCGTCGACGGCCTCGATCAGGCTGTCACTTTCTCTATCCGGGACGAAGTCGGCCGGGACCGGCCAGTCCATCAGGCGCGGACCGCTGGTGTACGGCTCGGTCTCCTCACGTGAGTTCAGCCATTCACACAGCGTGTGACCGCTGCCGCGCAGCGGGTGGAGGACATGCAGGGAGGTGACTGCCTCGCCGAAACTGGGCGGAAGCAGCCGCCAGGTTCCGGGACGTCCCACCAGATCGCCGCCCGCGCATGGAGTCAGACGCCATCCGCTTTCCGAACGTGATCGTTTAGTTCGGGGTGAGTGGGCATGAACTCCGGCCGGTGGCGGGAGAGATGGGTGTGTTTCGTCCGT
>NZ_JBEZKA010000110.1:0-1940 GCF_040651435.1 Streptomyces sp. NPDC048479
TAGTACTCCAGCCGTAGATCGTGATCTTGCTGGTGTGGGGAGCCGTGGAGACAGGTGGCCACCGATGGTCATCTGGACGAGATTGACCACTCCACCGGGGCGTCCGTCCCACTTCTCTACCTACTCGAGCCCACCGGGACGCAAGGCATCTTTCATCTCGCTGAACTTCGCGGTCGTTGCCGGGGTCCATTCCTTCGGCTGTTCAGCAAGACGGAGGGCATCCTCAATCTCGCGGAGCTTCGAGGAGGGCAGCACGCCCGCCCGCTCGATCAAGTCGTCCCGGGACACGGTGGTCAGCCACGTGCAAGGGGTAAAGCCTGGATGAGCGAACGCGAGCCGCAACACACCTTCCATGGGCAGTCCTTCCATGGTGCCTACGGCCACCTCGACGCCCAGACCGCTGATGTCGATGCCCGCCGGAGCGACGATCTGCATCGCCCGGAGCTGGGACGCCTCGGCTCCCGACAGCAGTACGACCAGCCGTCGCTCGTCGAACTCGACCCACCAGACTTCGCCGCGTTGCATATGTCCTCCAGGCACGATCTATCTGCGGTGAGGGCGCTGAGGATACGGGTGCGGCCACCGGTGATCATCAGTGTGTGAAGACAGAAGATCAGTCGGTGGCCGCAGGTCACAGCATAGATCCTGCCCGTTGGCAGGACATGTTCGAGGCCCTGATGGGCCGCATCGCGCCGCGGTTCACGCGGGTGGAACCGCGGCGCCGGGCACGGGAGTTCGTCCTTGGCCTGTTGTCGGACCTGCCGCGCAAGAACTGCTGGACGCTCGCCGAGCACGCCGGGGACGCGACCCCGGACGGCTTGCAGCATCTGCTGTCCAGGGCCAGGTGGGACGCCGACGCGGTCCGCGACGACCTCCGCGGCTTCGTCATCGAGCAACTGCAGGACGACGACGCGGTGCTGGTCGTCGATGAGACCGGCGATCTCAAGAAGGGCACCGCCACGGTCGGGGTCCAGCGCCAGTACACCGGCACCGCCGGACGCATCGAGAACAGCCAGGTCGCCGTCTACCTCGCCTACTCCACCCCCCGCGGCCACGCGGCGATCGACCGGGAACTCTATGTCCCGCGCTCCTGGACCCAGGACGCGTCCCGCTGCCAGGCCGCCGGGATACCCGAGACCGTGCGCTTCGCCACGAAACCCGCACTCGCCGCCCGCATGATCGGCCGCGCCCTGGACGCCGGCGTCCTCGTGTCCTGGGTGACCGGCGACGAGGTCTACGGGAGCAACCCGCACCTGCGGGCAGCGCTGGAGCAACGGCAGCTCGGCTACGTCCTCGCTGTCGCCTGCGACCACCAGATGACCACCCGCGCGGGCAAAATCCGCGCCGACGCCCTGGTCAAGAGGCTCCCGAAACGGGCTTGGCAGAAACTCTCCGCCGGACCCGGAGCCAAGGGGCATCGCTACTACGACTGGGCCCTGGCCGACATCGCCGACGAGGGACCCGGCCACCGCCATCTGCTCGTCCGCCGCAACCGCAGCACCGGTGAACTCGCCTTCTACCGCTGCTACTCGGCGACCCAAGTGCCCCTGTCCACCCTCGTGAAGGTGGCCGGACGCAGATGGACGGTCGAAGAGACGTTCCAGTCCGGCAAGGGCCTGGCCGGACTGGACGAACACCAGGTCAGACGCTGGACGTCCTGGCACCGCTGGGTCACCCTCGCGATGCTCGCCCATGCCTTCCTCGCCGCAGCCACCGCCCACGAACACGCTTACGCACCGGCCCCGGACAGCCTGATCCCGCTGACCTGCAACGAGATCCAGCACCTGTTCACCACGCTCGTCACCCAGCCCATCCACGCAGTCGCGCACCGGCTCCGCTGGTCCGACTGGCGACGCCGCCATCAGGCCCGGGCCCGGGCCTGCCACTACCAGCGGCAGGCCGCCCACCAACCATGAAGATCACGATCTACGGCTGGAGTA
>NZ_JBEZKA010000111.1:0-1791 GCF_040651435.1 Streptomyces sp. NPDC048479
TTAGGGCTCGCAGAGAATCAACATGCGGGTTTGATCTTCCTCGGGGGCTGGCTGCCGTACTTGTCGAGGTGGGCAGCCACGTCCGTCGGGGTGCGAAATCTGGCGGTTGAGGGCCGGATCATTTGATCGTGCTCGGCCAGGAGGGGCCGTACCTCTTGGACGGCCCGCGTGAGCGTGCTTCCGTTGACGCCGAAGAGCCGGGCGAGCAGGTCATGGGTACCGATCTTGCGCAGGCAGAGTACGGCGGCCAGGATCCGGTCCGCATCGGAGAGCTTGTCCTTGGCGCCCGCGCCCCGCGCGCGGAGCCGCTCACCGCCCCGGCGTTCGTGGCGAAGCCGTTCACGTTGTTGCGCCAGCGCCGGGATCAACGAGTCGACCAGAGCGTCCAGTTGCTCGATGGCTATACCCGTCAGCTCCGGGTCGCGGAGCAGAGAGGTGTCGAGTCCGTCCGGGCACCTGGGCTGCTCGGCGGCGATCGCGGCGGCTTCCGATCCCGCCTCACGGCCGGGGGCCGGCTGGGGCCCGCCAGGGTGGAGCGTGTAGTTCCAGTCGCCATGGAAACGGTGTCGGCTCATCGGCAGCGCATCGATCTCGCCGTCGGTGACCTTCACGCCGGTGTCGTAGGTGCCCGGGTCGAGCTCGGCGTGGACGGTCAGCCCGGTGCGCGTGGTGGTCGCCGCGATGCTGTTCACGATGACTTCGTGGCTGGTCAGCGGCCTGCCGCGCCAGTTCATACTGATGTGGGAGAACAGCCGGTGCTCCACCTTGTTCCACTTCGATGTCCCAGGCGGCAGGTGACAGACAGTGATGTCCAGGCCTGTCTCGCAGGCCAGAGCGGCGAGTTCGGCCTTCCAGGCGCGCGTGCGGTAGCCGTTGGAGCCGCCCGCGTCGGCGGTGATCAGCAGACGGGTGGCGCGCGGGTAGTCGTGGTGGCCGCGGGCCTGCCACCAGCGGCGGATGGAGGCAACGGCGAAGGCGGCAGTGTCGTGGTCGGTGCCGACGCTGACCCAGCCGGTGTTCGCGGCGACGTCGTAGATCCCGTACGGGATCGCCTTTCCCGGACCCTGCCGGTCCAGGAAGTCATGCGTCTTGACCAGCACCGGCTCACCCTGAGGCCGCCACTGGCGCCCTGCGTTCTTGTAGTCGCCGACCAGCTCCTTCTTCTTGGTGTCCACGCTGATCACAGGGTCCCCGGCGCCCATGTGGTCCTTGGCCTGGTCATTGATGTAGCGGAACTGGGCATCGCGGTCGGGATGTTGGTTGCCTTCGATGGTCTTGGCGTTGGCCTGCAGGCTGAAGCCCTCTTCCCGCAACAGGTCCCCGACCGTGTCCGCGCTCACCTTGTGTCCCTGGCGAGTGAGCTCGGCCGCGAGATTCCTGGTCGACTTCGTCGTCCAGCGCAGCGGCGACATGGGATCCCCGCGCACATCCGGCTCTACGAGTGCCAGCAGCGCCGACCGCAGACCCGGATCAACATCCGCGGCCTTCCTCCGCCCGCCGCCAGGCCTGCGCACCCGTCCCAGTGGGTCCTCGCCGGCGTCCAGCTCGTCAACGCCCTTGCGCACCGTTGTCTCGCTGACCCCAGCCGCACGCGCGACCGCCCGGATGCCGCCATGTCCAAGGATTCGGGCCTCGGCCCCCATCAACAGCCGCCGCTGCCGCTCGTCCAGATGCGGGAACAACACCTTGAACTTCACGGCGAGTTGGTCACAGATCGACTCGGAGACGCGCATACCACACCAACGAGCTCAAACACGGGAAGCAACAGGTTGATTCTCTGCGAGCCCTTAC
>NZ_JBEZKA010000112.1:0-1789 GCF_040651435.1 Streptomyces sp. NPDC048479
CCCGCCAGGGCCGCGGCTGGCATGGCACCAGGCCGAGCTCGCGCATCAGCGCGCGGACCAGTTCTGCTCCGGCCTGAACGTTCATCCGCTGGAGCGCGGCGTGGACACGCCGGTAGCCATAGGTCTCCTGCGAGTCGGAGAAGACCTGGAGGATGATGGCCCTCAGGTCCGCGCGGCGCTTCGCGGTGGCCGACAATGGCCTCGATCTCCAGTGGTAGAAGCCCGACGTGGATACTCCCGCCCAGGTGCACATCTGCTGCACGGGAAAGTTGTCGGCCTCTCCGTCGATGAACTCGTACTTCTCCGTCACCGGTAATCCTGGGCGAAGAAGGCCGCCGGTCGGGTGGCCCGGGGGAATCTCACCCCCGGGCTCCCACAGATCCCGGCGTGCCAGTCTCCCGTCACCGGGCTCCTATCATCCTGATCGTCAGGTGACGTTGACCCATTTCCAGTGCGCGAAGAACGACGGGTAGGACTTGACAACCTGATCCCATCTTCGAGCTGCCTTCTTGTAGGTCTTCAACCGCTTGTGCTTCTTCCGGACCCAGCGCAGCAGGTAGAAGTTGATGCGCTGGAGGAGGGGATACAGATCGGTTTGGTAGAAGGCGCCGTAGTACTGCATCCATCCGCGAATAATGGGGTTCAGCCATTTCGCGAACTCACCGAAGGAGTAGGTGACATGCATGTGAATCCGCCAGGAGCGGACTTCCATACTCATCTTCCTCAGGGCATCCTTGCTGACCGCCGGGAGGAAGGACGTGAAGATCTTCCCGTGGCGGTCCTGTGCCGGACGGTTTCGGAATGTGAAACCAAGGAAGGTGAATGAGGTAGCCGCGCCATCACGGTGTCGCTCCCTTCCGCAATACACGATCCGTGTGTTATCCGGGTGCAGTTGGAGCCCGACCTCTGCCATTCTGTCTTCGAGTCGCGCCAGGACCTCTCGGGACTGCCGCTCCGACGAGCAGTGGATCACCGCATCGTCCGCATAGCGTTCGAACTGGACACCCGGAAAAGTCCGGGTGAGCCACATGTCGAACGCATAGTGCAGAAACAGATTCGCCAGGATTGGGGAGACCGCGAACCCTTGCGGGCTTCCCCGGTCTCTCTGCTGCAAGGTGCCATTGGGTATCAGTACGGGAGCGGCAAGCCACCGCTTCGCATACAGAATTACCCACGCGGCGTCCGTATGGTATTCCACCGCTTTCATGACCAGGTCCCAGCGGACGCTGTCGAAGAACTTGGCGATATCAAGGTCAATTGCCCACTTCTTCTTCCAGCACCTCTGCCTGCATGCAGACACCGCGTCCAGCGCCGACCGTCCGGGGCGGTAGCCGAAGGAGTCCGGATGGAACAGTGGCTCCACCCGTTTCTCCAGATGCCTGGCCACCACCGTCTGGGCGATCCTGTCCGACACTGTCGGCACGCCGAGCAAACGGACCCCGCCGCCATGCGACTTGGGAATCCCCACACCTTTCACCGGGGGCGGGAAGTAGCTTCCCGAGCACATCCGGTTCCAGATCTTGTAGAGGTTCTCCCTCAGATCTTTTTCGAACTCCTCGATCGTGCAGCCATCCACCCCCGCAGCACCCTGATTCGCCTTCACCTTCAGATACGCCTCCCAGACCTTTCCTTTCGAGATATCAAACGGCTTCCCTGTCGACTTCAGCTCGCTCACGCAGCTCCTCCCGGGGGAAACCCGGTTGACCAAACAAACGAACCACGGACAATCCGGCCCCTTCGCTCCACCCTCACCGCGCCGAGCAAGAGCTTCCTCACTACTACGAACCGG
>NZ_JBEZKA010000113.1:0-1777 GCF_040651435.1 Streptomyces sp. NPDC048479
GACGCCGTTGGCGAATTCGGCCCTGCGCGTGACGTCGGCCTTCATGACTCGGTTGGGGTCGTGAAGGCCGACGTTGTGTTTGGGGAGGGCGTCCGTGTCGTTGCATGCTCAGCAGCCGGGAGGGGTTCCGACCGAGACGGCCCGGGTGGCCCGGAGGTCGTTCCCGAAGGGCAGTCTGGCGATCCGTATCCGTGATGAGCTGGGCGTGCTGTTCCGCGATGAGGACTTCGCCGCGCTGTTTCCAGCCCGGGGCAAGCCCGCCTGGTCACCGGGCCGGCTGGCGATGGTGCTTGTGCTCCAGTTCGTCGAGGGGTTGTCGGACCGACAGGCATCAGAGGCGGTACGGGCCCGGATCGACTGGAAATACGCCCTCGGACTGGAGCTCGGTGACGCGGGCTTCGACTACTCGGTCCTCTCGGAGTTCCGGGACCGGCTGGTGACCGCCGATGCCGGACGTGCCCTGTTCGACGGGGTGCTCAACGCCGCGCACACGCGGGGGCTGTTGAAGGCCAGCGGCAAGGCCCGCACTGACTCCACGCATGTGCTGTCCTCGGCACGGGAACTGTGCTGGCTGGAGCATGTCGGGGAGACCCTACGGACCGCGTTGAACGCAGTGGCCCAGACCGCGCCCAACTGGCTGGAGACGGTTGCCCCGGCGGACTGGTTCAAGCACTACGCCACCAGGCTAGAGGACAACCGGTTCCCCAAAGCACGCAGTGGACGCGACGCGATCGGCTTGCGGATCGGCAGCGACGGCATGCACCTGCTCCGGGCCCTCCACGAGGCTGAGGCACCTTCTCACCTGCGGGAACTTCCGGCGGCACAGATCCTGCGGCAGGTCTGGGTCCAACACTTCCACCAGGTCGAGGGGGAGGTGCGACGGCGGGACCCAAAAGACCGTCCACCGGGCGCTAAGCGCCTGGTCACCCCGTATGACCCGGAAGCAAGAGGCAGCGTCAAACGCGACACCATGTGGGACGGCTACAAAGTCCACCTGACCGAGACCTGTGAGACCGATGCACCGAACCTGCTCACGCACGTCGCTACCACCGTGGCCACCGTCCCCGACATCAAGATGACCGCCGTTGTCCACGCCGGGCTCGCCGAACGGGAACGGCTGCCCGCTGAGCACTTCCTGGACGCCGGCTACGTCGACGGCCCCACACTGGTCGCCGCCCGCCGCGATCTGGGCGTCGAAGTGGTCGGGCCTATGCCGTCCAACACCAGCAGCCAGGCGGCCGCCAACGGCGGTGCGTACTCCCTGGACAAGTTCGCCGTCGACTGGGACCAGCAGACCGTGACCTGCCCCAATGGCGCCGTCGCCGACGGCTGGAAGAGCAGGGTTCACCACGGAGTCCCGATCATCCGGGTCTGGTTCCGCCGAACCGACTGCCAGCCGTGCCCCGCCCGCACTGCCTGCATCAGCTCCGCCGCCGCGAAACGCCGCGAGCTGGAGATCCGTCACCGCGACGAGCACGAGGCCATCAGGGCTGCCCGAGTCTTACAGCAGACCCCCCGAGTGGAAGGAGCGGTACAAGACCCGCGCCGGTGTCGAGGGCACCATCTCCCAAGGCGTGCTCGCCTTCGGCCTGCGCAGATCCCGCTACCGCGGACTGGGCAAGACCAGCCTCCAGCACCAACTCACCGCAGCGGCGATCAACCTCACCCGCATCGACGCCTGGCTCACGGACAAACCCAGAGCCCGAACCCGGACCTCCCACCTGGCAGCACTTCGGCCCGCCGGATAGACCGACGGGCCGAATTCGCCAACGGCGTC
>NZ_JBEZKA010000114.1:0-1748 GCF_040651435.1 Streptomyces sp. NPDC048479
GCACACCACGCTCGACCACCAGATGACGGGCAAACAAACCACCCAACGTGCCACTCGCACCCGTCACCAACACCGTGCCCTCGAAGCCGAGTTCAGGAGCAGCTTCGACAGCGGCTCCGGAACGCGTCAGCTTGGGCACCCGTACCGCGCCACCCCGCACCGCGACCTCCGGCTCGCCAGAGGCGAGCCCGGCAGTCAGCGCGCGATAGGAAGCGTCGGTCCCGTCGGTGTCGGCCAGGACGAAGCGGCCCGGGTTCTCCGACTGGGCGGAACGCACCAGACCCCACACCGGAGCATGCACCAGGTCGCTCACGTCCTCGCCCGGCACCGCAGCCACCGCACCCCGCGTCAAGAACACCAGACGCGAGTCCACGAACCGCTCGTCGGCCAGCCACTCCTGCACCAGACCCAACGCACGCTCAACAGCCCCATGCACCGCACCCGCCACGTCCGGCGAGTCCGCCGAACCCTGCGCGTCCGCTGCGGACAGCGGGATGCACACCAGCTCCGGCACCGCCGAGCCCGCGTCGGCGAGCGCCGCGAGTCCGGTGTGCGCCTCGTGACGCACACCTACGGCATCGAGTCCCGCGTGGCCGGACCCGTCGTCCGACAGCAGAGCCCAGGGGCGCTGTTCGGCAGTGGACACCGGGGCGAGCGGGAGAACGGTCCAATCGATCTGGAAAAGCGACTCGTGGCGGCCGCCGCGCGCCGCGCCGATCTGGTCGGGCGAGACCGCACGCAGCACCAGCGACTCGACCGAGGCGACCGGTACGCCCGCCGCGTCGGCGAGTTCCAGCGACACGGCGTCACGGCCGGCGGGGGCCAGCCGGACCCGTACCGCGGACGCGCCCGCCGCGTGCAGGGACACATTGGTCCAGGCGAACGGCAGACGCCCCTGGCCGGTGCTCTCCACGAGTCCGCCGAGACCCGCCGCGTGCAGCGTCGCGTCCAGAAGGGCCGGGTGCAGCCCGAACCACTCCGCCGCCTCCGCGGACTCCTCGTCCAGGCTCACCTCGGCGTACACCTCGTCGCCGTGCAACCACGCCGAACGCAGGCCCTGGAAGACCGGTCCGTAGTCGAATCCGGCCGCGGCCAGACCCTCGTACAGACCGTCGATGTCGACCGGTTCGGCGCCGGCCGGGGGCCAGGCGGCGAGATCGAAGGCGGGGGCCGCCGCGCCGGTGGCGAGCACGCCACTGGCATGCCGTGTCCACGGCTCGTCGGCGGGGGCGTCCTCGTCGCGGGAGTACAGCGACAGACCTCGTCGTCCGGACTCGTCCGCGGCGGCGACGGTGAGCCGCAGCTGGACGCCGCCCCGCTCGGGCACCACCAGCGGTGCCTCCAGCGTCAGCTCCTCCAGTACGTCGCAGCCGACCTGGTCACCCGCGCGGACCGCGAGTTCCACGAAGGCCGTGCCCGGGAGAAGGACCGAGCCGAGGACGGCGTGGTCCGCGAGCCAGGGCTGGGTGGCCAGCGACAGTCTGCTGGTGAACAGGAAACCGTCCGAGTCGGGCAGTTCGACGGCCGCGCCCAGCAGGGGGTGGTCCGTCGCGCCGAGCCCGAATCCGGCCGCGTCGCCGGGGCCGGCCTGCACCGCGGCCGAGTTCAGCCAGAACCAGTCGCGCTGGAAGGCGTAGGTCGGGATCTCGACCTGCCGTGCGCCCGTGCCGGAGAAGTACGTCTCCCAGTCGACGGGGGTGCCGTGGGTGTGTGCGTGGGCGAGGGCCGTCGTGATCGTCTCGGGTTCG
>NZ_JBEZKA010000115.1:0-1701 GCF_040651435.1 Streptomyces sp. NPDC048479
AGTGCGTTGTGGCAAACCGGATCTTGTTCGAGCGGCAGCGGGTGATCATCTGGACGGAGGTTCGGGTGCGGTCGCGGGCATGAGAGAACGGGCCCCTTGGTAGTGACGCGGTTACGACACCAGCACGACCAAGGAAGCCCGTTGCCTGATCAGTTGAGCAGTATCTCTGCGCCTGCGTCCACCGCGGTCACCCCTGGGTGTGACTGCTACGTGCACCGGTTCGGTTCGATCGCTCCGGGACGGCGGGCAGGCTGCTATCCCAGTGACATGACGGATGCGGAGTGGGCCGAGGTCCGCGCCGCGATGCCGGTGCCGGCGTGGCTCCTCAAGCTGGGCGGGCGTCCGGAGGCGTTTTGCCACCGCGAGATGCTTGACGCGGTGCGCTACCTCGTCGACAACGGCGTGAAGTGGACGGCCATGCCGGTCGATTTCCCGTACTGGCGGGCGGTCTACGACTTCTTCCGCCGCTGGCGGTCCTACGACTACGTGCGTGAGCTGTACGAACGCCTGCGACGTTCGGTGAGGGAGCGCGCAGGCCGCAACGCCGAGCCCAGTGCGGGAATCATCGACAGTCAGTCGGTGGACGCCTCCGAGACCGTCGGCGAGGACAGTCGCGGATACGACGGCGGCAAGTCACGTGACGGGCGCAAGCGTCACATCCTGACCGACACCGAGGGCCTGCTCCTGGAGGTGACCGTGACCACGGCCGATGTCCACGACTCCAAAGCCGCCCCCGCACTGCTGGAGACGTTCATGGACCAGCCGGGTCGGCTGCTGAAACTGGTGTGGGTTGACAGTGCCTACCAGGGTCCGGCGCTGGCGAAGGCGTTCGCCCGACACGGGGTCCGGATCGAGGTCGTGCGCCGATCCGATGGGCAACGCGGATTTGTCGTACTGGCCCGCAGGTGGGTCGTGGAGCGAACGCTGAGCTGGCTCTCCCGCTCACGCCGCCTCAACCGCGACCACGAACGCCGCCCCGATCACCACCAGCAGATGGTGTGGTGGGCGGCCATGATCAGGCTGTCACGGCGTCTGGCCGGCGATGCCCCGCGCTGGTCGGAGAAGCGTCCCGGCCGGCTGCCCCGGGCGCGGGCATGAACCGTCCGTTCTTCTCCCGCAGCAGCCAGCCCCGCTTCTCCAGCGCGTAGGCACGGTGACGGATCTTCTCCACCTCGTTCTTGATCTCCGCCTCCCGGCCCACCGCCCGCGTCAACTCCACCCCGCTCACCGGCCCCGAAGCGGCCACCACCGCGGCGAACACCTCCCGATACAGGCCGCTGAGTACCTCCTCGCCCATGCCCGACCGCCACACCGGCGGCCGCTCGCCATGCACCGCGCCGGAGCCGCTCGATCCCCCAGCGTCAGCCGCCTCACCACCAAACGGCCCGGAAACCGGCGTATTCACCGCGCTCTCCTCGGCCAGCACCGACACGAGCTCCTCACGCCCCACCCGGGCCCGCTCGACTCGCTCCCGCGCGGCATTCACCTCCGCCTGAGCCTGCTCCAGGACCTCCGTCCAGGACTCCAGCTCCTGCCTTGCCCGCGACTCACGCCGTTCCATCAACCCCAGCACCGACGGCATCGCACCCTCCTCGATCAACAACAAGCCGCCCGCTGCCTGCCCCTAACCCTCCGCGATCATGCCCTGCACACCAAGAAGCCCCTGCTCTCGAACAGGGACTCCCTTTGCCACGACGCACT
>NZ_JBEZKA010000116.1:0-1668 GCF_040651435.1 Streptomyces sp. NPDC048479
TTCTTGTTCTGGACGACCTTGGCGACGGACGGGTCGGCGGCGAGGCGCTTGGCCTCGGTCTCCGTGAGGCCGCTGGCGGAGAAGCCGTTGATGGCTGAGCTGTAGTTGCGCTGCAGCTCGCCGCCGTACTCCTTGGCCAGGTCCTGCTTGTCGGCCTTCTTGTCCAGCATCACGATGTAGCTGCCGGCGACGGCGCCCTTGGCGTTCGCGCCGTAGATCTTTCCCTCGGCCGGAGCGGCGGCTCCGGCGAACGACGTGTTGAGCAGCGTGACGCCCGCTGCAGCTGCAACGGCGGTAATGGCCGCCGTGAGCTTCGTACCACGCTTGCTGCGCCTGTGAGTTGCCATGAAGAGGGGCCTCCTCGTCGGTTCTGTGGGGGATCGGACCCTCGGCCGGAAGGTCTCCGGCTTCCAAAGGTGACTCATTGATGTGCTCATGGCATGCATTTCATGCACTCGCAGCTTGGCCAGCTGCAGTTCCGAAGCAGGAATCGGCCAGGTCAAGTCCACGTCAGCCACGGTTGTGATTCCTTCACTTACAAGAAACTTCATGTGAGGAGATGTGAACCCTGCCCTCCCTCGGGTGTCGAACGCGACGGTTCGGGAACACTCGCGCTCTTTGCTCCTGGGAGATCCACGTCTCGTGGGCTGCGGCGCTCGGAGTCGCGCAAGAGGGCGCAGAAGCTCTCTTTTCGACGGCGCGGGGAATCGGCTGAATCGATCCGGGATTCGAGTTACGCCACTTGTTCAAATCGATAGATCGATCGTTCCACGAGCCGTCACCGAGCGAGGGAAACGTCGCCTGCGCACGGGGAGGACCGAGATCCTCGGTGCAAAGGCATGCCCAGCCGTCCCGCAGCCGGGCACGCCCACGACCGTCGCCTCGCCCTTCGACCAGCCCCGCCCTGCCGGGCACGCAGACCCACTGACCTTCTCGACGCGCGTTCGTCGCCTGTTACGACTTCCGGTCGCACGCGAACGCCCCCGCAGGCAGGCTGCCTACCCGTCGTGCGGTCATGGTGCCTCCCCGCGTTCCACGCCGCCGAGGCACCGGGTGAGCATGAGGACGGTGGTCGGGCCGTTCGGCCGGACCACCGTCCTCGCGTGCTGGAGTTGTTGCCGCCGCCGGGTGTCAGAAGTCGAACAGATGCGTGGCCCGGGACCGTGCCACACAGCTGTTGCCGAACGTCCGCTCGTACGAGACTCGGCTGCCCTCCCACACGCCGTCAGCTGTGACGGTGACGGGAGCGTAGATCTTCGGGCAGACGCGCCCCGAGTCGTCGTTCAGCGTGAGCGCGGGCTGGCCGTGGGCGCGTTCCAGGTCCCCACAAGCGGCCTCGGCATCCGGGTGGGTTCCGCCGGCGGTCGGCGTGCAGGTGAGGGTGACGGCCCGTTCGACGGTCGCTGTCGCCGCGCTCTCGCCCTGACCGACCGTCAGCACCATTGCGGACGGCGAGTACAGGCTGTGGGGCTCACTCGCCGCGGCAGGGCCGGCCGTCAGAGCGACGAGGCCGGCAACTGTCCCCGCTATGCAGGCGATCTTGGCTGCTGATCGACGCATCGGAGTCTCCTTACTTCTCGACTACGGAACCTGCAGCGTTGCTCAGGCGCCCGAGAACCTCACATCGATGACCCTCACTTCGGACATCGGCGACGGGGACAATTGACC
>NZ_JBEZKA010000117.1:0-1629 GCF_040651435.1 Streptomyces sp. NPDC048479
CGCGAAGGGCCTGACGACCGGTGAGGTGCAGGCCCACCTGGCCCAGGTCTATGGCACCGACGTCTCCCGCCAGACCATTTCGACCATCACCGACAGTGATAGTGGTATCCGGGTGCCCGGTGGTCGTGGCTCTATCACTGACTGACGCCCTGCTGGGCTGTCTCTACCTTGGTCTGTCCGGCTGCCGGGGTCCCTTTCCCGAGGCTCCGGCCGGGTGGATCATGACCTAATAGGAGCCTGGCCAGAGGCCCCCTCACTGTCCTGTCTGCCCCATCCGGCCGGAGTCACCTCCGGTGAGGAAGGCATCTCCAGCATGACAGGAACAGACACTGCGGACGCTGTTGAGGAGATAGTGGTCGGCGGGGTGGACTCGCACGCCGACACTATTCACGTCGGTGTGGTCACCGACCACGGTGGGCATCTCGCCGACGCCGAGTTTCCCACAACGGCCGCCGGCTACAAGGCTGCGATTGCTTTCCTGACCGCACACGGCACCATTGCCGCAGTAGGGGTGGAGGGCACCTCCTCCTACGGCTCGGGCTTCACTCACGCGGCCCAGCACGCTGGTCTGACCGTGGTCGAGGTCAACCGGCCAGACAAGGCCGAGCGCCGCAGGATCGGCAAGTCCGACCCCATCGACGCCTACGCCGCTGCCCGCGCGGTCGTTTCCGGCCGGGCCACCAGCGCCCCCAAGGGCGATGCCATCAACGGAATCCGGTCTCTGCACAATGCCGCACGATCTGCGATCAAGGCCCGTACGGCAACGCTGAACCAGATCGGGCACATCCTGATCAGCGCGCCCGACGACATCCGGGTGAAGTACGAGGTGCTGCAAGGCGACAAGCGCATCGAAGCCCTCACCCGCCTCCGTCTGGGCGACGACCCCGCCCGGGTCCCGATCCTGACCGCTCTGCGAACGCTCGCCCGACGCGTCAAGAACCTGACCGAGGAGCACGACACCCTCACCGCGGCGCTGGATGCCCTGGTCACCCATCTCAACCCGGACTTACGCGCCGCCTACGGAGTCGGTCCTGACACCGCGACACAGCTGCTGATCACGGCCGGCGACAACCCCAACCGCCTGCGCACCGAGGCTTCTTTCGCAGCCTTGTGCGGCGCCGCCCCGGTCCCCGCCTCCAGCGGCAAGTCCAACCGTCACCGGCTCTCCCGCGGTGGGGACCGCGCGGCCAACGCGGCCCTTTACCGGATCGCACTCGTCCGGATGGCCCGTGACCGGCACACCCGCGACTACGTCGAACGGCAAACCAAAGCCGGGCGGACGAAGAAGGAGATCATTCGCCTCCTCAAACGCGCCATCGCGCGGGAGATCTTCCGCTACCTCACCACGACGGTCACGGTTCCCGAGATCGCTGACCTCAGGCCGGCCCGCCAAGCCAAGAACATCACGCTCACCGCTGCCGCGAACCACTTCGGGGTCTGGCCTGCCGTCATCTCCAACATCGAACGAGGCCATCGCCGCGACGATGCCTTCGCCGCCTCCTACCGCGACTGGCTCACCGCCGCTTGACCAACGATAGGAGTCGACCGTTCACCTGCGGTGACGCCCCGCAGGCGTGAAAATCGGTACAGGGGCTGTCCGCCGACGCCGTTTGATGTTTGGGCCGTGAG
>NZ_JBEZKA010000118.1:0-1593 GCF_040651435.1 Streptomyces sp. NPDC048479
TCGTCAAGCGGCACGTCGCACCGAAGGAAGCAGTCCCGCTCCATCCGGAGGCGGTCGCGTTCGCCGGCCACTACGGCTTCGACATCGACGTGCTGGCCGCCTACCGGCCCCAAGGGAAGGGCCGGGTCGAGCGCCAGGTCGACATCGTTCGCGATCATGTCCTGGCAGGACGGTCTTTTGCCTCGCTCAATGAAATGGACGCCGCCTTCCAGTCCTGGGCGCCGATCCGGCGCCGTCAGGTGCACCGCACGCACGGCGAGGTCATCGCGGTGCGGGCCGAGCGTGACCGCGCCGCCCTGATGCCCCTGCCGACCTGCGGATACGCGGTGACCGAGCATCATCTGCGGCGAGTCGGGAAGGACTGCCTGGTGTCCTTCGAAGGGAGTCTCTACTCCGTTCCCGCCCGCCTCGTCCGGGCCGGGCAGACCATCGAGCTACGGGTCGCCCGCACCCACATCACCCTCCACGACCCGGCTCCCGCCGATCACCGTCCGCGTCTGCTGGCCACCCACAATCGGGCCGGGACCAGAGGGAGTTGGGTCATAGATGAGACCCACTGGGACGGGCTGCCCGACGGTCACACCCGTGCCACCACCACCGAGGACACCGAGCGGGTTACCGAGGTGGAAAGCAGGCCGGCGGAGGATTCGCTGGCCGCGCTGTTGGCCCGCACGACCGCGGCCCGCATCCCCGTCTCCCGCCGTCCGCTTGCCGCATACGACCAGGCCGCCGGCCTGCCGACCCCTGGAGTGAACTGATGAGCGACCTGGTCGCCAACCGCATCCGCGGCCATGCCGCCAAGCTCGGCCTGCCCCATCTCGCCGCCAGTCTGGACCAGCTGGTCGCCCGCGCGAACACCGACAAGATGGGCTACCTCGACTTCCTCGACCTGCTGTTGGAGGAGGAGACCGGAGTTCGTGACGGCCGGCGGTTCCGCACCGCGCTGCGGCTCTCGCGGCTGCCGCACCACAAGACGCTCGAGGACTTCGACTTCGCCTTCCAGCCCGAACTCGACGTCCGCAAGGTCCGCGACCTGGCCGCTCTCTCGTTCGTCGAGGCCAAAGCCAACGTCGCTCTGCTGGGCCCGCCCGGCGTCGGCAAGACCCACCTCGCCGTGGCCCTGGCGGTCGCGGCCTGCAAAGCCGGCTACTCGATCTACTTCACCTCGCTGGACGACATGGTCAGCCAGCTGAAGGAGGCAGAGACCATCGGCCGGCTCCCGCAGAAGATGAAGTCATACCTCAAGCCCAGCGTCCTGGTGGTGGACGAGGTCGGCTACCTCCCGCTCGACCGGGACGAGGCGAACCTGGTCTTCCAGATGATCGCGAAGCGATACGAAGCCGGCTCCATTTTGCTGACCTCGAACAAATCGTTCAGTGAATGGGGCCAGGTCTTCGGCGACGAAGTCCTCGCCACCGCCATCCTCGACCGCCTCCTGCACCACTGCGAAGTCGTCCCGATCAACGGCCCGAGCTACAGGCTCAAGAACCGCTTCACCGCCCTCGAAGGAGGCGCCAACGTGGCATGATCACCCCAGCCGAGTTCTGTATGTGAGGTCGTACGCAGCTCTGGATCTGAGGTCGTACGCGGACA
>NZ_JBEZKA010000119.1:0-1588 GCF_040651435.1 Streptomyces sp. NPDC048479
AGCCAGTGCTTGGCTCCCTCTCCGCCGTCGCCGGCCCACAGCCCGAGGATCTCGCGTCGGCCCTCGGTGGTGACTGCGAGGGCGACGTAGATGGGCCGGTTCGCGACGGCGCCATCCCTGATTTTGGTTCTGTCGACGATCTTGTGATCCGGACGGGCTGGACTCATCGCGCGAGCAGGACGCGTTTGCGAAGGAGATCGAGGCTGGCCCGGCCGAACATCTGCCGTTTCAGCATCTTCAGCCGGTTGATGTTGCCTTCGACGGCGCCCGAACTGTGAGGAAGGGACAGTCCGTTGCGGACGGCGTCGAAGTCGCGACGGAGGTTGCGGGCGAAGCCCGCGAGTGCGGCGAGGGAGTCTCGTTCGACCTCGGTGATCCAGTCCTCGAGGCGGTCGCCGTGGCGTGCGGTCATCATGACGGCGAACTTCCTGACGTGCCCGGTGAGCCGGTCCAGCTCGGGATCGCGTTCACGCAGCCGGTGCAGCTTGCCGGCGTCCTCGTCCAGCAGGTGTTCGGGGTGAGTCATGATCCATGAAGTGACCTCGCAGACCGACGGAGGCTTCGGTCCCGGATCGGGTGCGTGTCCGCGCCCGGTGCGGTACTGCCGCAGATAACGTTGGACGGCCAACTCGCCTCCGGGGTACCCCTGTTCCTGAATCTCGCGGTAGAGCTGGGTGGCGTTTCTGACGCCTTCGTTCCAGCTCCGGTGCAGGTAGCTGACATGCGGGTCGACGACGTGCGCCCGCTGCAGGCTTTTGGCGACGACGTCGTCCGCGGAGGGGGCGTTAACCAGTTTGCGGACGGTGGCCTGGTGCAGTCCGAGTTTCCGGCCGATCGCCGCCTTCGACATCCCCTGCTGCCACAGCTCGTGGGCGGCAGCATGCTGTTCACGGAGCCGAGTCACGATCTTCAGCTCTGTCGGCGGCTGGACTACCTGCGGTTCGTCGGGAGTGTCTGCGGGTTCCGAAGGCGGTTCGGCCAGACGGGAGCGATGACCGTTCACCGTCTTCTCGACCGCCTGGCCGAGATTGGCCCACAGATGGTAGCGATCAGCGACCTGTTCGGCCTGCGGCGCCCCGATGCGTGCGCCCTCCGCGTAACCACTGGACCGGTCCCGGCAGATCACCTTCACCTCGGGGTGGTCGCGGAGCCATGCGGCGAGTTCTTCGCCCTCGCGCCCGTCGTAGAGATGCAGTGGACGGTGGGTGGCCATGTCGATCAGCACCGTGCCGTAGTGACGGCCCTTGCGGAAAGCGAAGTCGTCGACGCCGAGGACCTCCACCTCGCCGACCTCCGGTTCGGGCAGGGCTCTGACCAGCCGCAGCAGCGTGTCCTTGCCCACGGTGATGCCGACCGCGGAGGCCAGGCGGGCTCCTGCCCGGCCGGCCAGGGCCAGTCCGATCCGCGTCAGCAGCCCGCGCAATAGCGGGGTCTGCCGACTGTGCGGGGTCGTCAGTCCCACGATCTGCTCGGCGAACGTCACCGCCGTGCAAGTGTCCGCGTACGACCTCAGATCCAGAGCTGCGTACGACCTCACATACAGAACTCGGCTGGGGTGATCATGCCACGTTGGCGCCTCCTTCGAGGG
>NZ_JBEZKA010000120.1:0-1542 GCF_040651435.1 Streptomyces sp. NPDC048479
ACGCTCCACGCCACCACAAACAGCAGGTCAGCTGCCTGCCCGTCGTGCGGAGCCGTCTCGGCCAGCGTCCACAGCCGGTACCTGCGCCGCCTCGATGAAGCTGCTGCCGCGGGGCGACAAGTGGTGGTGGAGTTACAGGTCCGCAGGTTCCGATGCCGCCAACCGGGCTGCCCCAAGGCCACGTTCGCCGAGCAGGTACCCGGGCTGACCTTCCGCCACGGACGGCGGAGCCAGGGACTACAGGCGGCTCTGCAGCGGGTGGCACTGATGCTGGCCGGGCGAGCCGGGGCCAGGCTGACGGACGCGTTGGCCACGCCGGTGAGCCGATCGACCCTACTGCGGCTGATACGCGCGGTCCCCGAGAATGCGTCGGCCACGCCGCGGGTGCTGGGCATCGACGAGTTCGCCCTGCGCAAAGGCCATGTCTATGCCACCGTCCTGGTCGACATCGAGACCCGCCGCGTGGTCGAGCTGCTGCCTGACCGCTCCGTCGAGACCGTGTCCGCCTGGCTGGCTGGCCACCCCGGCGTGGAAGTGATCTGCAGGGACCGCTCCGCCTCATTCGGCGAGGCCGGACGCCTCGGCGCCCCCGAGGCGATCCACGTCGCAGACCGCTATCACTTGTGGCACAACCTCGCCGAGGCGGTCGAGAAGACCGTGGTCCAGCACCGAGCCCTCCTGCCGGAGCCCGCACCTGAACCCGATCCCACCCAACCACCGCCGACCGTGTCCATGCCGTCGCTCGCCGCACCACCGAGAACCACAGGACGTCTGGCCGAACGGGTGCGAGAGCAGCACGCCGCCATCCATGCGCTCCTGACCACCGGCACCGGCCTGAAGACCATCGCCCGCCAGCTGGGACTGGCCCGCAACACCGTCCGCCGCTACGCGCAGGCGGCCGGCCCCGACGAGCTACTGGTGGGGCAATGGACGGGCCGGGCCAGCATCCTGGATCCCTTCAAGCAGCACATCGACCAGCGATTTGCGGAGGGCTGCACCAACGCCCGCCGCCTGTTCGAGGAAATTCAGCAGCGCGGCTACCCGGGCAAGGAGCAGATAGTCCGCAAGTACGTCCACCAGCTCCGCCTTGCGTTCCCGCGCCAGAATCCACCACGTCGCCAGCCCTCGGTCCGCGACGTCACCGGCTGGATCACCCGCCATCCCGACCGGATCGACGCCGACGACGCCCAGCGCCTGAAGGAGATCCTGACGCGCGTCCCGGGACTGGCGGCCACTGTCCGGCACGTCCGGGACTTTGCTGAGCTGATGAACAACCGCCGCGGCCGCCACCTCAAGAAATGGATTGCAGCCGTCCAGGCCGATCAGATCCCGGCTTTGAACACCTTCGCTGCCGGTCTCCTGCAGGACCTCGACGCCGTCACCCACGGCCTGACCCTGAACTACAGCTCCGGCGCGGTCGAGGGGCACAACAACAAGATCAAGATGCTCAAGCGCCAGATGTTCGGCCGCGCCAGCTTCGACCTCCTGCGCAAACGCGTCCTCCATGCGGTCTGACCTGCTGTTTGTGGTGGCGTGGAGGGC
>NZ_JBEZKA010000121.1:0-1474 GCF_040651435.1 Streptomyces sp. NPDC048479
CAATACCGGTAACTTTGGGGCTGTTTGGTCGTTGCTGGTGATGTGCCGAGAGCTGGTCAACTGAAGTCATCTGGTGGGCGATTGTCCGACCGAGTTGCGGTCGGGGTGCTGACGCAGGCGTTTCCTCAGTCACTTGTGGATGAGGTGTTGGCGGAGACGGGCCGCGTAGAGCAGCGGAATCGGCTGTTGCCGGCCCGGCTGGTGGTCTACTTCGTGTTGGCGATGTGCCTGTTTTCGGGGCAGAGCTATGAGGAGGTCGCCCGGCTGCTGACCGCAGGCTTGCAGGGCGCGCGGCGTTGGCGTACGTCGTGGGCGGTGCCGAGTACAGCTGCGATCTGGAAAGCCAGGTCCCGGTTGGGCGTGGCGCCGCTGCGACAGCTGTTCGTGCGGGTGTGCCGTCCGGTTGCCACACCGGGTACTCAGGGCGCTTTCTACCGCGACTGGCGGCTGACCGCGATCGACGGGACCACGTTCGACCTGCCCGACACGAAGGCGCACGTGGAGGCGTTCGGTCGTCCGCCGCGCTCCGGACGGGGCGAACAGAACGTCGGCTACCCGCAGATCCGCATGGTCGGCCTGGTGGAGTGCGGCACCCATGCCGTCTTCGACGCTGCGATCGGACCTCTTCGCGCTGGAGAGCAGACCCTGGCCCTGGAGGTTCTGTCGTCCCTACGGCCGGGGATGCTGCTGATGGCCGACCGCGGCTTCTACGGCGTGGACCTGTGGCGTACAGCCGCCGCCACGGGAGCGGACCTGCTGTGGCGAGTCCGCAAAGACCTCGTGCTGCCCGTGGTCGAGCAACTGCCGGACGGCTCCTACCTCACCGAGACATTCGACCGCACCGACATCCACCACACCCGTCGCGGGGTACCGGTACGCGCGGTGGAGTACACCATCGCCGGCCACGAGGGCGCCTACCGGCTCCTCACCACGATCCTCGACCCGGACGAGGCCCCGGCCGCGGAACTGGCTGCCCTCTATGCCCAGCGGTGGGAGTTCGAGTCCACCCTCGACGAGATCAAGACCCACCTCGGCGGTTCCCGCCTGGTGCTGCGTTCGCAGCACCCTGACGGAGCCGAGCAGGAACTTTACGGCTTCCTGCTCGTCCACCACGCCATCCGACACCTGATGCACCAGGCCGCACGACAGGCCGACCGGGATCCGGACCGGATTTCCTTCACCCGCTCACTGCGCGTCGTGCGCCGCCAGGTCACCGACCAGGCGGCGTTTTCCCCCCGGCAGACTCGCCCGCGCGATCAAAGCCGCTCACGCTGAACTACTCGAACGTCTCCTGCCACCGCGACGCCGCCGGAACAACCCCCGCGTCATCAAACGCAAAGTCGCCAACTGGCCCCTCAAGCGCGCTGCCCTCGACACTGCGGATCGCCCACACGTTCCGACCATCACCATCATCGACGCCACCAAACCCAAACGGGTCAGACGCATACCAAAGCCCTAAGTAACCGGTATTGGC
>NZ_JBEZKA010000122.1:0-1456 GCF_040651435.1 Streptomyces sp. NPDC048479
CGCGACGTCCTTGAACGTCCGCCTGCCCGCCGAGGCCCGCCACAACACGATCGCGTCGGACCGGAACTCCGGACTGTACTTCGAGGGCCGTGCCATGTGGATCTACACCTTCCTGGACCATCAAGATCCATTATCAGGTGTGCCCACGCCACGGGGATCACCTCACACCATGCCTGGCCCCAACCCGCCCACACCGGCGCCCAAGCCATCCGCATCACACGACCTCAACCCGCAAACCCATAACGCAACGGCATGACTCTGTTGGTGATGTTGATGGGGTCATGCGGCGGCGGTGCACAGAGCGCGGAAGTGACTTGACCGGCGGTGGGTTGTCGGTGGGGTGTTGATCCAGTCGGAGATGCGGGCGACGTTGCAGGCCAGTGCGGTTAACATGTGCTGGACGTGGGTTTTCGTCAGGCCGCGGTAGCGGGAGCGGCGCAGGCCGTGGGCGCGGACGTTCTGCGAGAGGGTGGCTTCGATACCAGCCCGGATCGCGTAGCGGTGCTGCCACTCTGCGGTGGTCTGGTCGAGGCGGTTGCGCATCTGGATCTCGTGGAGTTCGCGTGTGGGCAGCAGGGCGAGGGCTCTTGGCCGGGTGGCGGAGGTGGTGCACTGTGGGCGGACCGGGCAGGCCAAGCAGTCGGACTTGGCGAACTTGACCTGGATGTAGTCGTGCCCACTGATCCGCAGGGGTCTCCACTCCCGGCTGACCGCTCCCTGGGGGCAGGCGGCCTGGTGGCGGTCCCAATCGACGGGGAAGGCCGATTTCGCGAAGCCCGAACCGGCCTTGGCCTGGCGGCTGTTGTCGGGGACTACGGGGCCGAGCAGGGTGATTCCGTGTACTCGCTGGGCTCGCTCGATGTGCGCCGGGGTGACGTAGCCGGCATCGACGACGTGCTCACACGGCAGCAACTCCCGCTCGGCGAGGGCGTCATGGATAGTCGCGGTCATCTGTACGTCTTGCACGGTGGAGAGTGTCGTGGCCACGTGGACCACCAGCTCGGGGCGCTCTTCGTCGCAGGACTCGGTCAGATGGACGCGGTAGCCGCTCCAGGCGGTGTCCCGTTTGACGCAGTAGTGCGCATCGGTGTCATACGGGGAGTCGAACCGCAGCGAGGCGGGTGGCAGGGCATGACCGTCTCGCCAGCACAGGCGTGCGCGCGCATCCCAGTAGTAGTGATGGACCCACACCTGACGGAGGATCTCTACCTGCGGCAGCAGCCGCAGGTGAGGCGGGGCGGACGCGGCCCAGGCAGCGGCAAGGATCTTCTGCCCGTCCCGGCCGGTCTGCTCGGCCCGCTCGGTCACCGCCGCCTTCCCGCCCGGCAGCTTGCCGATCTCCACCTTCCGACCGTACCGCTTGTCCGCGTACGACCTCAGATCCAGAGCTGCGTACGACCTCACATACAGAACTCGGCTGGGGTGATCATGCCACGTTGGCGCCTCCTTCGAGGGC
>NZ_JBEZKA010000123.1:0-1362 GCF_040651435.1 Streptomyces sp. NPDC048479
CTAGTACTGCAATCACAGTTACGTGTGGTTGAGTTGGTGTGTGGCTGAGGTCGGGGTGGGGTTGGTTGAGGAGTGGGACGGGGTGCTGGCGGGGTTGCATGCCCGGTTCGCGTCGCGTTTTGTGAGGTCGGAGCCGCGTGGACGGGCGCTTGCGTATATGCGGGGACTCATCGCTCCGTTGGAGCGGAAGAACGGCTGGACGCTGGCGGAGCGGGCCGGTGACCGGTTGCCGATCGGGATGCAGCGGCTGCTGGGCGAGGCAGACTGGGACGTGGACGCGGTCCGTGACGACGTGCGGGACTACGTCGTCGAGACGATCGGCGACCGGGACGCGGTTTTGATCGGTGACGACACCGGCTTCCTGAAGAAGGGTGTGCGCTCGGCGGGCGTCCAGCGGCAATATTCCGGCACCGCCGGACGTACGGAGAATTGCCAGGTCGGCACGTTCCTGGCCTACGCCTCCACGAAGGGGCGGGCCCTGATCGACAGGGAACTCTATCTCCCCGCCTCGTGGACGGACGACCGCGAGCGGTGCCGGGAGGCCGACGTCCCGGACGAGGTGGCGTTCGCGACGAAGACCGAGCACTTCAAGGCCATGCTCCTGCGTGCGGTGGAGGCCGGCGTGCCGTTCGCGTGGGTCACCGCGGACGAGGCCTACGGGCAGTCGAAATCCCTCAGGTGGTGGATGGAACAGCGGGCCATCAGCCATGTGATGTGCGTGAAGACCAGCGACACCGTCATCACCCGCGGCGCGGGGGAACGTCGTGTCGACGGGCTGGTGGCCACTATCGCGCCGCAGGCCTGGAAGCGTGTGTCCGCGGGGAAGGGGTCCCACGGTGAGCGCGTGTACCAGTGGGCCCGGATCCCCATCCGGATCTGGTGGGAGAACGGCCACGGCCACTGGGTCCTGGCCCGGCGGAGCCTGAAGGACCCGACCGACCTCGCCTACTACGTCTGCTACGGCCCCGTCGGTACCCGCCTCAAAGACCTGGTCAGGGTGGCCGGCGCCCGATGGGCCGTCGAGGAGTGCTTCCAGGCAGCGAAGGGCGAGTGCGGCCTGGACCACTACCAAGTCCGCCTCTACCACGCCTGGTACCGGCACATCACCCTCGCCATGGCCGCCCTCGCCGCCCTGACCGCCGTCCGCGCCCACGAACTCTCAAAAGGGGAACCAGCGGTGGCCTGATACCACTGTCCGTGGCAGAGATACGACGCCTCATCGGCCACCTCCTTCACCCCGCCCACCTCGCCATCCACCACCATCTGCACTGGTCACACTGGCGCAGACTCAGCCAGACACGCGCCCGCAACAGCCACTACAAACAACGCGGACACACCCCGTAACTGTGATTGCAGTACTAG
>NZ_JBEZKA010000124.1:0-1334 GCF_040651435.1 Streptomyces sp. NPDC048479
ACAACTGTGAGACTCCTGGAGTGCCGTCGGGGGCCGGAGCCTGACCCGTGCGACAACTGGCCACAGTTGCCTTGGAGTAGATCTGTCGGCTTCCGGCCCCCTGCGGCGCTCGCTGCCGCCGGCCCGCTGGACGTGTCCCGATAGGGGCTTTGCTGCACAAAGCACCGTCACAGTTCTGACCGCCCACCGGACCGGCGTCGGCCACCAGCCCCAGTCCGAGGAGCCTTGTGACCGTCACCAGCATGCCCCAGCCCAAGCTGCCCACACAGCATGTCCCGGATCTGGCAGAGGATGTGATCTTGGGGGTCGATACCCACAAGGACGTCCACGTCGCGGCCGTGATCACCACGCTGGGAGCCTCACTCGCCCACCAGGAGTTCCCCACCACCGCTGTCGGATATCGCCAACTCATCGCCTGGGCAGGGTCGTTCGGCATACTGCGTCGTGCCGGTGTCGAGTGCACCGGATCTTACGGGGCCGCACTGACCAGGGCTCTGAGCCGGGCGGGCATCGACGTCGTCGAGGTGAACCAGCCCGACCGAGCCACCCGGCGCAAGCGCGGCAAGACCGATGCCATCGACGCGGACGCGGCAGCTCGCGCCGTCCTGTCGGGACGCGCCACGGTCACCCCCAAGACCGCGGACGGCCCTGCGGCGGACATGCGCGTCCTGCGGCTGGCCAAGGAATCGGCAATCAAGGCCCGCACCCAGGCGATGAACCAACTCAAGGCCGTCCTGCTGGACATCGACCCCGACCTGCGCGATCTGCTCACCGGCCTGACCAACCCGGCTCTGGTCGCTACCTGCGCGGCACTCGTAGACGAGCGGGGCGAGGCAGTCTTCACGATGCGCCTGCTCGCCATGCGGATCCAGCACCTGTCCGCGGAGGTCAAGGAGCTGACCCGCCGCACCACACGGGCCGTCCGCTCCTGCCGCCCTCAGATGCTGGACCTGGTCGGCGTCGGCCCCGACAGCGCCGCCGTCCTGCTCATCGCCGCAGGTGACAACCCTGACCGCCTAACGGACGAGGCATCCTTCGCTGCCCTGTGCGGCGTCAGCCCGGTCGAGCAGTCCTCCGGCAAGACCCAGCGCCGGCGCCTGAATCGCGGTGGCAACCGGCAGGCCAACGCCGCCCTCTACCGCATCGTGATGACCCGCATACGATGGGACGAACGCACCCAGGCTTACCTGCAACGACGCACCGCCGAAGGCATGTCCAAGCGCGAGATCATCCGCTGTCTCAAACGCTACGTGGCCCGCGAGCTCTACCGGCACATTCAGCCTCCGACGGCCACACAGGCACCTTCAGCCGCTTGACGAAACATAGGGGCATCT
>NZ_JBEZKA010000125.1:0-1267 GCF_040651435.1 Streptomyces sp. NPDC048479
ACTCCGCCGCCCAAGCGCCCACCCCGGCAGGCCGGCGGGTCAAGGTCCAGCCGACGAGACAAGCCGCCGACGGCGGCGGCAAGCCCCGGCAAGGCCCGGCGTTGACTGGAGCACTGCCGGCGCCCGGATTGCCTGAACTGGCGCGGGAGATGCCTGGGCCGCCTGTGCGGGTCGAGGGTACTCACCGTGCCGGAAATGGGCCGCGTCGATGGCCTGGACCGCCCACTCGGGCAGCCTCGGCGGCGATGTAATCGGCTCGCTCCGTCGCACGGAGTGCTGCCGTCGACGGCCAGGCCGATGATGTGCCACGGTCACCCCCGCTACTGCCCGCCCGGCACGTTCAGCCCGCTCGCGTTCGCGTTGTATTTGGATGCACCGATCGTCCAGATTCAGCGGCCGCTGCATACGCGGCGTCCGACGCAGCACCCGGCGTGCGGTGACTGGACGCTTCCCGCCGGCCTCCTTAGCTGCAGCATCGTCTTCGACCTGGGCAGGCCAGCCTGCCGTCGGCGATCGCCAAACAGACGCCAGATCAGCCGCGGGATCGTGACGGCAGCTTCGATCGCGGTGCTGCACTACCGCATCCTGCTCTCCCACGTGTCTCCCTCCCGTGGAAAGTCCAGCGCTCCACAAGCAGCCGAGGCCGACGGGGTGATCCGAACGCCCCCAGAACGCAGCCGCGAACAGGACGCGCGGGGCGGTCATCTTCTCGCTGACGGCGTTTGCTTCGACGCCTGCTGGGTGATCGGCTCGTCATACAAAGCGATGTACGCGCCCGCAGCGCCTTGTAAACGGCTGCGCAATCGGTAGCCGAGCCTTGGAGCACTGTGCATACGGGCGGCCAGCTTCGCGTCCGCCGCCCCCGTCCCGCGCGGTGCCAGTAGCAGGAGCTCGAGCGGGCGATGCGAGGACGGTGATCACTGTCTCAAGTGTCCAAGATCAGGGGTCGGGGCCCTTCAACTACCCCACCCCCGCCGAGTTCGAACAACAACTGATCACATCACTTACGCTGTCACTCATCGCATGAAACCCGGTGTCCACTCCCAGGGATCAACCTCACCGTCCTGGCGGAAGACAGAGGCGCTTTCAGGTCTCGTTGGCCCGCCGCAGCTCGGCAACGTCCTTGGGGTGGTGGAGCTGAGCTGGTTCGGCCCGCTTGCCGGAGTCAGCAAATCGGGCCAGCTGCCCTCGGCCACGGCCCTCGGAATTGCTCTCCCATCTGCCGAGGCGATCTTTCAGAAGCGCCTACACAATCCGGTTCAGCTCA
>NZ_JBEZKA010000126.1:0-1194 GCF_040651435.1 Streptomyces sp. NPDC048479
ATCGGGTTCCCCCGCCGCGGCGGCCGGCGTGTGCTGCAGCTGCGCTACCGCACCGACGTCCTCGACGCGGACTGCGCCGCCCGGATCGCCGGCTATCACCTCACCGCACTCGCACTGATCGCCGCCGACCCTGATGCCGGGCACGGGCGGCAGAGCCTGCTGTCCGACGAGGAACTCCGCTTCCAGCTCGAAGGGCTGGCCGGACCGCGCCGGGAGTTGCCGGACCGCCGGGTGCACGAGCTGTTCGAGGAGCGAGTGCGGACGCATCCGGACGCCGTCGCAGCCGTGCACGGCGAAAGGCAGTGGACCTACCGCGAGCTCAATGCCCGCGCGAACCGGCTGGCACGCGCCCTGCTGGCCCGCGGCCTCGGCCGCGAGGGCGTCGTCGCGGTGGTGACGGAGCGCAACCTCAACTGGCTGGCCGCCGTGCTGGCCATCTTCAAGGCCGGGGGCGTATACCTTCCCGTCGAGCCGCATTTTCCGGCCGGGCGCATCGCGACCACACTTGCCCGCGCGGGGTGCGGCCTGGTGCTGACCGAACCCGGCAGCACCACCACCCTCGACCAGGCCCTCGAGACGCTGCCCGCAGTCCAGACACTGGTCGTCGACGCGGCCTACGAAGAAGACCATCCCGACGGTGATCTCGGTATCGCCGTCGCGCCGGACCAGCTCGCCTACATCTACTTCACGTCCGGCTCCACGGGCGAGCCGAAGGGGGCGATGTGTGAGCACGCGGGCATGCTCAACCATCTGTTCGCCAAGATCGACGATCTGGGGATCGGCGAGGGGCAGGTGGTGGCCCAGACCGCACCCCAGTGCTTCGACATCTCGCTGTGGCAACTGCTCTCCGCGCTCCTGGTCGGCGGTCGGACCCTGCTGGTCGAACAGGAGGCGATCCTGGATGCCCAGCAGTTCCTCGACACGATCGTCGACGGCCGGGTCGGCGTGCTCCAAGTGGTGCCGTCCTACCTCGAAGTCGTCCTGTCCAGTCTGGAGCAGCGCCCCCGCGAACTGCCGGACCTGCGGTGCGTCTCGGTGACCGGTGAGGCGCTGAAGAAGGAGCTCGCCGAGCGCTGGTTCGCGGCCGAGTCCGGGATCGGGCTGGTCAACGCCTACGGGCTGACGGAGACCTCGGACGACACCAACCACGAGGTCATGGACCGGGTGCCGGACCGGATCCTGCTCGGCCGCGCG
>NZ_JBEZKA010000127.1:0-1176 GCF_040651435.1 Streptomyces sp. NPDC048479
TCGTCAGCCACAACCGCTCATGTTCGCGGCTTCGGTGACGCTCCGTGGCTCTGCACGGAAAGTGATCCAGAACCAGTCTTCAGGAAGCATCAACACAGGTGCAGGAGCATGGTGAATCGGGTTGTTCGCTCGACCAGCGTGCCGATCGCGGACTTGCCGGTGCCGATGATCAAGTCTCCCTCCCAATGGCCTGGGACTGCGCGGTCCTCGGCCTCGGCCGGCCGCTGACTAATCAGTACCTCGGGTGTGACGTGCCCGCCCGCTGTCGGGAACGGGCACGGGGAACCCGCGGTGCACGCCCGGTACGCAGACAGGCCGCCAGTTCGCGCGTGAGCGCCCCGCGCCCTTGGACATAGAGGGCCTGATAGATCGCCTCGTGCGAGATGCGCATGGAGTCATCATCGGGGAAGTCGGCCTGCATCCGGTTCGAGATCTGCTCCGGGCTCCAGGCGGTCGCCCATCGCCGGTCCTGGCGGCGTGGTTTGTTGCGTCCTTCCACGGTGCCGCCACGGGCCCCGTCACCGTTGTCCCGTCCGCGCGTCGGACCTGGCCCGAGAGCCGTTCCTGCACGTAACCGCGTAGCCGGTCGTTCTCGACCAGCTTGGCCGTCCTGGGACGTTGCGCCATCAGCTCGGCCTTCCACTGCGCGACGGACGCTCGATAGTCGAGCTTGCTTCCGCGGGTGGCCGCATTGCGGCGTAGTTCCCGGGAGATGGTCGAGGGATGGCGGCCGAGCCGACGGGCGATCTCTCTCACCCCAGCGTCCTGGGCCTTCAGCAGGCGATCTCTTCACGCTCTTCAAACGACAGGTAGCGGCCCGAGACCGGGACACGCAGGAACGTCGGCATGCCGCCACGCTCCCGGAACCAACGACTGCCGGCCGCCTGCGACGCGCCGACTGCGATCGCGGCCTCCTCGCTGGTACGTCCTTTGCCGATCTCATGCCAGAACAACCGCTCCACGTCGCGTCGCAGCGACGGCTTGCCCGGCGACTTCATCGGTGACCTGCCGGTCAACTCCGTCATCCAACCCGCTGGCCTGCCCATCAACACCTCCATAAACGAGCTGTTGCGACGACCAGTTGAATCCGCCTTGAGCGCCCCTGTCCGTGTGGAAAACCACGCCGTGGCGGTGGCCGCCGCGGGCGGCCACGGCCATTTCGATCGCATCGGTGAC
>NZ_JBEZKA010000128.1:0-1144 GCF_040651435.1 Streptomyces sp. NPDC048479
GATTCCTTCACTTACAAGAAACTTCATGTGAGGAGATGTGAACCCTGCCCTCCCTCGGGTGTCGAACGCGACGGTTCGGGAACACTCGCGCTCTTGGCTCCTGAGAGATCCACGTCTCGTGGGCTGCGGCGCTCGGAGTCGCGCAAGAGGGCGCAGAAGCTCTCTTTTCGATGGCGCGGGGAATCGGCTGAATCGATCCGGGATTCGAGTTCCGCCACTTGTATAAATCGATCTGATCGATCGTTCCACGAGCCGTCACCGAGCGAGGGAAAGGTCGCCTGCGCACAAGGAAAATCGAGATCCTCGGTGCGGAGGCATGCCCGGCCGTCCCGCAGCCGGGCACGCCCACGACCGTCGCCTCGCCCTTCGACCAGCCGCGCCCGGCCCGGCACGCAGACCCACTGACCTTCTCGACGCGCGTTCGTCGCCTGTACGACTTCCGGTCGCACGCGAACGCCCCCGCAGGCGGGCTGGCCTACCCGTCGTGCGGTCATGGTGCCTCCCCGCGTTCCACGCCGCCGAGGCACCGGGTGAGCATGAGGACGGTGGTCGGGCCGTTCGGCCGGACCACCGTCCTCGCGTGCTGGAGTTGTTGCCGCCGCCGGGTGTCAGAAGTCGAACAGATGCGTGACCCGGGACCGTGCCACACAGCTGTTGGCGAACGTCTGCTCGTACGAGACTCGGGTGCCCTTCCACACGCCGTCAGCTGTGACGGTGACGGGAGCGTAGATCTTCGGGCAGATGCGCCCCGAGTCGTCGTTCAGCGTGAGCGCGGGCTGGCCGTGGGCGCGTTCCAGGTCCGCACAAGCGGCCTTGGCGTCCGGGTGGGTTCCGCCGGCGGTCGGCGTGCAGGTGAGGGTGGCGGCCCGTTCGATGGTCGCTGTCGCCGCGCTCTCGCCCTGACCGACCGTCAGCACCATTGCGGACGGCGAGTACAGGCTGTGGGGCTCACTCGCCGCGGCGGGGCCGACCGTCAGAGCGACGAGGCCGGCAACTGTCCCCGCTATGCAGGCGATCTTGGCTGCTGATCGACGCATCGGAGTCTCCTTCTTCTCGACTACGGAACCTGCAGCGTTGCTCAGGCGCCCGAGAACCTCACATCGATGACCCTCACTTCGGACATCGGCGACGGGGACAATTGACC
>NZ_JBEZKA010000129.1:0-1133 GCF_040651435.1 Streptomyces sp. NPDC048479
GTGATCAACTCCTCTACTCGAACGCCTCTACGACGCGCCGAGAACTCTGGATGTGAGGTTGTACCTCGCTATGGAGATGAGGGTGTACGCGGACAGCAAGCAGGGTTCTCGCAGCGGAACCGGCGTATGCGTAACTCGATCACCACGCCGAGCCCGCCCACGGCGACGTCACGCAGCTTGCGTACGTACCGGCCGTGCACCCGAGCAGAGCTCTGACCGCACCGGCAGGACCCGCACTTCGCCCGCACCCGCGTCCTCAACGCCACCTTGTCCGGCCGTCGCTCGACCTCCTCGATGAGCAACGCGGACAGGTACGGAAACAGCTCCAAAAGCACATCACGAGAGCACGCGATGCATGATCGCGAACAGTGCACACGACCCGCTCGACCGTCCGCATCACAAGATCGTCGACAGAACCCTGATTTTCACGTGAATGGCGTCGATGAAGACGACGGGGTAAACCGGGTCGAGGGGCCGGTTCTGCCACTCGGCCATGGCATCGAGGACCTTGATGCTGAACGGAAAATCCACCCGTAGCTGGGCAGGCGGCAGCATCCGGGCCGCTTGCGGACCGGATGTCGGTGGGACGGGCGGTCAGACTGATGTCGGTGTGAGGGCGACCTGGTGGCCGAGGGCTTGGAGCTGGCGGACGAGGTCGCGGGTCTTGCGGGCGGGGTTGAGATGGCGTTGGTGCCAGTCGGAGCCGAGTTCCTGGTAGGAGGCGTCCGGGTCGTTGATCAGGTGCCAGGCGATGACGAGTATCGAGCGAGCGACGGCGACCAGGGCTTTGGCGTGGCCACGGCGTTTGACGATGCGCCGGTAGCGGGCGCCGAGGAAGGTGTCGGTGCGGGCGGCGGCATTGGCGGCCTCGCCGAGTGCGCCCTTGAGCCAGGGATTGCCCTGCCCGGCCGGGCCTGCGGTGTTCTTCGCGCCGGACTGGATCGTGCGGGGGCACAACTTGGCCCACGAGACGAGGTGTTCGGGGGTGGGGAAGCGGCTCATGTCTGCGCCGATCTCGGCGAGGATGATCTGTGCGGTGGTCGGCCCGATCCCGGGGACGAGGTCCAGCTTCTCGGCCAGGGCGCGGGCGCTCGTGCCACCGTCGCACGGGTCGGCTGCTGCGCCGTCGTGCG
>NZ_JBEZKA010000130.1:0-1111 GCF_040651435.1 Streptomyces sp. NPDC048479
TATTGATCCGAAACGGTAGGGGTTCTGGATCGTTGATCGATGCGTGACTGAACTGGTGGGGGATGCGCGGCAGTTGGCGCCGCAGGTGCAGGAGGCTCTGCGGATGCGGGCGGTGGCTGCGATGGCGGCGGGCCGGGACCGTGAGGATGTCGCCGCGATGTTCCAGGTTTCGCTCAAGGCGGTGGACGGCTGGTGGGCGAAGTGGCTGGAGGGCGGGCGTCAGGCGTTGGTATGCCGGCCACGCGGGCGGCGTCCCGGTGAGCATCAGGTGCTCGACGAGGCCGAGCAGCAGGCTATTCGACAGGCCGTGCTGGACCACTGTCCCTGCGACCTGGGGCTTTCCGGTCAACTGTGGACGCGTGCCGGGGTGGGCGACCTGATCGCGAAGCTGTACCGGGTGCGGCTGACCGAGCAGGGCGTGGGCAAGTACCTGCGCCGCTGGGGTCTGTCGTTCCAGCGCCCGGACAAGCGGGCCGTCGAGCAGAGCCCGCAGGCGGTCCGCGTCTGGCTGGAGGAGACCTGGCCGGCGATCCGGGCGAAGGCGCGGGCCGAGGGTGGCGAGGTGCTCTTCGCCGATCAGGTCGGCATCCGTTCCGACCAGGTCACCGGCCGCACCTGGGGCGAGAAGGGCCGTACGCCGATCGTGCGCCGCAGCGGCAACCGGTTCTCGGTGAACGCGATGTCCGCGATCAGTACCAAGGGCCGCATGCACTTCATGGTGTTCACCGAGTCCTTCGACGCCGGCGTCATGTGCCGCTTCCTGGACCGCCTCGCCGGACACTTCACGCACAAGGTTCACCTCGTTCTGGACGGGCACTCCGCCCACCGCTCACGGAAGGTCCGTGACTGGCTGGCCGCTCACCCCGACCGGATCGAGCTGCATTTCCTGCCGTCGTACTCGCCCGAGCTGAACCCCGACGAGCTGGTCAACGCCGACCTCAAGCGGAGCCTGCCGCATCACAGCCGGGCCCGCGGCCAGGCACAACTCGCCGCCGAGACCCGCAGGTTCTTCCACCGCCGCCAGCGCCAACCACACATCATCCGCGGCTACTTCGGCGGCCCACACGTCCGCTACACCCTCGAATAGAACCCTTTGAGTTTCGGATCAATA
>NZ_JBEZKA010000131.1:0-1095 GCF_040651435.1 Streptomyces sp. NPDC048479
GGTGATGGGGATGCCGGAGGGGGGCTGGGCGCCGGTGATGCGGTTGAGTTCGGCTTCGCCGGAGCGGACGTGGGTGGTGTGCGGGGTGATGCCGGCGTCTGCCATGAGGCGTGCCATGTCGCGGCGCTGGTTGGGCAGGACCAGGGTGACGACGCTGCCGGACTCGCCGGCGCGGGCGGTGCGGCCGCCGCGGTGCAGGTAGTCCTTGTGGTCGCTGGGCGGGTCGACGTTGACGACGAGGTCGAGGTTGTCGACGTGGATGCCGCGGGCTGCGACGTTGGTGGCCACCAGCGCGGTGACGTGGCCGGTCTTGAACTGGGCCAGGGTGCGGTTGCGCTGGGGCTGGGACTTGCCGCCGTGCAGCGCGGCGGCGCGTACGCCGCTGTTGAGCAGGTGCTTGGTGAGCTGGTCCACGGCGTGCTTGGTGTCCAGGAACATGATCACGCGGCCGTCGCGGGCTGCGATCTCGGTGGTGGTGGCGTACTTGTCGGCGCCGTGGACGTGCAGGACGTGGTGTTCCATCGTGGTGACCGCGCCCGCGGAGGGGTCGACGGAGTGGACCACCGGGTCGTGGAGGTAGCGGCGCACCAGCAGGTCGACATTGCGGTCCAGGGTGGCCGAGAACAGCATCCGCTGGCCCTCGGGGCGTACCTGGTCGAGGAGTTCGGTGACCTGGGGCATGAAGCCCATGTCGGCCATCTGGTCGGCTTCGTCCAGGACGGTGATGTCCACCCGGTCCAGACGGCAGTCCTTGCGCTCGATGAGGTCCTTGAGGCGGCCCGGCGTCGCCACCACGACCTCGGCCCCGGCGCGCAGCGCACTGGCCTGGCGGCCGATCGACATACCGCCGACCACGGTGGCCAGCCGCAGCTTCAGCGACCGGGCGTAGGGGGTGAGCGCGTCGGTGACCTGCTGAGCCAGCTCGCGGGTCGGAACCAGGACCAGCGCCAGCGGCTGACGTGGCTCGGCACGCCTGCCCTCGGTACGGGCCAGCAACGCCAGACCGAAGGCAAGCGTCTTGCCCGAACCGGTACGCCCGCGGCCCAGCACATCCCGGCCGGCCAGGGAGTTCGGCAGCGTCGCCGCCTGGATCGG
>NZ_JBEZKA010000132.1:0-1037 GCF_040651435.1 Streptomyces sp. NPDC048479
GCCAGGCGGCCGCTCATGAGCATGGTCATGGACCACAGCACCATGGCCTCGTGCATGGCGGGCAGCGTCTCGTAGTCACGCACCAGACGACGCGAACGCATCAGCCAGCTCAGCGTTCTTTCCACCACCCACCTGCGCGGCAGCACCACGAACCCCGCCGTGTCGTCGGAGCGTTTGACGATCTCCAGGGTGAGCTGGCACTTCTCGGCCGCCCAGTCCACCAGCCGGCCCGCATAGCCGCCGTCCGCCCAGACGAGGCGGATGGAGAAATACAGTGTGCGCAGCCGTTCAAGCAGCGGCACTCCCGCGTCCCGGTCCTGCACGCTCGCCGCGGTCACCATGACCGCCAGAACCAGGCCGAGACAGTCCACCACCAGGTGCCGCTTGCGGCCGCCCACCCTCTTCCCGCCGTCCCAGCCGGACGTTGAGCTCGGGATATTTGCTGCCGCCCGCACCGACTGCGAGTCCACGATCGCGGCCGTCGGGTCCGGTGAGCGGCCCTCCTTCTGGCGCACCCTGTCGCGCAGCCGGTCGTGGAGCTCGGCAAGCAGGCCCGTGACCTGCCAGCGGCGGGCGAAGGCGTGCACCCGCCGATATGGCGGGAAGTCCGCCGGCAGGTTGGCCCACTTGACGCCGTTGTCGACCACATAGCGCACCGCGTCCAGCATCACGCGGTGGCAGAAGCCCTCCGGCCGACCACCCCGCCCCTGAAGCCACGCAGGCACCGGCAGCAACGGCCGGACGACCTGCCACTCCGCCTCCGTCAGGTCAGAGCCGTAACACCGGACGCGCTCCGGACCGTCCGCCGCGTTGCCGAACCTGTGCGCGAGGCAGTCACACTCCAGTGACGGCGCGTTGGACTCCGCGGACGCGAGCACGAAAGACTGCGACACAGGGCCTCCTGGTGCTGCTCGGTTGGGATCGCAACCCCGAGCTACCAGGAGGCCCTGCCGTTATGCCGCGGCTGCCGAGAGATCACCCAAACAGGAACCGTGTTCGACTGATCAAGCCTGTCGAACGGTAAGCGGAAGGCTTCT